>NZ_VWUO01000003.1:0-420229 GCF_008631595.1 Pantoea sp. F_5
TCCCACCGAAGTTATCAGTGTCAGAAGTCATGGGCCATCTGAAAGGAAGAACAGCAATCAGGCTGTTCAACAAGTTCCCCTACCTGCGTAAGCACAAGTTATGGGGCAATCACTTTTGGGCCAAAGGGTACTGCGTGGATACAGTGGGCGTGAATGCTGAAATGATCCGTAAATATGTAAAATATCAAGAGAAGCATGAAGTTGAAGATAAACAACTGTCGCTTCATGAGGTGTAAAGAGAGGGCTCTAAGAGTCCGAACTTAGTACGCCCCCATGGGGCGGAAAACAAAGCCGCCTTCTATGAAGGCGGATTTTTACTACAGGCCGCCAGATTTATAGGCGCGGGCTGCGGGCGCACCGTTGCTGGCAGGCAGCTTCTTGCCCAGCGTTTCCATGCGCATCTGGAACGGCGGGAACGGCATCTCGATACCGTGTTGCTCAAATCCCAGCAGAATCAGCTGGTGCAGCTCATGACGCAGCGGCATACGGTGTCCCATCTCTGCGGCATGTACCCTGACCTCAAATAACTGAATCCCCTGCTGCAGATCGACGAGGAACGCCTCCGGCGGTGGCGTATCAAGCACATAACTGCAGCGCTCGGCCGCCTGTACCAGAATGGTGGTTACCTGTTCACTGCTGACTTTGGCCGGGGCCGGGATGGTGAGCACCACACGCGTTACGGAATCGGACAGCGACCAGTTAATAAACTGCTCGGTAATAAAGGCCTTGTTTGGCACGATGATCTCTTTGCGGTCCCAGTCGGTAATGGTGGTCGCACGGGTGTTAATCCGGGTAATACTGCCGGTCAGGTCGCGGATCGTCACGGTATCACCAATACGAATCGGCTTTTCGAACAGGATAATCAGGCCAGAGATAAAGTTGGCAAAAATCTCCTGCAAGCCAAATCCCAGTCCCACACCCAGCGCAGCAACCAGCCACTGCAGTTTCGACCATTCAATACCAATCATGGAGAAACCAATCAGCCCGCCAATCAGCAGCAGCAGATATTTGGTCAGTGTGGTTATGGCGTAACCGGTACCCGGCGTCAGATTAAGATGCTGCAACAGTGCCAGTTCAAGCAGCGCGGGCATATTGCGCACCAGCTGAGTGGTGATGATAAACACCAGAATAGCAATCAGTACTGAACCCAGGGTGATTGGCTGAATCGACTCCACGCCCTGTACGGACGTACTGACATCCCACAGCTGAATATTCTCCAGGAAGCCGAAGGCCGAGTGAATTTCTGACCACAGCACGATCACCGAGACCAGGGCAATCAGCGTCAGGATAGAACGTACCAGCCGCAGCGACTGCGCACTGATCGCATCCAGATCAATCACCGGCTCTTCGATTTCAATCGCGTCGGTATTCAGCGCGCTTTGCTCTTTCTCTTCTTCACTACGCGCCCGGTTAGCCAGCATATCGGCACGGCGCTGACGGGCGCGGTCAAAACCAAGACGGCGACGCTGAATCAGCATCCAGCGCCGGATAATGTGATAGATAACCAGCAGCAGGAACCAGATGGCGACTGAGGTTTCCAGTCGCGCCAGCAGCGCCTGCGCGGTCGCCAGATACCCCACGGCGGAGGCGAGGGCAGCCATCAGCGGCATGGCGATCATCAGGTTCCACAGCATCCGGTTCACCATATTCTCGCCATTCCCCTCTTTATCGAGATAGAGCGGAATACCGGAGCGTTTCAGGCTGACCGTAACAATGCTGATTGCTCCGCAGATCAGGATGAAACAGAGGCGACCCAGCGACGAGGAAAACTGCCGATCTTCCAGATTGCCAAAGGCGATCAGCAGCATAATCAGCGGCACAATCAGGCCGATGCTCAGTGAGTAGTAGCGCATGGCGCGCGCTACCCGGTTCTGCGGCCAGCGGAAATGCACAATGAACAGGCCATTCGGACGGGCAAAGGCGGCGCTGATCATAAATGCCCACAGCAGCGGCAGCGTGGCGGTAATGCCATCGCCAATCGCCACGGCGATAGGGTAGGGCCAGGCGTTCTGCAGGCCATAACCCAGCGCACCCCACAATACCGGCAGCGGCAGCGCTACCAGAATCGACCAGAACACGGTACGAATGGTCAGGCGGAAACGATCCTGGGTGACCTTGCCGACTTTGCTGGCGGAACGTTCAAGAAACGCATTGAAGTGGCGGCGCGAACTGATGCTGAAACCCACCAGCAGCAGGGCACCAATAATCGGCAGCACCGAATTGCGGCTGGTAAACATCATCGCCATCGCTTTGCCAAGCTGACCCAGCGTATCCAGCGATAGCAGACGGGAAAGATCTTTAGCCAGATCCAGCGGATAACTCAGACCGATCGGACTGACGTCAGCGGTCCAGAACAGATAGCGGTGCGTCGCGTCTTTGACTTCTGTCAGCGCATCCTGCAGCTGGGTGTTGCCGACTTTGAGCTTGGTGATCTCCAGAATCAGGGTGTCACAGCCGGAGATCAGGGAGTTGAGCAGTTCACGCTGGGTGCGTAGCTGCGCATCAAGAATACGCTTCTGTTCTGCGGTGAAGGGCTGGCCATCGGCCTGCCGTCCTTTACTCAGCGTCTCCTGACGCTCCAGCAGATCTTCATAATAGAGACGCTGTACGCGAAGCTGTGCCATCTCATTATCAATCTGCTGTGACTTAGGCATCTCTGGCAGACGTGCGACCTGCGCCCGAAGCGCTTCGCCCAGCAGATTAGACGCGCCCAGCCACTGCGACTGTTCTCTCAACGTAGAGAGCGCCTGACGGACCTGAATAATCTGGTTGGTGGCCAGCCGCTGCTGCGATGCCACCAGATCCATACGCTGCGCCTGCTGATTCAGCGCAACAGAGAGTTCGCGGTTAACCCGAAACTGATCGCTGATCGCCGGCGGCAGATCGCCGCTGTTTTCCGCCAGTTGCTCGGTGCGGGCGAGAGCGACTTCCGCTTCACGTTGCCGCTGATCATTGAGCTGGTTGCGCAGTGCCTGCAGATAGTTATCAAGCTGCGTCGCTTTACGCTGGTGAACTTCAGCCCGCATCCGCGCCAGTTCCTGACGGTTATTGGCGGAGAGCTGGGCCAGCTCAAGTTCATCAACGAGCGCTTTATTTGCGGCGCTTTCCGCCTGGCGAGCGGCCAGTTGCAGCTGGCCCTGTGGTGAACTGGTGCTGACGCCCTGCAGCCGGCGTTCACTCTCCGTCATCGCCCGGCGCGCTTCAGTCTGCTGCTGCGGCAGTTGCGACAACGAATCGCTGATTTCCCGCGCCCGATCCTGCTCCTGGCGAGCCTGACGACCCTCTTCCAGCAACTGGCTGCTGACCTGCAGAATCTCCTGATCCAGCTCGGCGCTGCTCATGTTGCTGCGTACGGTTTTTCCGCTGTCGCTTAGTGCGGCAATCTGCTGACGCAGTTCGCGCGCCAGACGCGGAAAGTCATCAATCACCTGCTGATATTGCGCCGCGCGCTCCAGCGAGTCATCGCGTTCAGAGAGGAAGTTTAAGGCAGCTTCAATCGTCTGGATCTGTTCCGCCTGGGATGGAGAACTTTTAGCCGATTTTATCTCTTCCAGCTGCTGTTTGAGCTGGCTGGCATCAGGAAGGCTGGCCGCGAAGGCCGGGCTGCTGAGCCACAGGCTCAGCAGCAGGAGGAGAATCGAACGCACAGAGGACACTCAATTTAGTCGACGATGACGTCGGAAATGTCTGTCGCTACCGGCAGCGCGATCGCCAGCGGTTGACCCAGACGGGTTTTGCTTTCTGCTTCCAGACTTTCAGCCAGTTTGACGCGACCAGGCGCAAACAGGTTGATAACCGTCGAACCGAGTTTAAAGCGTCCCATTTCCTGTCCTTTCAGCAGTACTACCGCCCCTTCATCATCCGCTGCCGGATAGTGCCAGCGTTTGATCACACCTTCACGCGGTGGGGTGATGGTGCCCGCCCAGACGGTTTCAATGCTGCCGACAATCGTCGCACCCACCAGAATCTGCACCATCGGTCCGATATCCGTTTCGAAATAGCAGATGACGCGCTCGTTACGGGCAAACAGGTTGGGAATATTACGCGCGGTCAGCGGGTTGACTGAATAGAGATCGCCAGGCACATAAATCATCTCACGCAGGATACCGTTGCATGGCATGTGGACGCGGTGATAATCGCGCGGTGCCAGATAGGTGGTGACGAACTCACCCTCCACAAATTGAGCGGCCATCCGCTCATCTCCCGCCAGCAGAGCATCGATGGTGTAATGATGACCTTTAGCCTGGAAAATCTGATCGCCATGAATATGGCCGAGCTGGCTGATAGCACCATCTGCGGGCAGGGCGATCAGGCTGGCATCAGCATCCACCGGACGCGCATCGTCTTTCAGCGGACGAACGAAAAAGTCATTAAACGTGCGATAACTGGCGGTATCGGGCTTGCGCGCCTCCGCCATGTCGACTTTGTAAAACCAGACAAAGATGTCAATGACCAGTTTGGTCAACCAACCACCGCGGCGACTGGCGCCCCAACCGGCAAGTTCAGTCAGCCATTTCTTCGGGAGAATATGATTCAAGCCGAGTTTTAAACGATCAAACACCTTAGCCTCCTGGCTATTTCAGGACATGGTAAAAAGGGGGCGGATTGTAGCAGTGCCCTGTTCAGATGGCGACTATACCTGATTTCCGGCACGCTGCACGGTCCGTACGCGTGATCGGAATCCACCTCGCAAAATGCAGCAGCTTATCCCTTCAGACGCGGTTATACCGATTAACTTTCACCATCAGGGAAATTTTTACGCGTTTTTACCTGCGCCATGCTCTCCAGGATACGGTGGTAGTTATCGAAACGGGAGATGTGGATTTTTCCCTGTTCGACCGCTTCACGAATCGCACAGCCGGGATCGCTGCCATGTTTACAGTCACGGAATTTGCAATAGCCCAGGAAGGGGCGGAATTCGACAAAGCCGCGCGTAACCTGTTCTGGTTCCAGATGCCACAAACCGAACTCACGCACACCGGGTGAATCAATCACATCACCGCCGTGCGGGAAGTGATACAGGCGGGATGCGGTAGTGGTGTGCTGGCCCAGGCCTGAACCGTCTGACACTTCGTTGGTCAGAATCGCGACCTGCTCATCTTTGTCAAAGCCGAGCAGGGCATTCAGCAGGCTCGATTTGCCGACGCCAGACTGACCAGCAAAGATACTCACGCGGTCGGTCAAGGCCGCTTTCAGATCGTCCAGACCGTTTTTCGCCCGGCTGGAGACCATCACCACGCGATAGCCAATATCGCGATAGATAGCCATCTGCTGATCAACAAAGACGCGCGCCTCGTCATCCAGCAGATCGGTCTTGTTCAGGACCAGTAAGGGTTCGATGTCCAGCGTTTCGCTGGCAACCAGATAGCGATCAATGATGTTTAGCGACAGTTCCGGCAGGATCGCAGAGACGATGATGATTTGATCGATATTCGCCGCCATCGGCTTCACGCCGTCGTAAAAATCGGGGCGGGTTAATACGCTGGTGCGTTCATGCACCGCTTCAACAATGCCTTTGCCGCCGCTGGTAGCCGGACGCCACAGCACACGGTCGCCCGTAACCAACGAACGAATAGTACGGCGGATGTTGCAACGGTGGGCGACGCCTGCGCTATCCTCAACATCAGCATGCATGCCAAAACGACTCACAACGACCCCGTCTGCAGCTTCACCAAACAGGTTATCATCCGCTTCCGGACGCTCTCTGCGCTGGTTGAGACGGCGATCGTGGTTAGCGCTTACGCGACGTTGTTGGCCCTTCGACAGTTTATTTTTACTCACTCACCCTCACAGCGTTAGCCAGATTTCGCCCGGCTGGGCAAAACGTCTATGATACACCTTATTCATCGTGAATGACGACTACAGCAACCGCAGGAAACAGCATGGCTACTGGAAATGAACAGAATCTGATCTGGATTGATCTTGAGATGACCGGACTTGATCCGACGCACGATCGTATTATTGAGATTGCAACCCTGGTGACTGACGCCAACCTGAACATTCTGGCGGAAGGGCCGGTCATGGCCGTCCATCAGTCCGATGCGCAGCTGGCGCTAATGGATGAATGGAATGTCCGCACCCACACCAACAGCGGTCTGGTTGCGCGAGTGAAGGAAAGTCAGATTGACGATCGCGCAGCCGAACTGGCGACCATTGAATTCCTGAAACAGTGGGTCCCGGCTAACACGTCGCCAATCTGTGGCAACAGCATCGGGCAGGATCGCCGCTTCCTGTTTAAGTATATGCCTGAGCTGGAAGCGTATTTCCACTATCGCTATCTGGATGTCAGTACCCTGAAAGAGCTGGCTCGCCGCTGGAAACCGGAAATCCTGCCTGGCTTTAAAAAAGGCGGTACGCACCAGGCGCTGGATGATATCCGCGAGTCGGTGGCGGAGCTGGCTTACTACCGCGAACACTTTTTGCAGCTTTAATCGACGACGGGTGCGCATGAAACCACCAGGTTGCTGATTTAATCAGCAAACGCGCTGAAAGCGAAAAATTTTGCTTTCAGACGCTTGCAGCAGCAACGATTTCTCGTATAATGCGCACCCCGTACCGGTGAAGAATTTAGTTTCGGTACAAGGCGCGGGAATAGCTCAGTTGGTAGAGCACGACCTTGCCAAGGTCGGGGTCGCGAGTTCGAGTCTCGTTTCCCGCTCCAGATTTAAAGTGTAAGCAGTAACCTCTTTGCGGGAATAGCTCAGTTGGTAGAGCACGACCTTGCCAAGGTCGGGGTCGCGAGTTCGAGT
This sequence comes from Pantoea sp. F_5, assembly GCF_008631595.1. Taxonomy (NCBI): domain Bacteria; kingdom Pseudomonadati; phylum Pseudomonadota; class Gammaproteobacteria; order Enterobacterales; family Erwiniaceae; genus Pantoea; species Pantoea sp. F_5. Next base: position 6,750 of record NZ_VWUO01000003.1, read on the forward strand.
CTCGTTTCCCGCTCCAGTTTTATAAAGCAGTACCCTTCTATGCGGGAATAGCTCAGTTGGTAGAGCACGACCTTGCCAAGGTCGGGGTCGCGAGTTCGAGTCTCGTTTCCCGCTCCAGATTTTACATCACCCCCTGTTTCAGTTCGTTATACGGCTGTTTTTGGTCGGGTGATTTTAGTTGTCTTCTGAAGTTATCCACAGCACCACCCCCATCTTTCATGCCTGTCAGGGCGATCTGTAAATGTGTTCTGAACAGAGTTATCCACAGCCTTGTGATTTAACCGCAGCGGTAGTCTCATTATTAAATAAACACAAATTTTTTATAAGTTGTTGATATTTAAGTTTATGAAGATATTTCAATTTGTTATTCCACAGTGAAATCAGCGTTGTTGCAGTTGAATGACAACAGCTTTTTATTTTTATTCACAGCATGTGGAAAACGATATTCAGCGGCTCGCTGTTCAATCATGCATCACGCGGTAAACCCTTCTCAACTGCACGAACCAGCCGTTTCTGCTGAGCAGGCTGCACGTCCACGACGAGTTGCTGGCGTTTCTGCTGCTGACAGGCGACCGCCCACAGAATATGTTCATCCAGCAGTTCACTCTCTCCGAGCCGCTGTTCCAGTACTGGCACAATGTCCGCTGACCAGGGCGCATTACCCAGCGCCACGGCAATATTGCGGAGCCAGCGTAAATGGCCAATACGGCGAATTGCTGAGCCTTCCGTGATGCTTAAAAATTTCGCTTCATCCCACTGAAACAAATCGAGTAGCTCCGGTGCATGTAACGCCGCGCGCGGTGAAAAGTCGCTTTCGTCACTGAGTTGTCCATAGCGATTCCACGGACAGATCAGCTGGCAGTCATCGCAGCCATAAATCCGGTTGCCCATCAGGGGACGAAATTCTTCCGGGATAGCCCCTTCCAGCTCAATGGTGAGGTAGGAAATACAGCGCCGGGCATCCACGACGTAAGGCTCAACGATAGCGCTGGTGGGGCAGATGGTCATGCAGGCAACGCAGCGGCCACACTGCTCCGGCTGCGGGGTGTCCACGGGTAGCGGAATATCGATCAGCAGCTCGCCGAGGAAAAACCACGAGCCGGCTTCCCGATTCAGTATCAGCGAATGTTTGCCGGTCCAGCCGAGTCCGGCTTTGGCCGCCAGCGGGCGCTCAAGCAGCGGTGCCGAATCCACAAACGGCCGGAAATTCAGCTCGCCACAGTGCTGCTGGATCATTTCTCCAAGCTTTTTCAGTCGATTGCGCAATACTTTGTGGTAATCACGACCGAGTGCATAACGGCTGACATAGCCTAGTTGGGGATTTTTCAGCGTGCTGGCGAAGGCAGCTTTGGCCGGAAGGTAGTTCATACGAACGCTGATGACGCGCAGCGTGCCGGGCAGCAACTCATGAGGACGCGCCCGCATCATGCCGTGTCGCGCCATCCAGGCCATCTCACCATGATACTGCTTATCCAGCCATTCCTGCAGGCGCGGCTCTTCTGCACTGAGATCGGTATCGGTAATGCCGACCTGCTGAAAGCCGAGATCCAATCCCCACTGTTTAATCTGTTGTGCGAGTTCATGAAGATCGAGAGGGTATGACATGAGTGACCAGGATTCGAAGAAAAACAGCCGCAGTTTACCATATTCTGTCTGGCCTGCGCAGGCTGTGGCGCAGCTTGAGCAACAGGGAGCCGATGCGCTCGGGATTACTCTGTATGAGCTGATGCAGCGAGCCGGGCAGGCAGCTTACGAGCATCTGACAGCGCACTGGCCCGAAGCCAGCCACTGGCTTATCCTGTGCGGTCACGGCAATAACGGCGGTGATGGCTACGTGCTGGCGCGACTGGGCCAGGCGGCGGGGAAAACCATTACGGTGCTGGCGTGCGAAAGTGAAAAAGCGCTGCCGGAAGAGGCACAGCGCGCGCGGGACGCATGGCTGGATGCGGGCGGGGAAATCCATGCGGCCGATGCGACCTGGCCAGATCAGATTGATGTGATTGTCGATGCCCTGCTGGGAACCGGCAGCAATCGTGCGCCCGAAGAACCTTATGCCACGCTGATTCAGCGGGCAAACGCCCATGCGGCACCGATAGTCGCCATTGATATGCCTTCTGGCCTATCCGCGCGCAACGGCACCGCACCCGGCGAGGTGATGAATGCCAGTCATACGCTGAGTATGGTCGCACTGAAACCGGGCCAGATCACCGGCAAGGCGCGAGACTACATCGGAAAGCTCTGGTATGCCGATCTTGGTCTGGCTGCTTTTCTGGCCGGAGAAGAGGCACCCATCGCCCGTTATGATGCCAGCGCATTAACCCGCTGGCTTAAGCCACGTAAACCGACCTCGCACAAGGGTAGTCATGGCCGGCTGCTGGTCGTTGGAGGTGATGCGGGTACCGCTGGCGCAGTTCGAATGACGGCAGAAGCTGCGTTACGCAGCGGCAGTGGGTTGGTGCGAGTACTCACTCACAAAGATAATGTTATTCCGATTCTGACCGCACGGCCTGAAATTATGGTCGATGAACTTACGGATGAACGCCTGACGGAGGCGCTGGAGTGGGCTGATGTCATCGCGATTGGACCCGGTCTGGGTCAGCGCGAATGGGGAAAGCAGGCACTGAAGCGGGTAGCAGGCAGTGAAAAGCCGATGCTTTGGGACGCAGATGCACTTAACCTGCTGGCAATCAGTGCTGAGAAACGTCAGAATCGCATTATTACGCCGCATCCTGGCGAAGCGGCGCGTTTGCTGAATATCGAGACCAGTGAAATTGAGAGTGACCGCTTACATGCAGCCCAGACATTGGCGCAGCGTTATGGTGGCGTAGTGGTACTGAAAGGTGCTGGCACGCTGATTGCCAGCGAGCAGGGCGAAATGGCCTTTGCGGATGTGGGCAATGCTGGTATGGCGTCCGGCGGTATGGGCGATCTCCTCAGTGGAATTATCGCCTCGCTGGTGGGTCAGAAACTGACGCTGTTCGATGCAGCCTGCGCGGGCTGCGTTGCACATGGTGCAGCGGCCGATGCGGTTGCGGCAGAACGCGGTACGCGCGGTATGCTGGCCACTGATTTACTGGATCTGCTGTGGCAGTTTGTTAATCCTGAGATGAATAAAGAAGCATGAAGACCTGTGTTATTTCTTTGCCCGATGAGGCGGCTACGCTCAGTTTGGGCGCTCAGCTGGCGCGCGCCTGTGGCAGCGCGGCAGTGATTTATCTCTATGGCGATCTGGGGGCGGGTAAAACCACCTTCAGCCGCGGCTTTCTGCAGGCGCTGGGCCATCGGGGCAATGTCAAAAGTCCTACTTACACCCTCGTTGAACCTTACACGCTGGATGGCCGTACGCTCTACCACTTCGACCTCTATCGCCTTGCCGACCCCGAAGAGCTTGAGTTTATGGGCATCCGCGACTACTTCAGTGGTGATGCCATCTGTCTGGTGGAATGGCCGCAGCAGGGTGCCGGTTTTCTACCGCAGCCCGATCTCACCTTAACGCTGCGTTATGTGGGTGAGGCGCGTGAAGCGGAACTGACAGCACAATCCGCGTCCGGCCAGCAATGGCTTGAACACGTTGGTCAGGGCAGGGATCAGGCATGATGTCACGGATGAAAATAGCACTGGTATCACTGATGCTGCTGGTCTGTACGCCCCTGTTTGCCGCCACGCTGTCCGATATCAAAGTGGCCAATGGCGATAATCAGGCTACCATTACGCTGAACTTTGCCGGACAGCCGGTCTATGCCTTTTTCTCTCTGCACAACCCGAATCGTGTGGTACTGGATGTGCGCCAGAGTGGTGTAGTTCAGGGACTGCCGCTGAATTTCAGTGGCGAAAACATCGTAAAGCGAATTCGGACCAGCACCCCAAAAGACAAACAGAGCGTACGGCTGGTGTTTGAGCTGACGCAGGCGGGTAAAACCCGAGCAGTCACCCAACGCAATGGTAACAGCTACAGCGTGGTCTTCACGATTACCGGCAAGTCGCCCGCTGTCACGCGCAGTGTGCCTGCGCCCGTCACAGCACCGACGCGCGTACCTACGCAGAGTGCCGCAGCGGCTAACCCGTTCAATTCAAATCCGGTGACGTCCGTGACCAGCACCGCGAGTTCCGTACGTCCCGGCACTGCCGTCAGCCAGAATGACACGGTGATTGTGGCAATTGATGCCGGACATGGCGGCCAGGATCCCGGCGCAATCGGGCAGCGCGGACTGAAAGAGAAAAACGTCACTATCGCCATTGCCCGCAAACTGCGGGTGTTACTCAACAACGATCCGATGTTCAAAGGCGTCCTGACGCGCGATGGCGACTATTTTATCTCGGTCATGGGACGTTCCGACGTGGCGCGTAAAGCGAATGCCAACGTGCTGGTCTCTATTCACGCTGACGCCGCGCCAAGCCATGCGGCGACCGGTGCCTCGGTCTGGGTCCTGTCCAATCGTCGCGCCAACAACGAGATGGCAAACTGGCTGGAGCAGAAAGAAAAACAGTCTGAGCTGCTGGGCGGCGCGGGTGACCTGCTGGCTAACAGTCAGGCCGATCCCTACCTCAGTCAGGCAGTACTTGACCTGCAGTTCGGCCATTCGCAGCGCGTCGGTTATGACATCGCACAGAAAGTCTTGCAGCAGATGCGTAGCGTAACCTCACTGCATAAACGTCTGCCTGAGCATGCCAGTCTGGGCGTGCTGCGTTCACCCGATATTCCTTCTTTGCTGGTGGAAACCGGCTTTATCAGTAATTCCTCGGAGGAGCGACTGCTAGGCAGTAGCGCACACCAGGATAAGATTGCGCAGTCGATCTATAAGGGTCTGCGCACTTATTTCCTGGCGCACCCGCTGCAATCCATCCCAAAGGAGGAAAACCGGCCGCTGGGCTCGTCGCCAGCGGTTAGCGTCGCCAGCAACCCGGCGACCGGGGTGACGCAATATACCGGTGCAACGCAGCGCCATACGGTAACGCGCGGTGAGACGCTTTCCGGTATTGCCGCGAAGTATGGTGTCAGCATGGACACCCTGCGTGAGATGAACACCCTGAAGCGGGATGTGGTGTGGGTCGGACAGCGGCTGAAAGTGCCGGCCAGTGCAGTCGCCAGTCGCACCACGCGCGCTACGCCACGCGGCGTTGTGCGTCACAAAGTTGTGGTGGGCGATTCATTAACCGGCATTGCCGCACACTACGGCGTCAGTCCGAAAGCGATAATGCAGACCAATAATCTGAAGTCGACCAACGTCATGTTGGGGCAGAACCTGAAAATTCCTGCATCCTGATTGTTTGCCCGGCCAAGGTGCCGGGCTGCCAGCTAAAAGGAAAATCATGCCGATTCAAATTTTACCACCCCAGCTGGCTAACCAGATTGCGGCGGGTGAAGTGGTTGAGCGTCCTGCCTCCGTGGTTAAAGAGCTGGTGGAGAATAGCCTGGATGCCGGCGCGACGCGCATTGACGTTGATATTGAAAAGGGCGGCGCAAAGCTGATTCGCATTCGTGACAACGGCTGCGGAATCGTGAAAAGCGAGCTGTCGATGGCGCTCGCCCGACACGCTACCAGTAAAATAGCCTCACTGGATGACCTGGAAGCGATCATGAGCCTGGGTTTTCGCGGTGAAGCGCTGGCCAGTATCAGTTCTGTCTCCCGCCTGACACTCACCTCACGCACCGCCGATCAAACTGAAGCCTGGCAGGCCTATGCAGAAGGGCGTGATATGGCGGTAACGGTTAAACCGGCGGCGCATCCCTGCGGTACTACTTTGGAAGTGCTGGACCTGTTTTATAACACGCCGGCACGCCGCAAATTTATGCGGACCGAGAAAACCGAGTTCGGTCATATCGACGAGGTAATACGCCGTATTGCCCTGGCGCGTTTCGACGTGGCACTGTCGCTGAGCCACAACGGTAAAATGATGCGTCAGTATCGGGCCGTCAGCGAGGAGAGTCAGCGCGAACGGCGGCTGGCTTCTATCTGCGGCACCCCGTTTATGCAGCATGCGCTGCGCATCGACTGGCAGCATGACGATCTCTCGCTGCGCGGCTGGGTTGCCGACCCCGCCGGTTCGCGCCAGGTCACCGATCTGCAGTATTGCTATGTGAATGGCCGGATGATGCGCGATAAGCTGATTAACCACGCTATCCGCCAGGCGTTCCAGACTCAGCTGCAGGATGATCAGCAGCCCGCTTATGTGCTCTACCTGGAGATTGACCCGCATCAGGTTGATGTCAACGTCCATCCGGCCAAGCATGAAGTACGCTTTCATCAGTCACGCCTGGTACACGATTTTATCTATCAGGGGGTGGTCAGCGCATTACAGGCGACGGCGGCACCGGCCTTACCTGCGATCCACGCAGAAGAGCCCGCACCGCGCTGGCAGCCGGAAAACCGTCAGGCAGCAGGCGGTAATCATTTTGCGCAGCCTGCGCCGTCTGCCAGCGAGAGGAAATCAGCCGCATCCGGGCGCGAAACGCAGCCTGCACCGGCATGGCAGAACAAAGAGAATGGGTATCGTCAGCGTGAAGGTGCGGTTTATCAGCAGTTGCTGAAAACACCTGTCAGCACGTCATCACCGCCAAAAGCCCGCGAGCCGGCAGTGCGTCAGGCCGAAAAACCTTCGCCACTGGCTGCGCATGCTCAGAGTTTTGGCCGTGTACTGACCGTGTTGCACAATCACTTTGCACTGCTGGAGCGGGATCAGACATTAATGCTGATGGCGTTGCCGGTAGCGGCCCGCTGGCTGAAACAGGCGCAGCTTGAACCGGGCGAAGAGGGACTTAAACCGCAGCCACTGCTAATCCCGGTGCGCCTGAAAATCGCTCAGGAAGAACGACGGGCGGCAAAAGAAAACAGTAGCCTGCTCAATCAGATGGGCATTGAACTTCAGCCCGAAGGAGACCACGTGACGTTGCGCGCGGTGCCTTTACCGTTACGAACACAAAATTTACAAATCTTGATTCCTGAGCTGTTAGGCTATCTCGCCCGGCAGCAGGAGAACTCTGCGACGCAACTGGCCCAGTGGCTGGCGCGGCGTCATGAAACAGAGTCCTCTGACTGGAATCACTCACAGGCGATTAACCTGCTGGCAGAACTTGAACGGCTTTGTCCTCAGCTGCTGAAATCGCCGCCTTCAGGCTTATTACAGCCCATAGAGATTGAGAGCGCAGTCAACGCGTTGAAGCATGAGTGAACTAAACCAGGCTGGCCGGCCAAAGGCTATTTTTTTGATGGGACCCACGGCGTCTGGCAAAACGGCTTTAGCAATTGAATTGCGTAAGCAGTTACCAGTGGAACTAATCAGCGTAGATTCTGCCTTAATCTATCGTCAGATGGATATTGGCACGGCGAAACCGTCGGCTGAGGAGTTAGCAGTGGCACCCCATCGTCTGCTCGACATCCGCGACCCCGCAGAAGCCTATTCGGCAGCGGAGTTCCGGCGGGATGCTTTAGCAGAAATGGCGGATATCGTTGAAGCCGGACGAATACCGTTGCTTGTTGGTGGAACCATGCTCTACTTCAAGGCGTTACTTGAAGGATTGTCGCCGTTGCCCTCGGCCGATCCCGACGTTCGTCAGCGGATAGAGCAAACGGCGCGTGAAAAAGGCTGGGAAGCTTTACACCGCCAGCTGTGTGAAATCGACCCGGTTGCCGGTAGTCGTATTCATCCGAATGATCCGCAGAGACTTTCGCGAGCACTGGAAGTTTTTTTTATTTCGGGTAAAACTTTAACGGAACTGACAAAAACATCCGGTGAAGCGTTACCCTACGACGTGCAACAGTTTGCCATCGCCCCCGCGAGCCGCGAATTGCTGCACCAGCGCATCGCGTTGCGTTTTGAGCAGATGTTGGCGTCAGGATTTGAAGCGGAGTCTCGGGCCCTGTTTGCACGAGGTGATTTGCATACGGACATGCCTTCCATTCGTTGTGTTGGTTATCGTCAGATGTGGTCTTATTTGTCGGGCGAAATCGATTACAGCGAGATGGTTTATCGGGGAATTTGCGCAACCCGGCAGCTTGCTAAGCGACAGATGACCTGGTTACGCGGTTGGGAAAATGTTCACTGGCTTGACAGTGACGAGCCCCGGCTGGCGCGTGATACAGTCTTACAGGTTCTTAGTGCGAAGCATGGGTGATTGTGTACAATTGATGGGTTATCGTGCGCAAATTTTTACGCAGTTTTTTTCAGAACCATAGGTTCTACTAGCAACAAACAACAAGCATATAAGGAAAAGATAGAATGGCTAAGGGGCAATCATTACAAGACCCGTTTTTGAACGCACTGCGTCGTGAACGTGTTCCGGTTTCGATTTATCTGGTTAACGGTATTAAGCTGCAGGGTCAGATTGAGTCATTTGATCAGTTCGTCATTTTGTTGAAAAACACGGTAAGCCAGATGGTTTATAAGCACGCCATTTCTACCGTTGTTCCTTCGCGCCCGGTTTCTCACCATAGCAATAATACCGGTGGCGGCAGCAACAATTACCATCATGGTGGCAGCAACACATCTGCGCAGCCACAGCCACAACAAGACGGTGATAACGCAGAATAACGCGTCGCCGTACAGCCAGGAACGGAGAACAGAGGTTTTCCGTCCTGGTCTTTTATTTAGCGAGGTTATAGCTTGTTTGACCGTTATGATGCCGGTGAGCAGGCCGTACTGGTACACATCTGGTTCTCCCAAGACAAAGAAGTAGAAGATTTACAGGAGTTTGAAACCCTGGTCTCTTCTGCTGGCGTTGAGGCGCTGCAAGTGGTCACTGGCAGCCGTAAAGCGCCACACCCCAAGTATTTTGTCGGTGAAGGAAAAGCCGTTGAAATTGCCGATGCGGTAAAAACAACTGGAGCATCGGTCGTATTATTCGATCATGCCCTTACGCCCGCTCAGGAAAGAAACCTCGAGCGCCTGTGCGAATGTCGTGTCATTGATCGCACCGGTCTGATTCTGGATATTTTTGCCCAACGCGCACGTACCCACGAAGGTAAATTGCAGGTTGAGCTGGCGCAGCTGCGTCATCTTGCGACACGTCTGGTACGTGGCTGGACGCATCTTGAACGTCAGAAAGGCGGGATCGGCTTGCGTGGCCCGGGTGAAACACAGTTAGAAACCGACCGCCGTCTGCTGCGCGGACGTATCAGTCAGATCCTGTCTCGTCTTGAGCGGGTTGAAAAACAGCGTGAGCAGGGGCGACAGTCTCGTGCTAAAGCGGATGTGCCAACTGTTTCTCTGGTGGGTTACACCAACGCCGGCAAATCGACCCTCTTTAACGCCATGACCTCTGCCAACGTCTTTGCCGCAGACCAGCTGTTTGCGACACTTGACCCCACACTGCGCCGTCTGAATGTTGCCGATGTCGGAGACGTGGTTCTGGCGGACACGGTCGGCTTTATTCGCCATCTTCCTCACGATCTGGTTGCCGCATTTAAAGCCACGCTGCAGGAGACACGTCAGGCGACGCTGTTACTGCACGTGATTGATGGTGCCGATCTTCGCGTTACGGAAAATATCGCCGCCGTCGATACCGTACTGGAAGAGATTGAAGCGGACGAAATTCCGACCTTACTGGTCATGAATAAAATCGATATGCTGGACGGCTTCGAACCGCGTATCGATCGCAACGAAGAGAACCTGCCCATCCGCGTCTGGCTTTCCGCCCAGACCGGTGCAGGCATTCCGTTGCTGTGGCAGGCTCTTTCCGAGCGCCTGTCAGGGGAAATTGCCCAGCACGCGTTACGTCTGCCACCGGAGGCGGGGCGACTTCGCAGCCGTTTCTATCAGTTGCAGGCGATTGAGAAAGAGTGGAATGAAGAAGACGGCAGTGTAGGATTGCAGATACGTATGCCCATTATTGAGTGGATGCGTTTATGTAAGCAGGAACCGTCGCTGACCAGTTACATTGTTTGATATTGCCCAAACGCATTTACCTTTAAAATTGAAGATTGTCGCACTTTCGTTGCAGGCCTGAATACGCAGGATTTACCCGGGTATTTCGGATTTCAGCAAGGCGGCAACTGAGTGAATCCCCGGGCGCTTGCGCAGATGAGTGACCGGGGTGAACGCAGGCAGCCAGTACCGCTGCAATCCGAAAGATGAAGGGTAAAAACCGTAATTACAATAAATGGAGTAGAGACATGGCGTGGAATCAGCCCGGAAATAACGGACAGGACCGCGACCCGTGGGGAAGCAGCAATAATCAAGGCGGCAACTCTGGGGGAAATAAGGGAGGACGGGAATCCGGGCCTCCTGATCTGGATGATATCTTCCGTAAGCTGAGCAAGAAGCTTGGTGGACTGGGCGGTGGCAAACAGAGCGATAACGGTCAGCGCGGCTCCGGCAGCGGTGGCAAAATCGTTGGCATCGTGGCTGTTGCTGCTGTAGTCATCTGGGCTGCAAGCGGTTTCTACACCATCAAAGAAGCGGAACGTGGCGTGGTAACGCGCTTCGGTAAGTTCAGTCACCTGGTTGAACCCGGCCTGAACTGGAAACCGACATTTGTTGATCAGGTACGCGCGGTTAACGTTGAAGCAGTGCGTGAACTGGCGGCTTCTGGCGTGATGCTGACCTCAGATGAAAACGTCGTACGCGTGGAAATGAACGTGCAGTATCGCGTGACCGATCCGGAACGTTATCTTTATGCAGTGACCAGCGCGGATGACAGCCTGCGTCAGGCCACTGACAGTGCGCTGCGCGGCGTGATTGGTCGTTCTACCATGGACCGCATTCTGACCGAAGGCCGTACCGTGGTGCGTAGCGACACCCAGCGTGAAATCGATGAAACAATTCGCCCTTACAACATGGGGATCGCCGTGCTGGACGTCAACTTCCAGGCTGCCCGTCCGCCGGAAGAGGTGAAGTCTGCGTTTGATGATGCGATTGCCGCACGTGAAAACCGCGAACAGTATGTTCGTGAAGCAGAAGCTTACGCCAACGAAGTTCAGCCTCGTGCTAATGGCCAGGCGCAACGTATTCTGGAAGAGGCGCGCGCTTACAAAGAGCGTACCGTTCTGGAAGCGCAGGGTGAAGTGGCGCGTTTCGCCAAGATTCTGCCGGAGTATAAAGCCGCGCCTGAAATCACCAAAGAGCGTCTCTATATCGAGACCATGGAACGCGTGCTGAGCCATACCCGCAAAGTACTGGTTAACGATCGCGGTAACAACCTGATGATGCTGCCGCTGGATCAACTGATGCGTGGCGGTCAGGCTGCACCAGGCCAGAATGGTCAGAAAGGCGGTAACAGTTCTTCGCTGCCAGCCATCTCCGATCGCAACGCCAGCCGCAATGACACGTCGTCATACAGTCCGGACAATATCATGGATCAGCGTCGGGCGAATGCTCAGCGCAGCGACAGCCAGCGCGAAGGGAGAGAGTAATCGATGCGTAAGCCAATAGTATTTTTAATCATTGTCGTGCTGGTGGCGCTCTATGCGTCGCTGTTTGTGGTGCAGGAAGGGCAGCGAGGCATTGTTCTGCGCTTCGGTAAAGTCCTGCGCGACGGCGAAAACAAACCCCAGGTGTTTGAGCCGGGTCTGCATTTTAAGATCCCATTCCTGGAAACGGTTAAAACGCTGGATGCGCGAATTCAGACGATGGATAACCAGGCCGATCGCTTTGTTACCAAAGAGAAGAAAGATCTGATCGTGGACTCCTACATCAAATGGCGTATCAGCGATTTCAGTCGCTACTACCTGGCTACCGGTGGCGGGGATGTCTCTCAGGCGGAAGTGCTGCTGAAACGTAAGTTCAGTGACCGTTTGCGTTCTGAAATGGGTCGCCTTGATGTGAAAGATATCGTCACAGACTCCCGTGGTCGCCTGACCACCGATGTCCGTGACGCGCTGAATACCGGTTCTGCGGGCAGTGACGATGAAATCGCCACACCTGCGGCTGATGATGCAATTGCCAGCGCAGCAGCCCGTGTAGAGCGTGAAACCAACAGCAGCGAGCCAGCACCGAATCCAAACAGCATGGCAGCGCTGGGTATTCAGGTTGTGGATGTGCGCATCAAGCAGATCAACCTGCCGACCGAAGTTTCCGATGCAATCTTCAACCGTATGCGTGCTGAGCGTGAAGCCGTAGCGCGTAGTCAGCGTTCACAGGGTCAGGAAGAGGCAGAAAAACTGCGTGCTCAGGCCGATTACCAGGTGACGCGTACTCTGGCTGAAGCCCAGCGTGAAGCCCTGATCACGCGCGGTGACGGTGATGCGGAAACGGCACGGTTGTTTGCAGATTCGTTCAGCAAAGATCCTGACTTCTACGCCTTTATTCGTAGCCTGCGTGCCTATGAAAACAGCTTTAATGAAAATCAGGATGTCATGGTGTTAAGCCCGGATAGCGACTTCTTCCGATATATGAAGGCGCCCTCTAACGCGACACGTTAAGAACTGATATAACCTGTGGGCCGACAATGTTGTCGGCCTTTTTTTTTTCAGGATTGAGAATGAAAACAAGCATCTGGATGGCACTGGCGCTGGTATTAGTGCTGGAAGGGTTGGGACCGATGTTTATGCCACGCGCCTGGCGACGCATGATCCTGACGATGACCCGCTTACCCGATCGCCTGCTGCATCGCTTTGGTGGCGGGCTGGTGGTTGCAGGCATGGTGATTTACTGCATGCTCAGCCTGCACGGCAACCTCTGAATCGGGTTTCACACCGGCTAAATTGTGCCTCTTCGCGCCGTTATCCCCAACATGTTGTAGTGAGCAAAACTCAGACAAAAAAGCGCGCAATCGTATGCTAAAAGTGCTGAAAACCATAGGATCAGATGGTAGAATCCTTTTTTAAGCAATCGGTGATTTTGAGAAATGGGTAAGAACGTCGTCGTACTGGGCACCCAATGGGGTGACGAAGGTAAAGGTAAGATTGTAGACCTTCTGACTGAGCGCGCGAATTACGTTGTGCGTTATCAAGGCGGCCACAATGCGGGCCACACGCTTGTCATCAACGGTGAAAAAACCGTCCTCCACCTGATCCCTTCTGGCATTCTGCGCGATAACGTAACCAGCATTATTGGCAACGGCGTAGTGCTTTCTCCTGAAGCCTTAATGAAAGAGATGAAAGGCCTGGAAGCGCGCGGGATCCCGGTACGTGAACGTCTGCTGATTTCTGAAGCCTGTCCGCTGATCCTGCAATATCACGTTGCGATGGATATGGCGCGTGAACGTGCCCGTGGTGCCAAAGCGATTGGTACTACCGGCCGTGGCATCGGCCCTGCTTATGAAGATAAAGTTGCTCGCCGTGCACTGCGTGTCAGCGACCTGTTCAACAAAGAAACCTTTGCAGCCAAGCTGAAAGAAGTGGTCGATTTCTACAACTTCCAGCTGGTTGAGTACTATAAAGAACCGGCAGTGGACTTCGACAAAGTGCTGAGCGATGTGATGGAAGTCGCTGACATCCTCACGGGCATGGTAGTAGACGTCTCTGAACTGCTGGACGTTGCGCGTAAGCGTGGCGATCTGATTATGTTTGAAGGCGCGCAGGGTACGCTGCTGGATATCGATCACGGAACTTATCCGTACGTGACGTCGTCCAACACGACCGCAGGTGGCGTGGCAACCGGTTCAGGCATTGGTCCGCGTTATGTCGACTACGTGCTGGGTATCGTGAAAGCGTACTCAACCCGCGTGGGCGCAGGCCCGTTCCCGACCGAACTGTTCGATGAAACTGGCGAATTCCTCTGTGCGCAGGGCAATGAGTTTGGTGCCACCACCGGACGTCGTCGTCGTACCGGCTGGCTGGATGCGGTCGCGGTTCGCCGTGCGGTACAGATCAACTCCCTGTCAGGTTTCTGCATGACCAAGCTGGACGTGCTGGATGGCCTGAAAGAGGTGAAAATCTGTGTTGCTTACCGTATGCCTGATGGCCGCGAAGTGACCACTACGCCACTGGCAGCAGAGAACTGGGAAGGCATTGAGCCAATCTACGAAACCCTGCCAGGCTGGAGCGAGACCACGTTTGGCGTGAAGACGCTGGAAGGTTTGCCTCAGGCCGCACGCGATTACATTAAGCGTGTTGAAGAGGTAACAGGTGTGCCGATTGATATCATCTCCACTGGTCCAGATCGCAGTGAAACGATGATTCTGCGCGATCCATTTGACGCATAATCATTCAGGCCGGACGTTGTCCGGCCCTTGTTTTTCCATTCTTTGATGCCACTTTACCTCCCTTCGCTTGTCAAACCTTGTGCTGGCTTAAAAAAACGCACGGCAAATCAGACTCTGGTTTATCATCGTAGTTAATCGAATGGCAATCCGATTTAATCCTGACATCAATAACAGGGCGAATAATGCAATGCCACGCCTGAAGGTTCACTGAGGTTACTGTGCAGCTCACGAGTTTTACTGATTATGGCTTACGGGCGCTGATTTATCTGGCAGCGTTGCCTGAAGGTCAGCAGACCAATATTACGGAAGTGACAAACACCTATGGTTTGTCCCGAAATCATATGGTCAAAATCATCAATCAGCTGAGTCGTGCGGGCTACGTTGCCGCAACGCGTGGTAAAAATGGGGGCATTCGCCTGGGTATGCCGCCTCGTCAGATTGTCATTGGCGACGTGGTACGCAAGATGGAACCGCTACAATTAGTGGACTGCGCCTCCTGTTCCATCACACCAGCCTGCCGTCTGAAGCAGGCACTGCACGATGCAGTGCAGCGCTTTTTGCAGGAGCTGGATAGCTATACGCTGGCAGATTTAGTCGAAGGTAATACACCACTTTATGAAATCATCCTGTCCAAATCGCCGGCGGAAATAAATATTAAATGACATCGGAGGAACCGCTATGTCAAAAGATCCTTTTCAGGATAGAGAAGCTGAAAAATACGAAAACCCTATTCCAAGCCGTGAATTTATTCTGGCTCTGTTAGAAAAACGTGAAAAACCAGCCAGCCGTGAAGAGCTGGCTGAAGAGATGAATCTGCACGAAGAAGAGCACCTTGAGGCGCTGCGTCGCCGCCTTCGCGCCATGGAGCGTGATGGTCAGCTGGTGTTTACCCGCCGTCAATGCTATGCGCTGCCAGAACGTCTTGATCTCCTGCGCGGTAAAGTCATTGGCCATCGTGATGGCTACGGCTTCCTGCGGGCAGAAGGTCAGAAAGATGACCTCTACCTCTCCGCAGAGCAGATGAAATTCTGTATGCACGGTGACGTGATCCTGGCGCAGCCGCTGGGTGCCGATCGCAAAGGCCGCCGCGAAGCGCGCGTGGTCCGCGTGCAGGAACCGCGCAACAATCAGATCGTTGGCCGCTACTTTACCGATGCCGGTGCCGGCTTTGTAGTGCCGGACGACAGTCGCCTGAGTTTTGACATCCTCATCCCGCCTGAAGAGACGATGAATGCCCGCATGGGTTCCGTGGTGGTGGTTGAGCTGGTCCAGCGTCCGAACCGTCGCACCAAAGCGATCGGTAAAGTGGCTGAGATATTGGGCGATGATATGGGCACCAGTTTGGCCGTTGATATGGCGCTGCGTACCCATGAAATTCCGCACACCTGGCCGCCAGAAGTGGAAGCTCAGGTCAGCAAGCTGAAAGAGGAGGTCCCGGAAGAGGCCAAAAAAGGCCGCGTCGATCTGCGCAAACTACCGCTGGTCACCATTGATGGTGAAGATGCCCGTGACTTTGACGATGCGGTCTACTGTGAGAAAAAACGCGGTGGCGGATGGCGTCTGTGGGTCGCTATCGCCGATGTAAGCTATTACGTCCGTCCGGGTACGCCACTGGATGACGAAGCGCATCAGCGCGGCACCTCAGTCTACTTCCCGTCACAGGTTGTGCCGATGCTGCCGGAAGTCTTGTCGAATGGCTTATGCTCGCTTAACCCGCAGGTCGATCGACTCTGTATGGTGTGTGAGATGACCATTTCGACTAAAGGTAAGCTCACCGGCTTTAAGCATTACGAAGCGGTGATGAACTCCCATGCGCGTCTGACCTATAACAAAGTCTGGAACATCCTGCAGGGCGACAAAGAGTTGCGTCAGCAGTATGCACCGCTGGTCAAAGATCTTGAAGAGCTGCACAACCTCTACCAGGTACTGGATGCTGCACGTGAAGAGCGCGGCGGTATCTCGTTTGAAACGGAAGAGGCGAAATTCATCTTTAACGCCGAGCGCCGTATTGAACGGGTTGAGCGCGCGTCACGTAATGACGCCCACAAGCTGATCGAAGAGTGCATGATCCTGGCTAACATCGCCTCAGCACGCTTCGTTGAGAAAAATCAGGAACCGGCACTGTTCCGCGATCACGATCGCCCGACCGATGAGAGCATCAAGAGCTTCCGTACCGTGCTCAACGAGCTGGGACTGACTCTGCCAGGCGGCAACAAACCGCAGCCTGCCGACTATGCGGCGCTGCTGAAGCAGGTTGCCGATCGTCCTGATGCAGAGATGCTGCAAACGATGCTGCTGCGTTCGATGAAGCAGGCGGTTTACGATCCGGAAAACCGCGGTCACTTTGGTCTGGCACTCTCATCGTATGCGCACTTTACTTCGCCAATTCGTCGCTATCCGGATCTGACGCTGCACCGCGCCATCAAATATCTGCTGGCAAAAGAGCAGGATGAAGGTAAAGGCCTGGTACAACGCGCCATCAAATACCTGATGCCGAAGGAGCGCAGCGTCGCCAAAGATATGACGACAGCAACCGGTGGCTATCACTACGAGATGCCGGAGATGCTGCAACTGGGTCTGCACTGTTCCCTGACCGAACGTCGCGCCGATGAAGCAACCCGCGACGTCGCGGACTGGCTCAAGTGTGACTTCATGCAGGATCAGGTCGGCAACGTCTTCAACGGCGTCATCTCCAGCGTGACCGGATTTGGCTTCTTTGTCCGCCTGAGCGATCTGTTCATCGATGGTCTGGTGCACGTTTCAACCCTCGACAACGATTACTACCGTTTTGACCCGGTAGGTCAGCGTCTGATTGGTGAATCGGGCGGCCGCACCTATCGTCTGGGTGACACCGTTGAAGTGCGTGTCGAGGCGGTCCATATGGACGAGCGTAAAATCGACTTTGCTCTTATCTCCAGCCAGCGCCAGGTGCGTGGTGAAGGTAAAACCGCGCGTGATCGGGCGAAGCGTGAAGACAATGCGCCAGCGAAGCGTCGTCGTAACGTGAACAAAAAGTCCAACTTCGAGCCGGATGCTGCATTCCGGGGTGACAAGGGCAAACCTGCCACGGCGAATACCGAGAAAAAAAGTAAAAACGTCTCGGAAAAAACCCGTAAAATCGCCGCCGCCACCCGGGCGAAGCGCGCCAGAAAAAAAGCTGAGCCTGAAGGCTGAGTGTAATAGGGTGCGCGTACCCGCCCTTTCTCTCCGCAGAAAGGGCGGTCATTTATTCATTTCCAACCACTGAGCAGATCGATGAGCGAAATTATTTTTGGTATCCATGCCGTGCAGGCGCTGCTGGAACGTGATCCACAACGTTTTCAGGAAGTCTTTATCCTCAAAGGCCGCGACGATCGTCGCCTGCAACCCGTGGTCGCCGCGCTGGAAGCTCAGGGGATCGTGATTCAACTGGCCGAGCGTAAGTGGCTCGATAGCCAGGTTGAAGGCGGTGTGCATCAGGGAATCGTGGCACGGGTAAAACCGGGTCGTCAGTATCAGGAAGGCGACCTGCCGGATCTGCTGCAGGGCCTGGAGAAGCCTTTCCTGCTGGTGCTGGATGGGGTTACCGATCCGCACAACCTGGGTGCCTGCCTGCGTAGCGCCGATGCGGCCGGTGTTCACGCGATTATCGTGCCGAAAGATCGCTCTGCTCCACTGAATGCCACAGCAAAAAAAGTGGCCAGCGGTGCGGCAGAGAATGTGCCGTTGATTCGCGTCACTAATCTTGCGCGTACACTGCGCCTGCTGCAGGAGTACAACATCTGGGTGGTCGGCACCGCAGGTGAAGCGGACCATACCGTCTTCCAGAGCAAAATGACCGGTCCTATGGCGCTGGTAATGGGCGCGGAAGGCGAAGGCATGCGCCGTCTGACCCGCGAGCATTGCGATGAGCTGATCAGCATTCCGATGGCGGGCAGTGTTTCTTCACTCAACGTCTCGGTGGCAACCGGTGTCTGCCTGTTTGAAGCGGTGCGTCAGCGCAACGCCTGATCCCCGATGTGATCCTCGCCACAAATTAGTTTCTGTACCAGGCATAACTGCGCGTCATTCGTATATACCCAAAGGATTTCGGGTTGCATTGAGGCGGCAAGAGAACGAATCCCGATGAGCTTACATGAGTAAGTGATTCGGGTGAGTGAACGCAGCCAACAAAAATGCAGCTTGAAAGACGACGGGTATACTTACTGAGTGACATCCGTGAGGAGTCGTTATGACCTGGACAACACACACCGTTTTTAATCAGCCCCATCCACTGAGCAACAGTAACCTGTTCCTGTCTGACACGCCGCTTGGCGAGGCACTGTCACGCGAAGGCGCCGGATGGGATGGGGAATGGCTGGCGTCAGTCGGCCGCCAGCTAGGCAGCGCCGAGTCGCTGGAGCTGGGCCGGCTCGCCAATGCTGAACCGCCTGAACTGCTGCGCTACGATGCCCGTGGCGTGCGCCTGGATGAGGTTCGCTTTCATCCTGCCTGGCACCTGCTGATGCAGGGCGTCTGCGCCAGTCGTCTGCACAACCTCAGCTGGCAACCTACGGTGCGTGAACAGGCCAGCGTAGCGCGCGCTGCACGCTTTATCCTGCACGCGCAGGTAGATGCGGGTACGCTCTGCCCGGTGACCATGACGCACGCCGCCATTCCGCTGCTGCAGGCTTATCTGCCCGCCGCGTTTGAAAGCTGGCTCGATCCGCTGCTCAGCGACCGCTACGACACGCATGCACAGCCCGGCGACCAGAAACGCGGATTGCTGATCGGGATGGGCATGACAGAAAAGCAGGGCGGCAGCGATCTGCTTACCAGCACCACCCGTGCCGAGCCGCTGGGGGCGCGCGGCCCGGGAGAAGCCTGGCGGCTGACCGGCCACAAGTGGTTCTTCTCAGTGCCCCAGAGTGATGCGCATCTGGTCCTGGCACAGACGCCCGAGGGATTAAGCTGTTTTTTCCTGCCGCGTCTGTTGCCCGACGGGTCACGCAACGCCATCCAGCTTGAGCAGATCAAAGATAAGCTGGGCAATCGCTCAAATGCCAGCTGCGAAGTGGAATTTCGCGACGCGACCGGCTGGCTGCTGGGGGAAGAGGGCGAAGGCGTACGGCTGATCCTGAAAATGGCCGGTATGACGCGCTTTGACTGCGCGCTCGGCAGTCATGGCCAGATGCGGCGCGCCTTCTCGGTGGCGCTCTGGCATGCTCATCAGCGTCAGGTCATGGGAAAAAATCTGGTTGATCAGCCGCTGATGCGTCAGGTTCTGGCACAGCAGGCGCTGCAGCTTGAGGGGCAAACTGCTCTGCTGATGCGGCTGGCTCGTGCCTGGTCACAACCGGCCAAACCGCATGAGGTCGCCTTTGCCCGTTTATTTACGCCAGCGGCAAAATATGTGATTTGCAAAGCGGGTGCGCCGTTTGTGGCGGAATCGATGGAAGTGCTGGGAGGCATCGGTTACTGCGAAGCGAGTGAGCTGCCGCGGCTCTATCGTGACATGCCGGTCAACAGCATCTGGGAAGGATCGGGCAATGTGATGTGTCTTGACGTTCTGCGCGTACTCGGCCGTCACGCAGAGGTGACTGAGATGCTGAGTCAGGAGTTTGAGGCGGTAAAAGGGAGTAATCGGCATTTCGATACGCGCTGGCGTCAGCTGCGACTGAGGCTTAAGAACGTTCCCGAAGAGCAGGCGCGCGAGGTCACCCACGCGCTGCTGCAGCTGGCGACAGGCGCTCAGCTACTGAAATACAGTGAGCCACCCCTGGCGGATGCGTGGTGCCAGCAGTGGCTCGACCAGCGGGGTTCACACCCGTTTGAGGCCGCAGTGACTGACCGGTTACTGGCCCGCGCCTGTGGCCGGTGAGGTACCGTACAGAATTGCGCTGGCGTACCATAAACCGGGCATCACCGTTTCGCTCAGCATCACGATCTGATAGTAAGCCGCGCCAGCCTGATTAGACTGGGCGGCGATGGCCCGCTGGGCATCATCCGGTGAGCCATGCACGTTAACGGTAATGTTACCCAGCTTCGGCAAACCGCCACTCTGTGCCCGTGAAATTTCCTGCGCCTGTTGGGTTGGCGCAGGCGGGGCTTTTGGCGTGGTTTCAAATGCGGAACAGCCTGCCAGCAATAGACTGATTATCAGTAAGTAAGCGTAACGCATAGCAAAACCCCTGTTCAGGACGAAACAGTAAGTGTATGTCATCGTCCTGAATGACGTCAGGATTTAAGGCTGAAAACGCTGACCAGCTGAGTCAGGTGATGCCCTTTATCACTCAGGTTCTGTGCGCTGTTTTCTGCCTGCGCCACCAGTTCACTGTTCTGATGGGTCGCCTGGCTGATCTGGTTCATCGCCAGATTCACCTGGCCGATACCCGCCGCCTGCTCCTGCGCTGCCACGTTGATCTCGCCCATCAGCGCCTGCACCTGTTCGATGTGGGTCACAATGTCGGTCATCGCATCGCGCGTCTGCTCAGAGAGCTGGTGTCCCTCCGCCACGTTGCTGATAGAGGTGGCAATCAGTCCATCAATCTCTTTGGCGGCCTGCGCGGAACGCTGTGCCAGCGCACGCACCTCTGCAGCCACCACAGCAAAGCCACGGCCCTGTTCACCGGCTCGTGCCGCTTCAACGGCCGCATTCAGTGCCAGAATATTGGTCTGGAAGGCGATCGACTCAATCACATGGGTGATATCTGCAATGCTTTGCGATGACACCTTAATGGCCGACATGGTGTTAACCGAGCGCACCACCGTCTGGCTGCCATGACTGACGATATCGCTGGCTTCGGCCACCAGTGACATCGCCTGACGCAGGCTGTCAGCGGTGTGTTCGACCGTGGCACCAAACTGCTCCATGCTGGCTGAGGTCTGCTCCACGCTGCTGGCCTGACGCCCAATCTGCTCGCTGATGTTATGGCTGCTGGCCGCGATGGTGTCCGTGCCGTCGCTGATCTCCTGCGCCGCGCCGCGCACCTGGCCGACGATTTTTTCCAGCCCATCGCCAATGCCGTTAATCGCGATAATCAACTGACCGACTTCATCACGACGGCGGGTAACCATATGGACCTGCAGATTTCCGGCGGCATACTGCTCCGCCAGATGGATCACCTGCTGCAGGGGACGGGTAATCGCCCGACGGCTGTACCAGACAAACCCCAGCGCGAAGATCACCACCAGAATCAGTCCGGTAATCAGGAACAGGTTACGGCTGTGGGTAATCGGGGCAAGCAGGCTGGCACGGTTAACTTCACCGGTAATCACCCAGTTCCAGCCCGGCAGTTGCTGCCATGCCAGCATCTGCTGTTTACCGTTGATCTCCACCTGCTGCATACCCTGCGGCTGCGTCAGCAGGGGCTGTAGTGTCGCGTCATCCCAGTCTGGACGTTTCCCTTCATTGTGCAGATCGAACAGATACACGCCCTGATTCTTGCCTGGCGTACCGTTGAGCACATAGAAATGGCCGCTGTCGCCCAGCCGGCGCGCCAGGATTTTCTCGCGCATCAGGGCATACTGCTTATCAATGCCAACACCGACAAACAGGATGGCGACGACCTTGCCACTCTCATCTTTTACCGGCTGATACTGGGTGATGTAGCGATGGCCGAACAGCGTGGCCAGGCCGCGGTAGACTTCGCCCTGGTGAACACTCTTCCAGGCGGCGCCCGTGCGGTCAAGCTGCGTACCGATGGCGCGACTGCCATCCTCTTTTTTCAGCGAAGTTGAAACACGGACAAAATCATCACCATCGCGCACAAAAATGGTCGCCACGGCGGCGGTGCGGTCGGTGAAATCGTCAACCGCGGTCTGATCGAGGTTCAGCGTTTTTAACCCGGCACGCAGCACCGGTGTCGAAAAGGCACCCACCTGCACTCGCGAGCTTTCATCCAGGCTAAAGCGCCTGGGCAGGAAACTGGTAAACAGATCGGTATAGTGAGCCACCTCTTCGGTGAGGGTGGCGTTAAACATGGTAGTCATTTCATAGATGCCCTGCACCTGGTTGTGCATGTCATCGATGGCGAGATTTTCCAGCTGGCGGGAGGCGTTGTGGCTTTGAGTCAGGGTCAGTACCAGTAACAGCAGCGCTACGCTGAGAGACGTCAGTACAGACAGCTTAACTCCGAGACTCAGTCCGCTGAGAGAGAGACGCTTCATAAATTACCTTTGATCAAGTTAGGGGAATACACGATCAACGGCATACTGCGAAAAAAGTTTAGCGTGGAATAGCATAACTAAGCGCAGCGGGGAATTTCGCAAATTAACCCGCAGAACGTACACTTGAACGGCACGCCTTGCCCCCGCTCAGGAGAGACCATGATTGAACTCACCACAGAAACGCTGGCCGGTATCGAATGCCTGCACGCCACGCCTGCCGGACAGCGGAATCAGCCACTGCCGACCGTACTGTTTTATCACGGCTTCACCTCATCAAAAGAGGTCTACGCCTACTTCGCCGTTGCGCTGGCGCAGGCGGGATTTCGGGCAGTCATGCCGGATGCCGAGCTGCACGGCGCGCGTTATCACGGTGACGCCGAAGTACGCCTGGGCCGCTTCTGGGAAATACTGAAGCAGAACATTGATGAGCTGCCGCTGCTGGAAACTGCGCTGCGCAATGAGAATCTGATCGCTGACGGGCATTTCGCCGTGGCAGGCGCGTCGATGGGCGGGATGACGGCGCTGGGTGCGATGGCACGTTATCCGCAGATTCAGAGTGTCGCCTGTATGATGGGATCGGGCTATTTTATGCAGCTCAGCGAGTCGCTCTTTCCGCCGCTGGTGGCCAACACGCCGGAGCAGAAGGCGCAGTTTGCGGCCCGCATGGCACCGCTGGCGGACTACGATCCCTGCAATCATCTGCAGGCACTGGCAAACCGACCGCTGCTGTTGTGGCATGGTGAGGCGGATGAGGTGGTGCCCTGGGCGGAGAGCGTACGACTGGAGCGCGCACTGCGTGAAAACGGGCTGGCGCAGCATCTGACCTCACTTTCGGAGAAGCAGATTGGGCACAAGATCACCCCATCTGCCTTAACGGCGCTGGTCAGCTTTTTTAAACATCAGCTTTAAACAATGAACGGGCGGAGAATGACTCTGCCGCCCGTAAACCTACCGGCACTTACCAGTGTGCAGACGATTTTTCTGCTGTTCTGGCAGGCGCATTGACCGGGTTTCTTTCCGGCGTATCCAGCCGGTTAACGTAGACATAACCCGATGCCGCTTCGCTGCTGTGACTTCTCATCTGCTGCGCACAGTCAGCATAGCTGGCAAGAGCGGGTGGAGACAGGAAGAGACCCAGTAAAGTGGCGATGACGAACGTTTTCATGCCCGACTCCTCACTTCAGGGAACACACTCTGAATGACGCCACTAAGCGAACCGTCGCGTCTTTATTCAGTTTAGCGACTGAGCATATTATCGCCAGATCGTCTCTCTGAACCTCTCTGTCAGCGTTTTTGAACAAAGCGGCATTAACCCGCTGTATTCACGCCATTAGCACAAAAAGCCACGGTATCTGGCACGCTATCGGCAATTTGTTTAAATGTGCGCTTGAGTTCAGGGGCCGTCACCAGTATCATTACGCGTCAATTTTTCAGCCGCATTCTCAGGCTGTGTCCCACAAGCGCTCGTCACAGCGAACCTTTGTGGGACACAGCCTATAACGTTCCTTGCTTCCATGGGCCGCGGTTGACCCCGACAGGAGGCTGAATAATCCGTAAGGAGCAATTTCGATGCGTCATTACGAAATCGTATTTATGGTTCATCCTGACCAGAGCGAACAGGTTCCTGGCATGATCGAGCGTTACACTGGTGCTATCACTGGTGCAGAAGGCACGATTCACCGTCTGGAAGACTGGGGCCGCCGTCAGCTGGCTTACCCGATCAACAAACTGCACAAAGCGCATTACGTTCTGATGAACGTTGAAGCGCCGCAGGAAGCGATCGATGAGCTGGAAACGAACTTCCGCTTCAACGACGCCGTTATCCGTAGCATGGTTATGCGCGTTAAAAACGCGGTAACTGAAGCATCGCCGATGGTTAAAGCGAAAGATGAGCGTCGTGATCGTCGCGAAGATTTTGCTAACGAATCCGCTGATGAGTCAGATGCTGGGGATTCTGAAGAGTAATCCATCGTGACGGTCAATCGACTTCGCCTGTCAGGCACTGTGTGCAGGACACCGGTTCGAAGAGTTAGCCCGTCAGGAATTCCTCACTGTCAGTTCGTGCTTGAGCACCGCTCAGTGCAGGAGGAGGCCGGGTTTCACCGGCAAGCCTGGTGTCGTATGCCTGTTATTATTAGCGGCAGCGCCCATCAGGTGATTACTCAACATATAACGGTCGGCACGCAACTCACACTCGACGGTTTCATTAGTTGCCATCAGGCACGAAATGGCCAGAGCAAAGTGGTGTTCCATGCCGAGCAGATTGAATTGATAGATTCTGGAGACTAGCCTAATGGCACGTTATTTCCGTCGTCGCAAGTTCTGCCGTTTCACCGCGGAAGGCGTTGTTGAGATCGATTACAAAGACATCGCAACGTTGAAAAACTACATTACCGAAAGCGGTAAAATTGTCCCGAGCCGTATCACCGGTACTCGTGCAAAATACCAGCGTCAGTTGGCTCGCTGCATCAAGCGTGCGCGTTACCTGTCTCTGCTGCCGTACACTGATCGTCATCAGTAATCGGCAACTGTCCATTAACGACTTTAAGAGGATAAGGTAATGCAAGTTATTCTGCTTGATAAAGTAGCAAACCTTGGCACCCTGGGTGATCAGGTTAACGTTAAAGCGGGCTACGCTCGTAACTTCTTAGTACCACAGGGCAAAGCTGTTCCTGCTACTAAGAAAAACGTTGAGTTCTTCGAAGCACGCCGTGCTGAACTGGAAGCCAAACTGGCTGACGTTCAGTCTGCAGCAACTGCACGCGCTGAGAAAATCAATGCACTGGGCACGGTAACCATCACGTCTAAAGCAGGCGATGAAGGTAAACTGTTCGGTTCAATCGGTACCCGCGACATCGCTGATGCAGTGACTGCAGCAGGCGTTGAAGTTGCTAAGAGCGAAGTTCGTCTGCCGAACGGCGTTCTGCGCACTACCGGTGAGCATGAAGTAAGCTTCCAGGTTCATAGCGAAGTCTTCGCTAAACTGAACGTGCAAGTTGTTGCTGGTTAATCCTGATTAACTAAGCACGACATCAACGCCGGCCCTGTGCCGGCGTTTTTGTTTTTATACCTTTGTTTATCCGCTGTTCCCATTACTGCGCGCGAATAAAGCTGCCATCGGGCTGACGGGTAAACAGCACCGGGCCGTTAGCGCCATCCACCGTCAGACCTGTTACTGCACCCTGCGCATCCTGACGGATTTTAACCTGCTGACCACTTTTCAGTGTGCTGAGCGGCTGATCGCTGCCTTCCACCCGCGCCATCGCAAACACATCATTAACTGGCAGACTGTTGTCACGAAACAGCTGCGCCAGCGTCTGACCGGAAGCGATGGTGAGGTTACGCCATTCCCCCTGAGAATCGGCTTTTGGCGTCTGCTGAGATTGCGAGGATGAAGGCTGACGGGTACCGTTGTTTTCATAAATATCCGCCTGCATCGGCACCTCCTTCTCAGCCTGGGGTGCGACAGGCTGCTCAACCGGATAGCGCAATGTACTGGCGGGCCAGAGAAACGCCACCAGCATCACCAGCAGGGCAGCTACGATGCCCCGACGGTGCGGCGCTGGCAGCGGGTCCATCCAGCGAATGTGATCGGTAAAATGCCAGATACGCTGTAGCCAGCTCGGCAGGCGGGATGACGCGTCTGAAGCCATTCGGGGTTCCTCCTCTCCGGCAGGCTGCTGCGGCCTGCGTGCGGCCAGCCAGGTCTGTAGCCGGGATACGATATGTTGTGCACGCATCCTGCGGCGGCGTGGGGCAATCTGGCCCATGTTTGCTCTCTTATTCAGGTGCTACAGACGGGGTGATCCCCATCGATAGTTATAGTATGGGCAATACCGGCGCGAAGTGCCTGCCAGCATTGATAAATCTGACGGCTCTATTGTTTCTCTTTCATCCGTAAAAGTCATCTGCGACGCAGGGCATTTTACGCCAGCGGCCTGCACTGCTATGCTGCCGGTTCGAATTTATCCGAGAGTGAAAGGAACGAAGATGACTACCCCTTCTTTCGACAGCGTCGAAGCACAAGCAAGTTACGGTATTGGTTTACAGGTTGGCCAGCAGTTGCTGGAATCTGGTCTGCAGGGTCTGCAACCAGAAGCACTGCTCGCGGGTCTGCGCGACGCGCTGGAAGGGAACTCACCGGCCGTACCGGTTGACGTGGTTCATCGCGCACTGCGTGAAGTACACGAACGTGCGGAAGGCGTACGTCGTGAGCGCACCGAAGCTATGGCAGCAGAAGGTCAGGCGTTCCTGCAGGAACATGCGCAGCGTGAAGGCGTGAGCAGCACCGAATCAGGCCTGCAGTTCAGCGTGATTACTCAGGGCGAAGGTCCAATCCCATCACGTCAGGATCGGGTACGCGTTCACTACACCGGCAAACTGATCGACGGCAGCGTATTTGACAGCTCGGTTGCCCGTGGCGAACCGGCAGAATTCCCGGTAAGCGGTGTTATCCCTGGCTGGATCGAAGCACTGACCCTGATGCCGGTTGGCTCAAAATGGGAGCTGGTGATACCACAGAACCTCGCGTATGGCGAGCGCGGTGCGGGTGCCTCTATCCCACCATTCAGCACCCTGATCTTCGAAGTTGAGCTGCTGGAAATTCTGTAATACCCGGACGCTGCAACTAACCCGGTTGCAGCGTTTTCTCCCGTCTTATTTCTGCTGTAAATTCACCTGCCACAGCGCAAAGCCAATCGCATCTGTCCCTTTGGGCTGAAGCGGATATTGCGCATGCTGCTGAATAAAGCCGGTCGCCTTATCACCCGGTGCCGTTTCAAACTGAATATCGAGCGGGGTGGATGAGGTAATCGGTGCCAGACGCCAGTTATTGTCCGCCTTCGGCTGCACTTCACCGTGTGCTTTAGTTTCTGCGCTGATATAAGCCGCAACCACTGCCCGGTTCTCGTCCGGCGAAGCAAAAGCAATGTACTTATCCCCGGTGCCAGCAAACTTGCCGCCGTAAGCGCGATAGTTATTGGTCGCCACCAGGAAAGTGGCCTGCGGATCGACAGGCTTACCCTGCCAGGTAAGCTGGCGGATACGTGAAACATCCGGGTGGATCAGTTTACACTCCGCGTCGTAGCGCGCAGGCTGAGTCACATCGATCTGGTAATTTACCCCATCAATGACGTCGAAGTTATAGGTGCGGAAATCCCAGTTGATCAGCGACTGCGTTTTGCTGCTGTGTGGATCGATCTGGTTAAACTGGCCCGCAGAACACTCCAGCCACTCTTTGACCTGTGCGCCTGTGACTTTCATCACCACCAGCGTATTGGGATAGAGATAAAGGTCGGCGGCGTTACGGAAGGTCAGCGCGCCTTTCTCCACTTCGGTGTAACTCGATGGGTCGTTTTTACGTCCGCCCGCTTTAAACGGCGCAGCCGCAGAGAGTACCGGCAGTCGGCCCAGATCCGGATCGCCCTGAATAAAGTGCTCCACGTAGGCGCGCTGAGCATTATTGACGATCTGTACTGTTGGGTCATCCTGCACCAGCGACAGATAGCTATACATTACATTGGCGGACTTGCCGATGGGTTTCGCCACAAACTCCCGCGTCGCGCGGTGATCGTCAGCGAGCACTTTCACCAGTGCAGGATCTTCCGCCGCCAGCGATTTCTTCGCGGCGACGTCATAAATCGGCCGCGCCTGCGCTTTGCCGCTGCTTACCTGCCAGTGTCCATCTTCATTGCTCAGCACCAGATCGACCACGCCCAGATGATCGCCCCACATGCCTGGCATCACTGCCGGAATCCCGTTCAGCGTCCCGTTAACGATGTCTGCACCCTTAATGGCGGCGAATTCCTTACTGGGGAAGACCGCATGCGCATGACCAAACAGGATGGCGTTAATGCCTTTCACCTGGCTGAGATAGTAAACCGAGTTCTCCGCCATCGTGTGATACGGCTCGCTGCTCAGGCCGGAGTGGGGGATAGCGATAATCAGATCGGCACCCTGGGCGCGCATCTCAGGTATATAACGGCGTGCCGTTTCGGTGATGTCATCGACCCGCACTTTGCCCTGCAGATTGGCCTTATCCCACACCATGATCTGCGGCGGCACAAAGCCGATATAGCCAACCTTCAGAGTCTGTGTTTTCCCCTCGCGATCAACCACCGTGCTGGATTTGATGATATAGGGGGTAAACAGCGGCTTGCCGCTCTTCACATCAATCACGTTGGCGTTCACATAAGGAAAGCGTGCCCCTGCCAGCGCTTTTTTCAGGTAGGGCAGGCCATAATTAAATTCATGATTACCGAGGTTGCCAACGCTGTAATCCAGTGTGTTGAGCGCCTTATAAACCGGATGAATTTCGCCATCACGTAACCCTTTCGCCGCCATATAGTCACCCAGCGGGCTGCCCTGGATAATGTCACCGTTATCGACCAGCAGACTGTTCTTCACCTCCTGGCGCGCAGCGTGAATCAGCGTGGCGGTTCGCACCAGCCCAAACTTCTCGGTTGGCGTGTCTTTGTAATAGTCGAAATCCATCATATTGCTGTGCAGATCGGTGGTTTCCAGTATCCGCAGATCGACCGTTGCGGCCTGGGTGGCGGCGGAAACGCTCAGGGCCAGTAACATCATTCCGGGCTTAAACATGCTTGCTCCTGCTGCAAATTAAATTCAGGCTCTCAAAATAATGTAAAAGCATGACAGATAGTCATTTTAAATCGTGATGGATATAACGTTTTGGCGCATCAGCCAGCGGCGGATTCTTATACGCCGGAGGCGCAGCGGCACAGGCGTAGCGATAAGCGTGTAACTATGGTATTGATATATCTAAAAATTGATGGGCCAGCTGCCTGTGCATGAGCACCGCAGGCTGAACTGCTAAAATGTCACTAGCTGGGGTGAACCTATCCCGCAGCAGACAGACACAACGAGGTGAAAAATGTTAGAGCAAATCTGCCAACTGGCACGCGAAGCGGGCGACGCGATTATGCAGGTCTATAACGGTGCCGCGCCGCTTGACGTTTCTCACAAATCGGACGATTCACCGGTGACCGCTGCGGATATCGCGGCGCACAACGTCATCATGAAGGGCCTGAAGCAGTTATCGCCTGAGATACCGGTGCTGTCAGAAGAAGATCCTCCTGCCTGGGAGGTGCGTCAGCACTGGCAGCGTTACTGGCTGGTCGATCCGTTGGATGGCACCAAAGAGTTCATCAAGCGCAACGGCGAATTTACCGTCAATATTGCGCTAATCGAAGCGGGCAAGCCGGTGATGGGCGTGGTTTACGCGCCGGTGCTGGGCGTAATGTACTCCGCAGCAGACGGCAAAGCGTGGAAAGAGGAGGGCGGTCAGCGTGAGCAGATTCATGCCCGTGACGCGCGTCCTCCGCTGGTGGTGGTAAGCCGCTCACATGGCGATGACGCCGAGATGAAAGAGTACCTGAAACAGCTGGGTGAACATCAGACCGTCGCCACTGGATCTTCTCTGAAATTCTGCCTGGTGGCGGAAGGGAAAGCCCAGCTCTATCCTCGTTTCGGGCCAACCAACATCTGGGATACCGGCGCGGGTCATGCCGTGGCGATGGCCGCAGGTGCCCATGTGCATGACTGGCAGGGTAAAACCCTGGACTACGCGCCGCGCGAGTCCTTCCTTAATCCTGGCTTCCGCGTCTCACTGTTTTAATGCTGTCTGAATTTGCAGGCTTATGAAAACCCGACGGTCTCTCTGTGACCGCCGGGATTTCAGCGATTACTCTTTCAGCAGTGAGGCCAGCAGCGCCATCACTTTTGTCACTTCATCCTGTGTCAGCGATCCATCCTTCACAAATCTCACCTTGCCCTGTTTATCCAGTACCACAATGGCGGAACCGCCCGACTGTAGCTGCCAGGCATGCTGCACATTGCCCTTGCTGTCGATGACAAACTGCGACCACGGATATTGCTGCTTGTTGGTCTCAACGCTGCTGCGCACAAACATGCCGGTGCCGGGAATGGCGTCATCGGTATTCACGATAGTGGTAGTCTGATAGCGGTCATGCGGCAGCTTCGCGGCTTTGATCGCCTCTATCAGTGCCGCATTCATCTCTTTAGCAGAGGAGCGGCCAGCAATATGCTGGACTACGCGAACTTTTCCACTGAGCTGCGCGCTATTCCAGTTTTTGTAGCTAAACTTCTCCTGCTGTAATAACAGTTCGCCTTTATCGTTGACGCCAATGGCCGGGACTCGTGATCCCAGCCTGAGGTCATGGGCCATCACGCCTGCTGGTATCAGCAAAGACAACGCCACCGCGGTCAGAATGTTTCGCATTGCTATTTCCTTAAGTGATCGGACCAGTCAGTCATTTTACTGCAATAGTAAGCAGGGATGATGCGCCTGTCATAGAAAGGTGTCAGGTTTGCTATGGACACCACAATTCCTTAACCACTGAAGGTTTATACTGTCTTGTATGACCCTGATAACAGAGTGTTCTGTAATGATGTGTCAATTCAGTAAAAAAATTCACTTTTCGGAACACCAGTCGATTTTAGTGTTCTATAGTTATCGCGAATTCGCGCTTCATGGGCTGGAACCAAATTTGGAAACGGCGAAGCGTGCTTTAAAAATGTACAGGAGTTAGTCAGTATGAAGATCTTCCAGCGCTATAATCCGCTACAAATAGCGAAATATGTAAAAACGCTGTTCAAAGGAAGGTTGTATATCAAGGACGTTGGCGCGTTCGAGTTCGATAAAGGGAAAGTCTTAATCCCGCGCGTCAAAGACAAACAGCATCTGAGCGTGATGTCAGAAATTAACCGCCAGGTCGTTCGTCTCAAGCTTGAGTTCAACTAATATCAAGGGCGCCAATGGCGCCCTTAGTGTCTGGTCCGACAGACTCTTTTACTCGACAGTCAGAACCTGGCCCTGAGTCATCCTACTCTTCTTCGCTCTTCGTCATGCTCAGTACCGGCGGTCGTTCGTCGATGCGGGTAACCAGTAACTGGTCGATGCGATAGCTATCAATATCCACCACCTCGAACTTGTAGCCAGCAAACTTCACAAAATCAGTTCGCTTCGGAATCTTACGCAGCATATACATCATAAAGCCGCCGATGGTTTCATAGTTGCCTGACTGCGGGAAATCATCAATGTCCAGCACGCGCATCACGTCATCAATCGGCGTACCGCCCTCAACCAGCCATGAATTTTCATCGCGCGCCACAATCTGCTCTTCCATACCCTGGCCTACCAGGTCACCCATCAGCGTGGTCATCACGTCATTCAGGGTAATGATGCCCACGACCAGCGCATACTCGTTCATGATCACCGCAAAATCTTCACCAGCGGTTTTAAAACTTTCCAGCGCTTCGGAGAGGGTCAGCGTGTCCGGCACAATCAGCGCAGAGCGAATCTGCAGACCGCTGTTCAGCGCCATACTCTGATTGCCCAGCACACGCAGCAGCAGCTCTTTAGAGTCGACATAACCGACGATATGATCGATATCACCGCTGCAGACCAGAAACTTAGAATGTGGATGTTCAGCGATTTTGGTCTTGAGGCTGGTTTCATCTTCATGCAGATCAAACCAGACGATATTCTCACGTGAGGTCATGGAAGAGGGAACGGTACGCGATTCCAGCTCAAACACGTTTTCAATCAGCTCATGCTCCTGCTTACGCAGCACGCCCGCCAGCGCACCCGCTTCAACGACGGCATAGATGTCGTCAGAGGTGATGTCATCTTTACGCACCATCGGCAGTTTGAATATACGGAAGAAGACGTTGGCCAGGCCGTTAAACAGAAACACCAGCGGACGCATCACCAGCAGGCAAAAACGCATCGGGTTGATGATGCGCAGCGCGATGGTTTCCGGTGCGACCATGCCAACCCGCTTCGGCGTTAAGTCGGCGAACAGGATAAAGAGGCTGGTGACGATGGTGAAGGAGCAGATAAAGCTGAGCTGCTCTGCCAGTTCCGGCGAGACAAAACGGTTAAACAGGCCGCTGAAAACCGGTGAAAAGGCCGCGTCGCCGACAATACCGCCCAGGATGGCGACGGCGTTAAGGCCAATCTGCACCACGGTGAAGAACATGCCCGGCGTTTCCTGCATTTTAAGCACACGCTGCGCATTAACATTGCCTTCATCGGCCAGAAGTTTGAGTTTGATCTTACGAGCGGCCGCCAGCGATATCTCTGACAGAGAAAAAAAGGCACTGATTACGATCAGCAACAGAATGACAAGTAAGCTATCTAACATATGAGATCCAAAGGGTTATCCACTTGTCATTTTTGGCCTGGGCAGCGTGGGTAAGCGCAAACAGAGTTGGTTTATCCGTGAAACACAGCTATCCGTGCCAAAAATGTCTGCGCCTGTTCGACAGGAAAAAAGATGTCGGGGCAGAAATGAAAACAGGCGGAATGCCTGTGGTGGCAGATTATAGCAGGAGCGCTCATTGTGCCGCCAGAGGGCAAACCGCCGCATCAGACAGCATCTGCGTCCAGAGCGGCCGGTTATTGACTCGGATTTATCTGAGTGAGTCATCCGGATTTGATCATTCCACCCCTCAGGAGTTGTATCGCGATACCCATTTACCGACAATAGCCTGTTATTTGACTTAGATGTCAGCGTTGCGCCGCCGTTTACCATAAAGTGCGGCTATGATGAGGGTGTTGCCGTGCGGTAGTGCGGGCAAAGATGATTAATAAGTGCCCCGCGGAAAAGGGGCCGGCATGATTAACAGGAGTACAGGTGCCACGATTTTATGTTTATTGCATGGCTGGCCTGCTGCTTGCCGCGCCCGCCCTTGAGGCGGCGACAGTGCGATTACAGGTAGACGGCTTAACCGGGGATCTTCAGAGAAATGTCAGGGCGCGTCTGTCTACCATCGGCAGCGATGAGGTTTCTAACGATGGCCGTTTTCGCGCGCGTGTTTCTGTTGCGATAAAAGAGGGGCTACGCGCACTCGGTTATTATGAGCCCACCATCGATTTTGAATCCCGTCCCGCGCCTGCGCAGGGTGGTCGCCCGGTATTAGTGGCCCATGTCACCCCTGGCGAGCCTGTCAAAATCGGCGGCAGCACCATCGTCGTCGAAGGTGATGCGCGCAATGATCCTGATTACAAAGCCTGGGTGAAGCAGGGACGGCCCAAAGTAGGTACGCAGCTTAACCACGGGCAATATGACCGATTCAAAAGCGGTTTCTCAAATCTTGCGCTGCGTAACGGCTACTTCGACGGCACCTTTAAAAAAAGCCAGCTCGGCGTCTCGGTAGAGCGGCGTGAAGCCTTCTGGGATATTGACTACGACAGCGGCGAGCGCTATCGCTTTGGCGACGTCACGTTCCAGGGTTCGCAGATTCGCGAAGAGTACCTGCAGAATCTGGTGCCGTTCAAAGAGGGGGATTACTACAGCTCCCGCGATTTAGCCGAACTGAATCGTCGCCTTTCCGCCACCGGCTGGTTTAATTCGGTGGTGGTTGCGCCGGAATTCAGCAAGGGACGCCAGACCAAAGTCCTGCCGCTGAATGCCGTGATGTCGCCCCGCACCGAAAACACCATTGAAACCGGTGTCGGCTACTCTACAGATGTCGGTCCGCGCCTGAAAGGCACCTGGAAAAAACCGTGGATCAACGACAGCGGCCACAGCCTGGCGGCCAGCGCCTACGTTTCTGCGCCGGAACAGCAGGTCGATCTCAGCTACAAAGTACCGCTGCTTAAAAGCCCCCTGGAGCAGTACTACACCTTCTCTGGCGGTCTGAAGCGCACCGACCTCAACGACACGAAAGCCGATACCACGACGCTGGCGATGTCGCGCAACTGGGACAGCAGCAGCGGCTGGCAGAAGGCCGTAAACCTGCGCTGGAGCCTGGACCACTTTACGCAGGGCAGCGTGACCAACACCACGATGCTGCTCTATCCCGGCGTCAGCGTAAACCGCACCCGTTCGCGTGGCGGTCTGATGCCGACCTGGGGTGATTCACAGCGCTACTCGGTGGACGTCTCTGATACGACCTGGGGTTCGGACGTTGACTTCCTGATCCTGCAGGCGCAAAACGTCTGGATCCGCACGCTGGGCGACAGCCATCGCTTTGTGGCGCGTGGCAATCTTGGCTGGATCGAAACCAACGACTTTGACAAAGTGCCACCGGATCTGCGCTTCTTTGCCGGGGGCGACCGCAGTATTCGCGGCTACAAATATAAAAACATTTCACCGCGTGATGACGACGGCAAGCTCACCGGTGCATCCAAACTCGCCACCGGATCGCTGGAATATCAGTACAACGTCAGCGGAAAATGGTGGGGCGCGGTGTTCGTTGACTCAGGTGAAGCTGTTAACGACATTAAGCAGAGTAACGTGAAAACCGGCGCGGGCGTCGGTGTGCGCTGGTCGTCGCCTGTGGGGCCCATCAAATTAGACATCGCCAGGCCTATCGGGGATGACGAAGCACATGGACTGCAATTTTATATAGGACTGGGGCCAGAACTATGAAGCTGTGGAAAAAGGTCCTGATCGGTATTCTGATCTTTCTGGTATTGCTGTTGGGCGGCGTGGCATTTTTAATCGGTACCACGCCTGGGCTGCATTTAGTGCTGAAGGGCGCTTCACGCTGGGTGCCAGGTCTGTCGATCAAACAGGTCGATGGCGGCTGGCGTAATCTGACACTCAACGGTCTGCGTTTTGAGATGCCAGGCGTCAGCGTGGATGCCGGGCAGATCCATCTGGCGGTGGATCTCAACTGCCTGCTGCACTCCTCCGTGTGCGTTAACGATGTCTCCCTGCGTGATATCAGCGTGGTCGTCGACAGCAAGAAGATGACACCTGCTGCACCTGCGCCGGAAGAGGAGAGTGGCAGCACTAACCTCAGCACGCCATACCCGATTACGCTGCGTCATCTTGGCTTGCACAACATCAATGTCAAAGTGGATGATACGGCGATCTCGCTGCTCGACTTTACTACCGGCCTGCAATGGCAGGATCGCGCGCTGACGCTGAATCCGACCCATATTCAAAGCCTGCTGATTGCGCTGCCGAAAGCGGCGAAAGTCGTGAATGAAGAGGTGGTGGAGCCGAAAGTTCAGCAACCCCATCCTGCGGAGAAACCGCTGGGTGAAACGCTGCAGGCGATGTTTGCCCAACCGCTGCTGCCAGCGCTGCCTGATTTCCGTCTGCCACTGGATATTGAGGTGCAGCAGATTCTGGGAGAACAGCTGCGCATTACCGGCGACACCGATATCTCCGTCAGCCGGTTACTGCTGAAGGCCAAAACCGCCGATCGTCAGATGCAACTGACCACGCTGGAAGTGGACTCGAATCTTGGCAACCTCAACGGCAGCGGACAGGCGACGCTGGCGGATAACTGGCCGGTCGATTTCACACTGAACGGCACGGTTAACACCGACCCGATCAAAGGCGAAAAGCTGGCGCTGAAGCTTAATGGTGCAATGCGCGACGAACTGAAGCTGGGGCTGAACCTCTCAGGTCCGGTGAAAGCACAGCTGGATGCGACGACTCAACTGGCCGTGGCGGGATTGCCGCTGTCGCTGCAACTGACCAGTCCGCAGCTGCGCTGGCCGTTAACCGGCCCGGTACAGTACCAGGCGGATAACCTGGACTATCAGTTCAAAGGCAAAGCCACCGACTATGTGATGTCACTGCAAACAGCCGTGAAGGGCGAGTCCGTACCACCAGCCAATATCTCGCTGACGGGTAAAGGCAATGTTGAGCAGTTCAGCCTGGAACGTCTGCGCGTGGCCGCGCTGCAGGGCAACATTGACCTCACCGCGCTGGTGGACTGGAGCAAGGCGATCAGCTGGCGCAGTGAGCTGACGCTGGCCGGGATCAACACCGCGAAACAGTACCCTGACTGGCCAGCGCGGCTGGATGGAAAAATCACCACCCGCGGCAGTCTCTATGGTGGCAGCTGGCAGCTGAGTGTGCCGCAGCTTCAGCTGAAAGGAAACGTGAAGCAGAACGCCGTGACCGCAGACGGCTCACTGACCGGTAACAGCTACAACCAGTGGACGGTGCCGGGCATTAAGCTGGCGCTGGGACGCAACCATCTGGATGTTAAAGGGGCGCTGGGCGACAGTCTGGATCTTGATGCCAGCATCGACGCGCCACAGCTCGATAATGCGCTGCCCGGTCTGGGCGGTGTCGTCAACGGCACCCTCAAAGCGCGTGGCACCCTGAAGGCACCGCAACTGCTGGCCGATCTCAACGGTCGGGGTCTGCGCTGGCAGCAGATGCAGATTAATCGCGTTACGCTGAATGGCGACGTGCGTTCCGGCGAACAGGTGGCGGGTAAACTGCAACTGCGCGTCGAACAGCTGAAGCAGGATGCGCTGAACATCAGCCTGCTGACGCTGAATGCGGATGGCAACGAGCGTCAGCATCAGCTGAAGCTGAATGTGCAGGGCAAACCGGTCTCTGGCCAGCTGGCGCTGAACGGCAGTTTTGATCGCCAGACCGAACGCTGGAGAGGCTCGCTTAACGATACCCACTTTGATACGCCTGTCGGCGAGTGGCGTCTGACCCGCGCGATGGCCATCGACTATCTTAACAGCCGCCAGACGGCGACTATCGGGCCGCACTGCTGGCAGAACCCGAATGCACAGATTTGTGTACCAGAGCCGGTAGAAGCCGGGCCAGCAGGCAAGGCACATGTCGTGCTGAATCGCTTTGATCTGGCGATGGTGAAGCCGTTTATGCCGGATGCGACCCAGCTCAGCGGCCTGTTCAGCGGTGATGTGCGCGTCAACTGGACGGCCGACGGCGCGCTGCCGACAGGAACCGTGGCGCTGAAAGGCAACGGCGTGAAAGTGGTGCAGGATGTGCAGGGCAATAACCTGCCTGTCGCCTTTGATACGCTAAACCTCAATGCCGCGCTGCGTAACGGACGCGCCCAGCTCGACTGGCTGATCCGCATCGCCAATAACGGGCAGCTGGATGGCAATGTGCAGATCGACGATCCGCAAAATCGCCGCACGCTGGGCGGCAACGTTAACATCCGCAATGTCTCACTGGCGATGCTCAATCCGGCCCTGATGCAGGGTGAGAAGATCAAAGGCAGCCTGAACAGCAGCCTGCGTCTGGGTGGCAGCATCCAGCAGCCACAGGTGTTTGGTCAGCTTGGTCTGACGGGTGTCGATGTGGATGGCAACTTTATGCCGGTCGATCTGACCAATGCCAATCTGAATCTGCTGTTCAACGGAATGAGCTCGACCCTTAACGGGCTGGTGCAGACCGGCCAGGGCAACATCAACCTTAGCGGTAACGCGGACTGGAGCCAGCTTGATAACTGGCGTGCGCGCATTGCGGCGCAGGGCAGCCGGGTTCGCGTGACCGTGCCGCCAATGGTGCGCATGGACGTCTCGCCGGATCTGGTGTTTGAAGCGACGCCGGCCGCCTTTAACCTTGATGGCCGGGTCGACATTCCGTGGGCGCGCATCACGGTGCAGGAAGTGCCGGAAAGCGCTACTGGCGTCTCGTCGGATGAAGTGATGCTGGATGAACAGCTGAAGCCAATTGCACCGCAAACCGCCGCCATCCCGATTAACAGTAATCTGGTGATCCACGTCGGTAACGATGTGCGGCTCTCGGCATTTGGCCTGAAAGCGAAACTGAATGGCGATCTGAAGATGGTGCAGGATCGGTCAGGACTGGGCTTAAACGGTCAGATCAATATCCCATCGGGTCGTTTCCACGCCTACGGTCAGGATCTGATTGTGCGCAAAGGTGAACTGCAGTTTGCTGGCCCGCCGGATCAGCCTTATATCAACCTGGAAGCCATCCGTAACCCGGATGCGACTGAAGATGGCGTCACTGCCGGTCTGCGCGTCACCGGCCTTGCCGATGAGCCGAAAGCGGAGGTCTTCTCCGACCCGGCGATGTCGCAGCAGGAAGCGCTTTCCTACCTGCTGCGCGGTCAGGGACTGGGCAGTGACGGCGACAGTAACGCCCTTACTTCGGCCCTTGTTGGCTTAGGGGTTGCACAAAGTGGGCAGGTTGTGGGTAAAATCGGGGAGACATTCGGTGTCAGTAATCTGGCCGTTGATACTGCGGGTGTTGGCGACAGCCAGCAGGTGCAGGTCAGTGGCTATGTACTACCGGGTCTGCAGGTAAAATACGGTGTTGGCATATTTGATTCACTGGCGACGTTAACCTTGCGTTACCGCCTGATGCCTAAACTCTATCTGGAAGCCGTGTCCGGTGTGGATCAGGCTCTCGATTTGCTCTATCAGTTTGAGTTTTAGCAATGCGAATAATTGTCTACGGCAGTTTACGGCGCAAACAGGGAAACAGTCACTGGATGACGAATGCGCAGTGGCTGGGTGATCACCAGATTGAAGGCTTTGAGCTTTACAGTCTGGGGCATTATCCTGGCGTCATAGAGGGCAATGGAGCGGTACAGTGTGAAGTGTACCGCATTGATGCCTCAACCCTTGCGGAGCTGGATGCGCTTCGCACCAAAGGGGGAGAGTACAAACGTTATCTGACTCAGACGCCGTTTGGCAGTGCATGGCTTTATGTCTATCAACGCTCAGTGGCAGGACGCCAGCGCATTATGAGTGGTGACTGGCTGAAGCGCGATGCGGAGCCAGAGGCCTGAACAAAAACACCGTCCAGTTGGACGGTGTTTTTTTTTTCGACTCACAAACCGGCAGCAGAATTACTTCTTCTGTGCGCGCTCGTAAGAGGAGATGATTTCGGCTTTAGCGGCTTCGGCGTTATCCCAGCCATCCACTTTCACCCATTTGCCTTTTTCCAGATCTTTGTAGTGCTCAAAGAAGTGGGTGATCTGTGCACGCAGCAGTTCTGGCAGGTCGTTCACATCTTTAATG
Organism: Pantoea sp. F_5; assembly: GCF_008631595.1. Classification (NCBI taxonomy): domain Bacteria; kingdom Pseudomonadati; phylum Pseudomonadota; class Gammaproteobacteria; order Enterobacterales; family Erwiniaceae; genus Pantoea; species Pantoea sp. F_5. The sequence continues at coordinate 45,728 of NZ_VWUO01000003.1, forward strand.
TGATCGTACTCTTTAGAAAGCTTGGTGTGCGGAACGGCAACCAGTTTGGCATCTTCGCCAGACTCGTCAGTCATTTTCAGCACGCCAACCGGACGGCAGCGGATCACTGAGCCTGGGACCAGTGGATACGGGGTCGGAACCAGTACGTCAACCGGATCACCATCCAGAGAAAGGGTGTGGTTGATGTAGCCGTAGTTGCACGGATAGAACATGGCGGTAGACATGAAACGGTCTACAAACAGGGCACCAGACTCTTTATCAACTTCATATTTGATCGGATCAGCATTCGCTGGGATCTCAATGACAACGTAGATATCTTCTGGCAGGTCTTTACCTGCTGGCACCTGGTTCAAACTCATCTGGCATTCCTTCAGTAGTCGTATGTTGAGTGTCGGCTATTATAGCCAACTGACTCTGAAAGTATGCCCTCTTTTTGGCGTTTCGGAATGCGCCCTAACGCTACTTAGCCGCCACAAACAGCGAAACAATGCCTGCGGCAATCAGTGGTCCTACCGGCACACCGCGGAAGAAGGCTACGCCAATCACTGTACCAATCAGCAGCCCCCCGATGACCGACGGCTGCACGCTCATAAAGTTCACACCACGACCGCCCAGCCAGGCGACAAAAATCCCCACCACAATCGCCACAATCGACTTCCAGTTGGCAAACGATTTGAGCAGTGCGGAGGCGGGCAGTGAGCCGCTGGCCAGGGGTGCCATTACCGCCACGGTAAGAATGATGATGCCTAAGGTAATGCCCTGTTTTTCTACGTAGGGGAAGAACTGCGCCAGCGGGGTAATTTTAATCGCCAGCAGCACCAGAATGGAGATAGTAACCGCGTTGTTGTGAACGAAATAGCTCAGTACAGCAAGGGCAATCAGAATCAATGTCGAGGCGTAAGCAGCCATGGTTTCTCCCTGAAGGGTAACAGCGCACTGACGTCAGCCAGCGCAAAAGCGGGTTATGGGTCAGCAGTCATCGGGGGTGGCACAACTGCCTTTACCGAGGGACTGCAACATCAATGCCTGATTGCGCACCAGGCTCAGACCCTGGGCGCTCAGGGCTACGCTGCCCAGCGTACCCTGAGCGTTAAGCTGACTGCGGCTCGCCTCAAGCCAGCTGTCGCGGTAGCTCAGCCAGGCGCGCTGTGCAATACGTAGTCTGTTTTTAGCGTCGCCTGTCAGGGTTTTCATCAGTGTGTTGTAGTGCTGATTCATCTGCTGATCCCAGAACGTTGTGGCCGCAGCATAGCACTGGTTCATCGCAAGGGTCGCAGAGGCGTTATTGAGGCAGCGATCCAGTGCGGCGTCGGAAGGCAGATGCTTTGCCATCGTCGCCGTACTGACGAACAGCAGCATCAGAAGTAATCCCGATTTCATTCTTTTCTCCGGATAGGGGGCAGGCGGCGATCAGATTGAGCGATGTTTACGTGATGATCAAGTTGTTAACTCTAATCAGGGTTAAAGTTTCGCAGCGTTACTGCCGATATCTCTTCCGTTTTAGGGCCGCTGGAAAATTCGCCTTTTCTCTTACATGGAAATCATCAGGATGAAACAGATATCACTTCGCACGGGGTTGCTGGCATTGCTGGCATTTATGACACTGCTGCTGTTGGCGGTGAGTTTTATGGGTATCGTGGCAATTAACAAAGGGAATCGCTCGCTGGATGTGATCAACCGCATTCAGGGGATCGAGCTGAACAGTCTTTACCAGAGTAATTCAGATCTGATGCGGGCCCGCGCGAATGCGGCGCTGGCGGTGCGTAAAATTGAAATCGGTATGCTGGAAGAGGGCGCGGCAGTCACAAAACTGTCGCAGGCGGATGTGGTGTCATCACAGCAAAATCTGAAGCGCTTTGTGGATGCCGGAACGGTGACGGCGCACGGGAAAATGCTGGCTGACGCGATTTCAGCCAGTTACAAAGCCTATCTCGACCAGGGCATCAAACCGATGATGGACGCGCTGGATAAGCAATACACTGACGAATATTACCAGTTGCTGGAAGGCAACCTGGCGACGCTGGCGGCAAGCTATAACAAAGCTGTTACAGACTTCAGCCAGTTCGCCGGACAGGTCACCGAGGCCCAGCTCGCACAGGCGGCCTACAACGAAACCAAAATGAAAATCCTGATCGCTGTGGCAGGCGTATTAACGCTGCTGCTGCTGGTGCTCGCCTGGCAACTGCTTCGCCGGATGCTGCTGCAGCCGCTGAACCTCGCGATTGTCCATCTGGAGCAGATCGCGGCAGGCGACCTGTCGCAGGTGCTGCCACCGTCCAGCAACAACGAGCTGGGACGGCTTAATCATGCACTGAGTGGGATGCAGCAGTCACTGCGTACCTCGGTCAGTCAGGTGCGTGAAGCGAGTATACAGATCGACATCGGCAGCCGTGAACTGGCGGCGGGTAACGTTAATCTGTCGCAGCGCACCGAAGAGTCCGCTGCCTCGCTGGAGCAGACGGCGGCCAGCATGGAGCAGCTTACGGCCACGGTCCGTCTTAACGCCAGCAACGCTCAGCAGGCGCATCAGCTGGCTAACGCGGTCTCTGATACCGCCGATCGCGGTGCTGAGGTGGTCTGCTACGTGATGGAAAAAATGCATGAGATTACCGACAGTGCCAACCGTATCGGCGACATTCTCAGCGTGATTGACGGCATCGCCTTCCAGACCAACATCCTGGCGCTTAACGCCGCCGTCGAAGCGGCACGCGCAGGCGAGCAGGGACGCGGCTTTGCGGTAGTGGCAAATGAGGTGCGTACGCTGGCACAGCGCAGTGCTAACGCGGCCAAAGAGATCCGTACGTTAATCAGTGATTCACAGTCACGGGTTAAAGAGGGTACGGAAATGGCGACGCGCGCCGGGGAAACCATGGATGAAATTTCTGGTGAAGTGATGCGCGTAACGGCACTGATGAAAGAGATCTCGATGGCCTCCGACGAGCAGAGCCGTGGCATTGAGCAGGTCAACCTGGCGGTCACTCAGATGGATGCAACAGCGCAGCAGAACGCGGCGCTGGTAGAGCAGGCCAGCGCCGCGACCCAGTCGCTGGAAGCACAGTCCGGTCAGCTTCAGGCAACGATGGCGCAGTTCAGATTGCAGACGGCGTAAAAAACACAGGGCGCGAAATCGCGCCCTGTTTCTTTATCTGTCAGCTGATACTCGCGCAGGATTAACCCTGACGGCAATCCGGGAACTCGGCCAGGAAACGCTCAACGTCGTTCACCATCGCCTCATTACCGCAGTAGAACGGGCAGCGCTGATGCAGCGTAACCGGTGGAATATCCAGAATACGTCTCTGTCCGTCGCTGGCTTTACCGCCTGCCTGCTCCGCCAGGAACGCCATCGGGTTGCACTCATACAGCAGACGCAGCTTGCCCTGAGGATGGCTGGCGGTGCTTGGGTAGAGATAAATGCCGCCCTTCAGCAGGTTGCGATGGAAGTCCGCCACCAGCGATCCGATGTAACGTGAGGTATAAGGACGGTGCGTTGGCAAATCCTCTTCCTGACAGAACTTCAGATATTTCTTCACACCCTGCGGGAAACGAATGTAGTTACCTTCGTTAATCGAGTAGGTGTAACCGGTGGGTGGATAGGTCATACGTTCGTGGCTGAGGCAGAACACACCCAGTGACGGATCGTAAGTAAACGCATGCACGCCTGCACCGGTGGTGTAAACCATCATGGTGGATGAGCCGTAGACCACGTAACCGGCAGCAACCTGCTTGTTGCCTGGCTGCATGAAGTCAGCTTCAACCACTGGCGTACCCGGCTCGCTGACGCGATGATAAATAGAGAAAATGGTGCCGACGGAAACGTTAACGTCGATGTTAGAAGAACCATCCAGAGGATCCATTAACACCACGTACTTACCGTTTTCCTCACCTTCAAAGATAACGAACTCGTCTTCTTCCTCAGAAGCGATGCCGGCGACGATGCCACGTGCTTTCAGTGCTGCTTTCAGTTTTTCGTTAGCGAACAGATCCAGTTTCATCTGCTGTTCACCCTGAACATTTTCCACACCACTGGCACCGAGAATATCCACTAAACCGGCTTTATTGATGTCGCGGTGGATAATTTTGGCACCCAGCTTGATAGCTGAAATCAGCGCCGTCAGTTCACCTGTGGCGTGCGGAAAGTCGTGCTGCTTCTCGACGATAAATTCGCCCAACGTTTTCATAACACATTCCCTGAATCTTCGATGGAGTGGCAGCACGCGTAACAGTCTGCCAACGGATGCGTACGCAGTTTAGCCGATTGAACTTCAAAAACCATAGTCCTAATCCGTTTCTTCCGTCTGCGAGCGGCGTTACACTGTGCGCCGAACTTTTGAGTAATGGATCATGTTATGCGCATTCACATCCTCGGGATTTGTGGCACTTTTATGGGTGGTCTGGCGGTGCTGGCTCGTTCACTGGGACATCAGGTGACCGGTTCAGATGCCAACGTTTACCCGCCAATGAGTACACTGCTCGAACAGCAAGGCATTGAATTAACAGAAGGTTACGATGCGAGCCAGCTCGACCCGGCCCCTGACCTGGTGATTATCGGTAATGCGATGACACGCGGTAATCCCTGTGTGGAAGCGGTGCTGGAACGCAACATTCCTTACCTCTCCGGCCCGCAGTGGCTGCACGATTTCGTGTTACGCGACCGCTGGGTGCTGGCGGTGGCGGGAACCCACGGAAAAACCACCACAGCCGGCATGGCAGCGTGGATTCTCGAGGCCTGCGGCCTGGAGCCAGGCTTCATTATTGGTGGGGTGCCAGGAAACTTCGATGTCTCGGCAAAATTAGGAAAAAGTCCATTCTTTGTCATTGAGGCGGATGAGTATGACTGCGCCTTTTTCGACAAGCGTTCCAAGTTTGTCCATTACTGCCCGCGTACCCTGATCCTCAACAACCTTGAGTTCGATCACGCCGATATCTTTGACGACCTGCGGGCGATCCAGAAGCAGTTCCACCATCTGGTCCGGATCGTGCCGGGCCAGGGCAAGATCCTGCTGCCGGAGCATGATCCTAACCTCAAACAGGTGATGGCGATGGGTTGCTGGAGCGAGCAGGAGAGCGTTGGTGAACACGGGCGCTGGCAGGCGAAGAAGCTGACGCCCGATGCCTCTCACTGGGAAATCTGGCTCGACGGCGAGAAAGTCGGTGAAGTGAACTGGGCGCTGGTCGGCGAACACAACATGCATAACGGCCTGATGGCGATTGCTGCCGCGCGGCATGTGGGTGTGAAGCCGGAAGATGCAGGCCAGGCGCTGAACACCTTTATCAATGCACGTCGCCGGCTGGAACTGCGTGGCGAAGTGAATAACATCAAAGTCTACGATGACTTCGCTCACCATCCGACGGCCATTCTGGCGACATTGTCTGCCCTGCGCAGCAAAGTGGGTGGCAGAGCACGCATTCTGGCTGTTCTGGAGCCGCGCTCGAATACCATGAAGATGGGCGTCAGCAAAAACGATCTTGCTCCGTCACTGGCGCGAGCGGATGAGGTCTTTCTGTTCCAGCCGCACCACATTCCGTGGCAGGTTTCTGATGTAGCAGAAGCGTGCATTCCGCCTGCGCACTGGAGCGCGGATATCGATACGCTGGTCGAGATGGTGGCGAAAGCCGCACAGCCAGGCGACTCGATTCTGGTGATGAGCAACGGCGGGTTTGGCGGCATTCACCAGAAGCTGCTGGACAGGCTGGCCTGAAAATCAGGCGCCCGTTTCGGGCGCTTTTTTTAAAGCGTATTGCCGTTAATATTATTTCCTGAATAAATCCCGCATAGTTTGAATCCGATCTGCTCACTCTTCCTTCAGTTGCCATATTTTCTTTATTAGTGTCTGAAACAGAAAGGCCACACCTGCCGGTTATTTTTAGCATCATCTCTGTTTTAGCTGAGAAATAAATAATAATCAGAAGAATTCAGGTTAAAAAATTAACAGGTTTTCTTTATGTGGCATTTTATATTAATACAGGTTTTAAATGTAAGTTAAATTTGGGTTAAATGAATTCGGATAATTCATTGCCCTTATTACTGAGAATAAGGACATTTTTATGGGAAAAAGTACAACACGATCATTTGCTCTGGGCGTCACGCTGTTATGCACTTCTGCAACAGCACTGGCAACGGCCACGGTGGATTACCGGCATGAGTACCGTCTTCGCGACCGCACGCACTATGACAAGCTGGGGCTGAGTACCACGCTGCCGGATAATATGTTTCTTGGTGTCGAAACCAAATTTAAAACCGGTGGCGCAGATCCAAAAGATAAATATTATAACGACACCGTGTTAAATGTGGTGGAAGTCACCTTTCTGAAGTCGTATTACTGGGGGAACTGGACGCTGTCGCCGTTTATTCAGCCGGAATTTAACTCCTCGCGTACCGAATGGAAGTTTGGTGTGGCACCCTGGTATAAAATTAATTATCGCTGGTCTGTTGGCGGATTATATCGTCTTGAACTGACCGATTATGCCCATGACGATCAATGCCGCACCGGGGGTATTGATTATTGCGATACTGACCGGCATCGCACGGCTAACCGTTTTGATCTCTATCTGCGGAATAAAACCGATCGCCTCACCACCACCTATAAGCTGGTGTATAAGCACGCGGATGCGAAACTGTTTGCTAATAAGCATGACGACTATGAACAGGAATTACAGTTCGATTATGCGCTTGGCAACGATCGCGTCTGGGTGCCTTACGTCACCTTTGGCGATATCGGACGTTCTGCTACATCGAGCGAACGCCAGTTGCGGTTGCGCACCGGTATTCTCTATATCTATCGGTAAGGGCTGCCGGGAGGCGGGCGAGACTGCCCGCCATGGCATTACTGCGATTCGGCCAGCTCGCGCAGATACTGGAAAATCTGACGGGCAGACTTCGGCGGCTTGTTGCCCGCTTTCTCTTTCTGCGCGTTACGGATCATGCTGCGTAACTGCTGACGATCGGCATCGGGATAAAGCGCAATCACGTCGCTCATCGCCTCATCACCTTGCTCAATCAGACGATCGCGCAGCATTTCCAGTTTGTGGAATAGCGCAACCTGCTGGTTGTGGCGATTCTTGAGCTTATCCAGCGCAATGCGGATCGGCTCCACATCAATGCTGCGCAGCAGTTTACCGATCAGCTGCAGCTGACGGCGGCGACCCTCTTTCCTGATGCGCTGTGCCAGTTCGATCTCGGTGCGCAGGCGCTCATCCAGCGGGATTTTATCCAGCGAGTTTTTACCCAGATCAACCAGTTCGGCTCCCAGGCGCTTTAACTCTTCTGCATCGCGTTTAATTTCACTCTTACTGACCCAGATAATCTCTTCATCTTCTTCTTCGTCATTATCTGGCACATCGTCGAGCCACTCATCGGGCTGTCTGGTCATTTCCGGGCTCCCAAAAAAAAGAGGCTAATCCTACCAGTTTATCGGGTGACTGCGAAATTGTTCTCTGACTCTGATAGACTCAAATCATTCACACATAAGATTAGACGGCAGGTCGATGAACGTATCTACTCAGGTTGCAGAACAGCGAAAAGTACTGGAGCAGGCCATTGCGCAGGCACTTGAACTGGCTAAAGCAAGCACTGACAGCGCGGAAGTGGCTGTCAGTAAGACCACCGGCATCGGGGTCAGCACCCGCTATGGCGAAGTGGAAAACGTTGAATTTAACAGCGACGGTGCGCTGGGCATCACCGTTTATCATCAGAATCGTAAAGGCAGTGCCTCATCGACCGACCTCAGCCCGGATGCGATCAAGCGTACCGTGCAGGCGGCGATTGATATTGCCCGCTATACCTCGCCCGACCCCTTTGCCGGTCTGGCCGACGCAGAGCTGCTGGCCTATGATGCGCCGGATCTGGATCTTTACCATCCGTGGGAAATTGACGCTGACCGCGCCATTGAACTGGCCGCGCAGGCGGAACAGGCGTCACTGCGTGCCGACAAGCGTATTACCAACACCGAAGGCGGTAGTTTTAACAGCCACGTCGGCATCAAAGTCTTTGGTAACAGCCACGGAATGCTGCAGAGCTACTGCTCCAGCCGCCATTCGCTCTCCAGCTGCGTTATCGCTGAGCAGGATGGCAACATGGAGCGCGATTACGCCTATACCATTGGCCGTGCATTTGAAGATTTGAAAAGCCCGGAGTGGGTGGGCGCAGAGTGCGCACGCCGTACACTCTCCCGTCTGGCTCCGCGTAAACTTCCGACCATGAAAGCCCCGGTGATTTTTGCCGCTGAAGTGGCGACCGGCTTGTTTGGTCATCTGGTTGGTGCGATCAGCGGCAGCAGCGTTTACCGTAAATCGACCTTCCTGCTGGATTCAATGGGCCAGCAGATTCTGCCGGAGTGGCTCACCATCAGTGAACAGCCACACCTGCTGAAAGGGCTCGCCTCTACGCCGTTCGACAGTGAAGGGGTGCGGACTCAGACGCGCGACATCATCAAAGATGGCATATTGCAGACCTGGCTGTTGACCAGCTATTCCGCCCGTAAACTGGGTCTGACCAGCACCGGTCATGCTGGTGGTATTCATAACTGGCGCATTGCGGGTCAGGGCCACAGCTTTGACGACCTGCTGAAGCAGATGGGAACCGGATTAGTGGTGACCGAGCTGATGGGTCAGGGCGTCAGCGCCATTACCGGTGACTACTCACGCGGTGCAGCCGGTTACTGGGTTGAGAATGGCGTCATTCAGTACCCGGTCAGCGAAGTCACTATTGCCGGTAATCTTAAAGAGATGTGGCACAACATGGTGACCATCGGTGACGATATTGAAACCCGCAGTAATATCCAGTGCGGTTCCGTGTTACTGCCTGAGATGAAGATAGCGGGACAATAAAGATGAATTCCTGAAGCAGCCTGTTGGCTGCTTTTTTTTCATCACAATAAAAAGGAAGTAATGATGCGTAAGCATGTGATTGCAATGTTGTCGGCTTCTCTGTTGTTCTCCAGCGTCAGCCTCTATGCGGCAGATCTGGAGCAGGATATGGACACGCTCAATGCGAATCTGAAAATCGTTAAGAAAACGGACAGTGCGCAGGAGATGCAGCAGGCGTTAAACAAAATGCGTGTCGCAGCGCAGGATGCCAAAAAGTCGACGCCCGATAAGCTGGAAGGTCAGCCTGCTGACAGTGCGCAGCTCAAAGACTATCACGCGGGCCTTGACTCACTCATCGCACAGATTGACGTGGTCAGCGCGCTGGCGAAAGCCAACAACGTGGACGGCGCAAAGCGCGAAGCCGCTAAATTTGATGACATCCGTAATACCAACCATAAGAAATTCCGCTAATCCGACCGCCGGTCAGCCTGACCGGCGGTTCTTACCATCACTTCTGCTTATCACCGCACCGTAAACCCCCGCCCGGCAGTCTGGCTGCCGCACAACATCACCGCCTTGCGAGGATAACGCCATCATTTTGCGCATTTTGCGACGCATATCGCACTAAGCGTGCAGCCTGCGATCCGACGCACGATCTTCACTGCAATTTCCACTTACTGCTGGAAATGTTGCCTCTCCACAGCCGGGGTGATGACCGCTAATTTATTTCTAACGCGAATTATCCGGTTTAACAGGAGTAGCAAGGTGAGCAATAACGGCGTCCCGGTGTATGAAGCGCCACCGGAGAAAGTGCAACAGCTGACTGATAGCGTAATGACGCAGATTGCGGCGATCTATCAGCAGCATGGCATTCAGCCCAATGCGGTCCAGCAGCAGATGCTGCAATCGCATGTCGGGGCCATGGCATCACGCTCGCTGAGCGGGGAGCCGCTGCCGGAAGTGGAAGCGGAGCTGTTTGAGGATATTCCGCCTGAAACGGTCGCGCTGGCGCAGCAGGTCGTCGACCTGTTCGGCAATCTCCCCCGCGAAGAGGCCTGGCTGCTGTCAGTGCATATTGAAGTCGCGCGATCAAACAATTAGAGAGGAACACAACATGGTAACAGTAGTGATTGGCGATCGTTTAGGTAAGGGCCAGAAAGTGGCAGCGGGCATTGAGAAAGCGGGTGGTCGTGCTGTCGTGGTGCCAGGCGTGGCCGCTGATATGAAGCTGGGTGACGTGATGAAGGCAGAAAACGCCGATTTCGGCATCTCGTTTTGCGGCAGCGGCGGCGCGGGTGCTATCACCGCGCAGAACAAATATGGCTACAAAGCCAAACACGGCATGCGTTCTGTCGACGAAGGCGTCACCGCCATCAATGAAGGTGCCACGGTGCTGGGCTTCGGCTTTATGGATAAAGAAGAGTTAGGCGAGCGGCTGGTGCAGGCCTGGAACAAGAAGCACGGCAGCTGATTATGAAAGAACACTACGTTACCCAGGTGACGGTTGAGGGCAAAGGCGACACCAAAGCGAAAGCCTTTGCCGATGCCCTGAGTCGTGTGCAGAACCAGGTTCTGCGCGCGACGCAAAAAATTCTGCTGCGCATCGAACCTCAGGATGTCCGGGTGCTGCGCGCGCAGGAGAGCGTCAGAACCGAGAAGTTTCTCTTTTTCTTTCTGGCGCGCCAACGGCGGAGCTTCAGCGTGACGCTGGAGATCACCGTCAGCGTCACCGTTTTCGACACCGAACAGGTGACGTTCACGGCGGCATCATAAAACAGAACCTGTTTACATCAGCCCGCCGTTTGCCCATTCCACTGCTGTAGCGATAGCGCGGCAGTCAGGCCGCGGCGATGCGGCGGCGCGGGTAGAGCGGGTAAAAACGACAACAAGGTACAACAACATGTTTTTAATCATTTTGTTTAAGTCGTTGATCATTGGGGGCCTGGTAGGCGTCGGCGTTGGCGCGGGGGCTGCACGTATGTTCCACGCGCCCACCACCCAGGGCATGGGGGCCTTTCGTACGCTGGGCGAGCTGAACTCGTGTGAAGGCGATCCGGCATCTCACTTCTCCTTTGGTCTTGGCTTCTTTTTCAATGCCTGGGCATCGTCTGTCGCAGCCGGTTCATTCACGCAGGATGTGGACCATCGCATCATTCCAAACTGGGGCGCGGCTGCCCTGATGGTGAAGAACCGTAATGTGGCGGAGACGCTGCACAATCCGAAAAAAATGGCTATCGCCTGCGGCATCATCGGCATGATCGTGGTCGCCTTCCTCAACTCCACTGCCTCTGCTGTGCCGGCTGCGCTGCAGGTGACAGCGGTCAAAGTACTGGTGCCCGCCGCCAACCTGCTGGTGAATACCGTCATGCCGGTCATCTTCTGGCTGGCGGCGATCGATGCAGGCAAAAAATCAGGCTTCTGGGCCACCATTTTTGGCGGTCTGGCGCAGCTGATCATGGGCAACGCCGTACCAGGTCTGGTGCTGGGTATCCTGATCGGTAAAGGCGTGGAAGAGAGCGGCTGGAACCGGGTCACCAAAGTAATGATGACCGCCATCGTGCTGCTGTTTGTGCTGAGCGGCTTCTTCCGCGGTTTCGACATGAAGCTGCTGCAGTCCTTCCAGCTCGGCATTCCAGACTGGCTCGACATGATCCACAACTCCGTCAGCGGCAAATAAGAGGCGATGCGATGAACGAAAATAAAGGCTTCTGGTACGCCGACTGGTCTTTCCCGATCTTTGTTGGCCTGCTCTCCTCGGGCGTTTTCGCCGGGACGCACATGTATTACCTCTATGGCATCGGCGCGTTTAACGAAGTGGCGTTTGTCTCGATGCTGCGCGCAGGGATGGAAACCGGCGTTTACGGTGCAGTCGCCGCCTTTGGTGCCAGCTTCCTGTTTGCCCGCATCATTGAAGGTTCGCTGGTAGGGATTCTGGATATCGGCGGCGCGATCCAGACCGGCGTCGGGCTGGGTGTGCCGGCACTACTGCTGGGGGCGGGCATCATCTTCCCCGTGGCGAACTTCGCAGCTTCGCTGGCGACGGGCCTGATGATTGGCGTGGCGATTGGCTACCTGATCATTCTGGCGCGTAAATTCACCATCAATCAGAGCGACTCCACCTACGGCGCAGACGTGATGATGGGGGCAGGTAATGCTTCAGGCCGCTTTCTGGGGCCGCTGATCATCCTGTCCGCCATGGCAGCCTCCATTCCGATTGGTCTGGGCTCGCTGCTGGGTGCGCTGCTGTTCTATCTCTGGAACAAGCCGATTACCGGCGGTGCCATCCTCGGCGCGATGATCCTGGGTGCACTGTTCCCGATTGCTCTCTGATCTCACCGGCAGCCCGGCAGCGGGCTGCCGTTAAGGAGAAACCATGTACGACTTGATTATCCGCAATGCGCGCCTCAGCGATGAGCAGGTGATCGACATTGCGTTGCAGGATGGCCGCATTGCTTCCATCGGCAAGGTGCAGGGCAGCGCACCGCGTGAGCGCGATCTGGCGGGCCGCTACTATCTCAGCGCCGGCTGGATCGACTCACACGTTCACTGTTATCCCAAATCACCTATTTATCATGATGAAGCGGACGCGATTGGCGTGGCGTATGGCGTCACCACAGTGGTTGATGCGGGCAGCACCGGCGCAGAACACATCGATGACTTCTACCAGCTGACGCGCGCAGCGCAGACCCAGGTCTATGCGCTGATCAATATCGCCCGTACCGGCATCGTCACTCAGAATGAGCTGGCCAATATGACGCAGATCGATGGCGAGGCGGTGCAGCAGGCCGTAGCGCGACTGCCCGATTTTATTGTCGGCCTCAAGGCGCGCATCAGCAGCAGCGTGGTCGGTCAGAACGGCGTCCAGCCGCTGATCAAAGCCAAAGCGATCCAGCAGGAGACCGGCGGTCTGCCGCTGATGGTTCACATCGGCAATAATCCACCCAATCTCGACCAGATTGCCGATCTGCTCACCACGGGCGATATCATCACGCACTGCTTTAATGGCAAACCCAACCGCATCCTGACGCCGCAGGGCGAACTCAAAGCGGCGGTAAAACATGCCATCGCACGTGGCGTCAAACTTGATGTCGGCCACGGCAGCGCCAGCTTCAGCTTCGAGGTCGCCCGCGTGGCGATTGCGCAGGGCATTCTGCCCGATACCATCAGCTCTGACATCTACTGCCGTAATCGCCTGACGGGGCCGGTTCATAGCCTGGCGCATGTGATGTCGAAATTTTTTAGCGTCGGCATGACGCTACCGCAGGTTATCGACTGCGTGACGGTCAATGCGGCTGCAGGACTGCACCTGCTGCGTAAGGGCCAGCTGAAAGTTGGCTACGACGCCGACCTGACTGTTTTTAGCGTCAAAGAGGAAACCCGGCCCTTTATCGATTCAGAAGGTGAACAGGTCGCCGGTGAGAAGCATCTGGTTCCGCTGGCGGCAGTCGTCGCGGGTCAGTGGATCGCGACTGAAGAAGGAAAAGCGCATGAACTCGGTATATGAAAAGTATGGCCTGAAGCCGGTAATTAACGCCTCTGGCCGTATGACGATCCTCGGCGTCTCGACGCCGTCGAATGACGTGATCGATACGGTGAAGTATGGTCTCGATCACTACTTCGAAATGAAAGATCTGGTGGATAAGACCGGGGCTTATATCGCCGATCTGTTAAAGGTGGAGAACGCGCTGGTGGTCTCCTGCGCCTCGGCCGGTATCGCTCAGAGCGTGGCGGCGGTGATTGTGAAAGACAATGACTGGCTGGTGGATAACCTGCACGCAGCACCACTGACCATCCCGCACCAGATTGTAGTGCCGAAAGGACACAACGTGAACTATGGCGCACCGGTCGGCAGCATGGTGGCACTGGGAGGCGGGCAACTGGTGGAAGCGGGGTACAGTAACGAGTGCTCACCTGCCCAGCTGGCGGCGGCGATCACGCCACAGACCGCGGCAATCCTCTATGTGAAATCGCACCACTGCGTGCAGAAAAGCCATCTCGATGTGGCGCAGGCCGCGGCGGTTGCGCGTGAACATGGTGTGCCGCTGATTGTTGATGCGGCAGCGGAAGAGGATCTGCAATGCTACTACCAGGCGGGTGCCGATCTGGTGATCTACAGCGGCGCAAAAGCGATTGAAGGGCCGACCAGCGGGCTGGTCATTGGCAGACACCACTACGTTGAGTGGGTCAAACGGCAGACCAACGGCATTGGCCGCGCGATGAAAGTGGGCAAAGAGGGAATTCTCGGCCTGACCCAGGCAATCGAAAACTATCTGACACAACCAAAAATCAGCGGCGCGCAGATGGTGGAAAAAATGACGCCGTTTATTGAGCAGCTCAATAGCCTGAATGGCGTGACGGCTCGGATCGTGTGGGATGCCGCCGGACGCGACATCGCCCGGGCTGAGATTAAGTTCGACGAAGCCACAATCCAGCAGCGCACCGGCGATCTGGTGCAGGCGCTGAAAAAGGGCGACGTCGCGATCTACTTCCGTGGCTACAAAGCCAACGAGGGAATCATTGAGGCGGACGTGCGCAGCGTCAGCGCCGAACAGCTGCACACTATTTTCACCCGCATTCAGGCACTGTTGAACGGAGAGAAACACGCATGACGCTGACCCCCAACTTTTATCAGGATCGCATCTGCCTTAACGTCCTGGCGGGATCAAAACAGAACGCTCGCGCCATCTGGCAGGCATCAGAAGGGCACGTGCTGGTCGGCGTGCTATCGAAAAACTACCCCAGCAATGACGCCGCTATCGCTGATATGCGTGAATATGCCGCGCTGATCGATAATGCACTCTCGATAGGCCTGGGCGCGGGCGATCCTGAACAGTCACAGATGGTGAGTGAGATCTCGGCGGTGCTGCAACCGCAGCATGTGAATCAGGTCTTTACCGGCGTGGCCACCAGCCGGGCGCTGCTGGGCCAGTCACAGACCATTGTGAACGGTCTGATCTCGCCCACCGGCATACCGGGCCGGGTGAAAATCTCCACCGGACCGCGAAGCGCAAAAGAGCAGGACGGGATCGTGCCCATCGAAACGGCGATTGCGATGCTGCAGGATATGGGCGGCAGCTCGGTGAAATATTTCCCGATGGGCGGCCTGCAGGCGGTGGATGAGTACCGCGCAGTGGCGGAAGCCTGTGCAAAACAGGATTTCTGGCTGGAGCCCACCGGCGGTATCGATCTGGACAATTTCGGCGAGATCGTGCGCATTGCGCTGGCGTCGGGCGTCAGCAAAGTGATCCCGCACGTCTATAGTTCGATCATCGACAAAGCCAGCGGAGAGACCCGCATTGAAGATGTGCAGCAGCTACTGGCCATCTGTAAAACGCTGCTGGCGTAGAGAACGACACGATCAGCCTGCAGCAGGCCGATCGCGCGACATGGACGTTGCGTGACGATCGCCGTAGGCTGCTCTTTCCACTTTCTGTCTGCAAACAGGTAACGCTTGTGAGATTTCCTAATCAGCGCCTTGCGCAACTGTTCGATGCCCTGCAAAACGAAACGCTGCCTCAGGATGAGCTGGCGCGGCGTTTTGCCGTCTCGACCCGCACTGTGCGCACCGATATCACGGCGCTGAATGCGCTGCTGGCAGAGCATGGCGCGCAGTTTATCCTGAGCCGTGGCGCGGGCTATCAGCTGAAGATTGAGGATGCTCAGCGCTTTCAGCATCTGCAGCAGCACACCGCGTCGCCGCTGCGGGTGCCACGCACCTCGCCAGACCGGGTTCGCTACCTGCTCACTCGCTTTCTCACTGCGGCTTATTCGCTGAAACTTGAAGAGCTGGCCGAAGAGTGGTTTGTCAGCCGCGCCACCCTGCAGAACGATATGGCAGAAGTACGCGAATGGCTGGGGCGCTATCACCTCACTATCGAGAGTAAGCCACACTACGGCATGAAACTGTTCGGCAGCGAAGTGGCGATTCGGACCTGTCTCACCGATCTGCTATGGCAAATCGATCAGGCGCAGCCAGAGAGTCCGCTGCTGACCATTGAAGCGCTCAACAGCGGCATGCTGGAAACCCTCCAGCCGCTGCTGCAACGCTGCTTTGCTGAACACACTATCCGCCTTAGCGATGAGGGTGAACGCTATCTGCAGCTTTACTGCGCAGTGGCGGTACGTCGCATCAGCGAAGGCTACCCGCTTAACGATTCGGGTGCCGAGGAGATTGGTGATGACGTTCGGGAAGCGGCGCATCAGCTGATTAATCTGATGCGCCCGCTGGTCAGCAAACCGATTTCACCGGCAGAAGAGAACTGGCTGCGGATCAACATTGCAGCCCGGCGCATTCAGGCGATCGCCCCCAGCGCTATTAATGCCGATGACGCCGACGCGCTGGTGGATTACCTGCTCAGCTTTATCAACACGCATTACAACTTCAATCTGCAAGCTGATCAGCAGCTACGTGCCGATCTGCTTACCCACATCAAAACCATGATTACCCGGGTGCGCTATCAGATCCACATTCCCAACCCGCTGCTCAGCAACATCAAGCAGCACTATCCGATGGCCTACGATGTCACCTTAGCGGCGGTAACCAGCTGGGGGAAATATACCCCATATGTTATCTCCGAAAATGAGATCGGCTTTCTGGTGCTGCATATTGGCGTCGGGCTGGAGCGCCACTATGACGTCGGCTATCAGCGTCATCCGCAGGTGCTGCTGGTGTGCGACAGCGGTAACTCTACGCTGCGCATGATTGAGGCAATGCTGCTGCGTAAATACCCGCAGTTACAGGTCACGGCACGCCTGTCACAGCGCGAATATGAGGCGCGCAGCCGTATTGACGAGGATTTTGTTATCTCGACCATCCGGCTCAGTGAAAAAGAGAAACCGGTGGTGGTGATGTCACCGTTTCCCACTGGTTTTCAGCTGGAGCAAATTGGCAAGCTGGTGCTGGTTGACCGGACCCGGCCCTACATGTTGGCGAAATTTTTTGATGCCCAGCACTTTCATATCGTCGACGGGCCGATGACCCAGTCTGAACTGTTCCGTCAGCTGTGCGATCAGCTGGAGACTGAGGGCTTTGTGGATGCGGCGTTCTATCCGTCGGTTGAAGAGCGTGAAGCGATTGTCAGCACCATGCTCGGCGAAGGGATTGCGCTGCCGCACTCACTGGGACTGCTGGCAAAGAAAACGGTGGTCTATACCGTACTGGCACCGCATGGCATCACGTGGGGAGACGATACCGCCTATGTCATCTTCCTGCTGGCGATCAGCAAAAGTGAATATGAAGAGGCGATGGCGATATACGATCTGTTTGTGACGTTCCTGCGTGAACGGGCGATGACCCGTCTCCGGGACAGCAGCGATTTTAACAGCTTCAGGGCGGTGGCGATGGATTGCCTGAGCCGGTCTTAACCTCGCCCTGAAACCATGAAAATTAGTTTTTCTTCGCCAGCAGGCGCGGGATCTCGCGCAGGCACCAGGATTTGGCTTCGCCCATGCTGTCACGTCGCCACGCCATAATAATATCGACCTCGCGGGTATACTCCGGACTCACTACCCGCAGACGACCTTCAGCAATATCCTGCTCGACTAATGAATAGGGCATGGTTGCCACGCCCAGACCTGCCAGCAGCGCACGGCGCTTATCGTCCATGCTGCTCACGGTCAGGCGCTGCTGCTTATCCAGCAACTGCACAGTCAGCACCGGACGCTCGCGCGCGGTATCCGCGACTGCAATGCCACGGTATTTCACCCGCGTCACTTCAGACTGCGGTTCCGGCTCGTTATGAATCGGGTGATCCGCACTGGCGACGTAGACGCTCATCATGGTGTAGAGCTTGCGGGTATTGATCTCGGTGGAGGCGCGGAAGTGCATATCGGGGGCAATCACGATATCGGCGCGACCCTGTTCCAGTCGTTCCCATGCGCCTGCCAGCACTTCCGTGACCAGCGAAAACTGCGTGTTGGCTTTGTCAGCCAGACGGGTCACCAGTGGAAACAGTGCATCAATGGGCACCAGCGCTTCGGTAACAATGGTCAGATGGGTTTCCCAGCCACGCGCCAACGCTTCCGCATCGGTGGTGAGCTTGTCGGCCGCTTCCAGCAGTACCCGGCCACGCTCCAGCAGCATGCGTCCCACGTTGGTAAATTTGGTGCGGTGGCCAGAGCGGTCAAACAGCACCACATCCAGCTCCTCTTCCAGCTTCTGCATGGTATAGCTGAGTGCGGAAGGCACGCGGCCCAGTTCATCGGCTGCCGCGGCAAAACTGCCACGGCGATCAATCGCATCCATCACGCGTAAAGATTCAAGGGTTAACGCACGCTCTTTAGCCATCCCGGTTCTCTGTCAGGAAATTTGAACATGCCGGGCAGATTAACTGGCTAACAATCCGGCGTCCAGACTTTTACCATGGGTGCATAAAGTCCGTGGCCGATCCTTGTCACCGGATGCCGGAGGTAAATAATGATAACGACACGCAGTGCGTCCGCCTGTGGTCAGGCCGATTTCGGCTGGTTGCAGGGCCGCTACAGTTTCTCTTTTGGCCACTATTTTGATCCCAAACTGATGGGTTACGCGTCGCTGCGCGTACTGAACCAGGAAGTGCTGGCACCGGGTGCCGCTTTTCAGCCGCGCACTTATCCTCAGGTCGATGTGCTGAACATCGTGCTGCAGGGTGAAGCTGAATACCGCGACAGCGAAGGCAACACCATCAGCGTGCGTGAAGGGGAAGCGCTGCTGCTCTCTGCTCAGCCCGGAGTGAGTTACACCGAAATTAATCTGAGCAAAGAGCGCCCGCTGACACGCATGCAGCTCTGGCTGGCCGCCTGTCCGGAGCGTGAAAATCTGCGGATGCAGAAAATAGCCCTGACGGAAGGCCGCGTGTCTCAGCTAATCGCCTCGCCGGATGGCGTGGACGACAGTCTGCAACTGCGTCAGCAGGTGTGGATCCACCAGATCGAGCTGGCACCGGGCGAACATTACTCGCTGCCGATACAGGGGCCACGAGCCTATCTGCAGTCGATTCATGGTTCGCTGGAGGCGATGTCCGGCACGGATCATCAGGAGAAGCTGGGCTGTGGCGATGGTGCCTTTTTACAGGAAGAGAAGCAGTTGCAGCTGACCGCAAAAACCGCGACCCGCGCGCTGGTTATCGACATTCCGGTCTGAAAATCGGGCAATAAAAAAGGCGGCCAGGGCCGCCTTTTTTGCGTTATTACCGGTTACTTCAGCATGGTGAAGGCCGTAGTGACGTGCTTCACGCCACTAACACGGCTGGCAACATCCGCCGCGGCCTGCGCTTCCTGTTGCGTTACCAGACCCAGCAGGAACACTTCGCCATTCTCGGTCGTCACTTTCACGTTGGAGGATTTCACCTGATCGCTGCCCAGCAGCTGCGAGCGGATTTTAGTGGTAATCCAGGTGTCGGACGACGTGGTGCCCAGCGTCACTTTCTGGCCGATACGGATCTCGTTATAAACTTCGGTTGCGCCATCGACGCCCATGGTGATCTGTTTGGCACGATTGGCGATCTCCTGCGAAGGTGCCTGACCGGTCAGCAGCACTTTGCCCTGATAAGCCGTGGCGATGACGCGTGCATCGGTTTTAATCTGCTGATCTTTCGCCAGCGCGTTAGTGACGCGCAGCTCCAGGGTGCCGTCATCAACCTGCGTACCTACCGAGCGGGGGTCGGTCGCCGTTTTGGTGGCAACGGCTGCGCCGCCAGCCACAACCGCAACACAGCCCTGCAGCAGCATGGCGGTTAACAGAATAGCTACAGCATTCAATGCTTTCATTCGTGCTCCTTCGGTCATTCCTGATGGGGAAAGAGAGTGTTATCGATCAGATCGCATAAGCAATTTACGGTGAGCATATGCATCTCCTGAATACGGGCGCTGCGGTGCGACGGAATGCGGATTTCCACATCCTGCGGCCCCAGCAGTCCGGCGAGCTCTCCGCCATCATACCCGGTCAGCGCAACGATAGTCATATCGCGTGTTACCGCCGCTTCGACGGCCTTAACGATATCGCGGGTGTTGCCCCGGGTTGAGATAGCCAGTAATACATCGCCTGCGTGTCCCAGTGCGCGCACCTGCTTGGCATAAATTTCGTCATGCAGACGGTCGTTACCAATCGCGGTCAGCATCACGTTGTCTGCACTTAAGGCCAGCGCCGGTAAGCTGGGGCGTTCGGTCTCAAAACGGTTGATCATGCTGGCGGCGAAGTGCTGGGCATTGGCGGATGAAGCGCCGTTACCACAGCTCAGGATTTTATTGCCATTCAGTAGCGACTGCACCAGCGTCATGGCCGCGCGTGAGATAGCATCGGGCAACGCCTCGGCTGCGGCAATCTGGGTTTGAATACTTTCGGTAAAACACGCTTTAATTCTTTCCTGCACACGACCACCTGGTTCTAAACGTCTGCATTAAAGGCATTCGGCAGCCACTCGAGCGCCGTGCCGGTAATGGCGATGATGTCGAAACGGCAATTCACTGTTTCAAAACTGCCGCCGCGTTGCGCCAGCCAGAGAGCGGCAGCGCGCAGCAGCTTTTGTTGTTTATTCCGGGTAACGCTGGCGAGTGCGCCACCATAACGCGCATCGCGCCGGTAGCGAACTTCAACAAACACCCAACAGTGCCCGTCACGCATAATCAGGTCAAGTTCACCATTACGAAAGTGAACATTGCTGGCGACCCATATCAGGCCTGCCTGCTCCAGATAGCGCCGGGCATCTTCTTCATGCCCGGCACCAATCTGACGGCGATTTAGTTGGCCGGTGCGATTTCGCCCCGACGATACTGGTTCCATGTCAACTTCCTGTTGATCACACAATCCGTGTCGGCGCTGAGCTTGCCGGTATTGCCATCCAGCGTGAAGCCAGGAGACTGACGCATCTGGTTGAAGTGATTCGCCAGCGTCCAGGCATCCATACCCATGGCATAGAGACGCACCAGTGAGTAGTCATTATTGAATGACTTCGACGTCTGCTGCATCAGGCCAGGGTTGCTGCCGGAGAGCAGCGGAATATCGCTGAACTGCAGGCCATCCATTTCCAGGCGGAAGTCCGGGCCGGCACCGGCCTGCGCGCTGCGCGAGCTGGCATAGAGCGAAATGTTGCTGCGACTGCCGGTGCGCATGGCGATCATAGGTTTGATCAGCTGCAGTTCATCCTGCGTAGAGACGATGTAGACCGCATCGACGCCGCCACCGCTGCTGGTGCTGACCACATCTGGCGTGCTCTGTTGTGGTGCCGGAATGGTCAGGCCTGCAATCGAAACACCCTGCGGTTCGGCAGGTGCTGTGTTCACAGGCGTACCCGATAAGCTGATGCCCGCACCGCTGTTGATGCCCTGTTTCAGCTCAGATGTCGAGCCAAAGCGTTGCTGCATGACGGTGCTGCCACCCAGCGTCTGCCACTCCTGAGCAAAAGCGTTGGTCACGCGATCGCCCAGTCCGCTGCGCGGCACCAGCAACAGCGGCTGGCGTTTGCCCTGATCCCAGATATGGTGCGCGGCATCGCGCGCTTCGTCTTCAGGAGAAAGCGCAAAGTAGCAGATATTCGGATGGTTCTGGATCTTCTCCGGCTCATTAAGCGCCAGCACGTTCAGTGGCGTCTGGCTGTTAGCGACCTTCTCAACGTTGCTCTTCAGCAGCGGGCCGACCACGATAGTCGCGCCATCCTGCTGAGCCTGTTGCATGACCTGCTCAATTGGCTGGCTGCTGGTGTCATAGACTTTGATCTGGGCGTTGCTGTCCGGTGCGGCTGCAGCTGGCTGGGACTCGGGCTGTGACTGAGGTTGGTTTGTGGTGTCAGCAGACTGCTGCGGCGCGCTGATGGGATCGGCCGCCGATCCCGCGGTGGCGGTAGGTTGCGTGCTGGCCGTCGCATCTGCAGCGGCTGGCTGGGCAGCAGCAGGCTGCGCGACCGGTGCGGAGACACCGTTCTTCGCATCGTTAAAACCTTTCTGAATCGCATTAGCGAATACCTGCGCCTGGCCGTTCAGCGGCAGCAACAGCGCGATGATGCTGGTAGAGGCTTTGGTGTAGTTCTGCATCTGGCTCAGCTGCGTCGGCAGCGTTTTGGCCGCCGGGTTCTGTGGATAGCGGGTCTGCCAGTCTTTGATGCCTGACTTCAGCATCTCCGCATCCTGGGCATTGGCACGCCAGACCGCGAGCAGATCGAGCCAGCCCTGCAGCACATTTTCGTCGGCATTAATCACCAGGTTGCTGGCCTCCTGTGGCGACATCTGCGTCAGTGTCTGCCAGGTGGCGTCAATGTTGGCCTGATGATCGGTGCCTTTCAGCAGCGGCTCCTGCGCAATATAGGTGCGCAGCAGTGAGAGTGAAGGGCGACCCTGGGCGCTGGCGATCTGCAGGCTGTAATAACGTGCCAGCTGATCCTGCGACAGCGAACCGGTTTTCACCTGTGCTAACAGGGGTTCAGCCTCTTTGGTTTTCTGCTGTGAAATCAGTAATTGCGCTTTCAGCAGCAGGGATTCCTGTTGCTGCGTCTCTGAGAGCTGCTGCGGTAACTGACTCAGTTGCTGAGTCGCTTCAGGATACTTTCCTTCCTTCAACAGGGCGCGGATTGCGAGTAATTGCCAGTCGGTCTTGCTATCATCGCTGCTTTGCTGCGCTTGCTGCAGATAGTAAGCGGAGCTGGCGGTGACTGGCCCCTGAATATTGACGGTTGAGGTTTGCGGCCCCTGACCGCTACATGCGGCTAAAATCAGCCCAGCAAGAATGACAGGCAGAAAGCGTCCTGCTTTATGACGAACGACTTTTGAAGGAAGCATACTGTATCCAGTGATGTTTTTTTCAAGATGCTCAATATTAAATCGGCAATTCGGATGAAACAATGAAACAACTCGATCGGGCAGAGATTTCTGCCAGCACGCTCTACATCGTTCCAACCCCGATTGGTAATTTGGGTGATATCACCCAGCGGGCGCTGACGGTGCTTTCGAGCGTCGATCTGGTCGCTGCGGAAGATACACGTCATACCGGGCTGTTGCTACAACATTTCGCCATCAATGCGCGACTCTTCTCACTTCATGACCACAACGAGCAGCACAAGGCTGAACTGCTGTTAACGAAGCTGAAGGAGGGTCAAAGCATAGCCTTAGTTTCTGATGCTGGCACGCCGCTAATCAACGATCCGGGCTACCATCTGGTGCGTCGCTGCCGTGAAGCGGGCATCCGCGTCGTGCCGCTGCCCGGTGCCTGTGCCGCCATTGCCGCGTTAAGTGCTGCAGGACTGCCATCCGATCGTTTCTGTTACGAAGGGTTTCTGCCCGCTAAAACCAAAGGCCGCTGCGATGCGCTGCGGGCACTGGTGCAGGAGCCACGCACGCTGATTTTCTATGAGTCGACCCATCGTCTGATCGACAGTCTGCAGGATATGGTGAGTGAACTGGGTGCTGAACGCTACGTTGTGCTGGCGCGCGAGCTGACCAAGACCTGGGAGTCAATTTATGGTGCTCCGGTTGGCGAACTGCTGGCCTGGGTTAAAGAAGATGAGAATCGCCGTAAAGGCGAAATGGTGCTGATTGTTGAAGGGCACAAGGTCGATGACGAAGACGCGTTACCGGCCGATGCGCTGCGTACGCTGGCGCTGCTGCAAAAAGAGCTGCCACTGAAGCGCGCGGCTGCGCTGACCGCTGAGATCCACAGCGTGAAGAAAAACGCCCTTTATAAGTATGCGCTGGAGCAGCAAGAGGCGTGACAAACGCTGGCGAATCGCCTATTATCCTGCGCCGAAGCTGACCAGACAGTCGCCGCTTTGTCGTCGTCCTCACTTGTGGGGAGACGGGCAGAGGGGAGGAAAGTCCGGGCTCCATAGGGCAGGGTGCCAGGTAACGCCTGGGAGGCGCAAGCCTACGACCAGTGCAACAGAGAGCAAACCGCCGATGGCCCAGAAATGGGATCAGGTAAGGGTGAAAGGGTGCGGTAAGAGCGCACCGCGCGACTGGCAACAGTTCGTGGCACGGTAAACTCCACCCGGAGCAAGGCCAAATAGGGGTTCACAAGGTACGGCCCGTACTGAACCCGGGTAGGCTGCTTGAGCCAGTGAGCGATTGCTGGCCTAGATGAATGACTGTCCACGACAGAACCCGGCTTAACGGTCAGCTTCGACTTTTTACTAAAAACCCCGCTTCGGCGGGGTTTTTGCTTTTTGGGCTCTGTGCGGGCAGCGATGAATGACTGTCCACGACACATATTCTTATATAAGAGTGCGATGGATGATTAGCTTTGAGATCGCGCACGCGCAGGAAACAGGGTCAGATCGGAAAGTCGCTTAAGCCAATCCCTGGCCGCTCGGCCCGCGCCGTCCATGGCGCGGGACGCTTTCCTCTTCTGACCCTGTTCCCAGCGTGTTGAGTTGGTTATTGCGACCAGATTCAGGTTGAGGAAGCTAACAACAGAGAGGCTTTAGCCGCGGCCGTGCGGCTCATCCCAGTCAAACGCCGGGCCCAGCGAAATCACGCCATTCGGGTTGATGGTCTTGTGGCTGCAGTAGTAGTGATGGCGGATATGCGGCAGGTTGACCGTCTCAGCAATGCCCGGCATCTGATAGATATCACGCAGGAAACCGCTGAGGTTTCTGTAGTCACCGATCCGGTGACGATCGCATTTGAAGTGGGTCACATAGACCGGATCAAAGCGCACCAGCGTGGTCCACAAGCGAAGATCCGCTTCGGTCAGCTGATCGCCAGTGAGGTAGCGATGCTGGCCCAGGATCTGCTCCAGCCGCGACAACGAATGGAACAGCGCCGTGACGGACTCATCGTACGCGGATTGCGACGTGGCGAAGCCTGACTTATAGACGCCGTTGTTCACGGTGTCGTAGATCCAGCCATTCAGCTCATCAATCTTTTTGCGCAGCGCTTCGGGATAGTAGTCACCGGCACGGGCACCCACTGCATCAAACGCACTGTTGAACATGCGGATGATATCCGCCGACTCATTGCTGACGATAGTATTCTGCTGTTTGTCCCACAATACCGGCACGGTCACGCGACCACTGTATTGCGGATCGGCGTGCAGATAGAGCTGATAGAGGAACTCATTCTGGTAGAGCTTATCGCCAGTGGCATCCTGAAAAGTATCATCGAAGGTCCAGCCGTTCTCCAGCATCAGCGGATGCACCACGGAGACGTCGATCATGTTATCCAGACCTTTCAACTGACGCATCAGCAGCGTGCGGTGCGCCCAGGGGCAGGCCAGCGACACATAGAGATGATAGCGATCGCGCTCAGCGGCAAATCCCGCTTTACCTACCGGACCGGCGCTGCCATCCGGCGTTACCCAGTTGCGAAAAGCCGATTCTGAACGTTTGAAACGTCCGCCGGTAGATTTGGTGTCGTACCAGGTGTCATGCCAGACACCGTCAATTAACTGTCCCATAATGGCTCCAATGCAAACAGGGCGGGGAAATGTCCCCGCCCTGTTAAGTATATGTGTCAATACGCTTTATGTGAGACTAGCGCGCAATTGCTGCCTGTGGTTTTCTTTTGCTGATCAGGCGATCAAGGCTGTATGCACCTGGGCCCACCAGACCTAACACCAGGAAACCACCGGCGATAGAGAGGTTCTTCATGAACATCAGCTGGTTTACGCCTTCTGCGAAGTTACTGTGAAACAGAAACGCGGTCAGGATAGTAAAGCCGGCGGTGAACAGGGCAGTAAAACGGGTCAGGAAACCGAACAGAATCGCCAGACCGCCGCCAAACTCCAGCAGGATAACCAGCGGCAGCATAAAGCCAGGGACGCCCATCGCTTCCATATATTGCTGAGTACCTGCATAACCGGTGATTTTGCCCCAGCCAGCCGTAATGAACAGGATTGGCATCAGGATGCGAGCCACTAATAAACCAACGTCTTCGAATTTTTTCATCATTTACTCCAGCGCTATCAGGGATGCAGGGCAAGCTGCCCGCAGGGTTTATGCCCGCTGAAAGCAGTTCTGCATTCATTGGGTTGATAGCTGGAGATGATAATCGCGGCGTGGAAAGGTTGTAAGCGAGATATACTGTCAGTGTTCTTCAGAAATTCTGAAGAAGAAAAGCCGGCCTTTTCAGGACCGGCTTTAAGCAGGATTAACGCGGGGGCAGAGCAG
This sequence comes from Pantoea sp. F_5, assembly GCF_008631595.1. Classification (NCBI taxonomy): domain Bacteria; kingdom Pseudomonadati; phylum Pseudomonadota; class Gammaproteobacteria; order Enterobacterales; family Erwiniaceae; genus Pantoea; species Pantoea sp. F_5. Next base: position 71,602 of record NZ_VWUO01000003.1, read on the forward strand.
ACTTGATCATGCGCCAGGTGCTCCAGGCACCGAATCCCCGCTTAGCCCAGCGCAACAGCTTGTTGGGACTGCGAATGGAGTAAACAGCCAGGGCGCTGCTGCCGATGGCCAGATAGCGACGTAAGCTGAGGAAAGTAAACCAGCCGCGATCGTAGTGGGCGGTGCCTTCCAGCCAGTCACGCCGCGCAGCGCTTAAATCCAGCCGCTGCTGCTGCACATGCTTAAGCAGTTCATGGATGCGTTCTTCACGCTCGCGGCGGCTCATCAGCGCTGGTCCTCAAGCAAATTCCGATCTGTTTCCAGCTCTTTGCGCGTGTGGCGCAACAGCGTGGACTGACGTGATTTGTGAAGCGTCCAGAGCCCGAAAATAACCGCCAGCAAAAACAGCGTACCGGTCGTGATGCCAATCGCCATCAGACGATATTGTGCATCCACTGCCCAGATAATCAGAACCATCAGGCTCATCAGACCAAATGCAGTGAACAACATGGTCAGGCCAATCATCAACAGCATCTGTATCAGATTCGCTTTCTCATGCTCCAGTTCCACCACTGCCAGACGAACGCGTGTCTCAACCATGCCAACCAGGGTGGTAACGATACGCTGGCCGATGTTAATGGCCCCTCTAGCCGGGCCGTGGTTCTGCTGTGAGTCAGCCATGGTTAGCGACGCGAAATGAGCATGCCGAGTGCGACGCCAATCGCTGCACCGATACCCACACCATGCCATGGATTTTCACGCACGTAGCCTTCGGCTTTCTGCGCGGCTTCGCGCGTAGTTGCAGCGATGCGTTCGCCTGATTCGCCCAGACGCTCACGAGAGCTATCCAGCGCCACACGCGCTTTATTGCGAAGTTTATCCAGCTCGCCTTTGGATTTTTCGGTGCTGCTGCTCAGCACTTCTTCCAGGGTATCGGCAAGGTTTTTCAGTTCAGCACGCAAATGTTCCGATGATGTGTCTTTTGACATAAAATACTCCTTTAACATCAGTTGGTTAATTCCGATTAATAGGGCTCCGCCTGTAACTTTTTCAGCTCCCGGCGCGCTTCATCCAGTTTTTGTTGTCGCCTGGCAGTCTTCTCCCTGTCATGGCCCTCTTCACGCTCTTTCCTGAGTGCGTGCTCACGCTCCGCCACTTTCTGCTTCTGAGCATTAATTCTTTCCAGATGGGCCGCTTCCAGCTTTTTATCACTGCAATCAGCCCGGACTTCGGTCAGGGCGCGCTCCAGGCCGTTAACCCGGCGCTGGTTGTTATGCTTCTGTGCCATCCCGATTTCACGCTGAATATCCTGCTCTTTTTGTTCACAAAGCGATTCTGCCGCCAGCAGCGAACCAGACAGCGAAAGCAGCGCGACGCCCAGTAATACTTGATATTTCATCGGTCCTGAACCTTCCATTGCGACCTGATTGCTCATCATACGCGTAATGTTATGCCTGCGGATGCTAAGAATCGATTCTCAGTTAAGCATAGACATCGATAGTAAAAAGTTCAAAGAAGACCGGGAGATAGAGCGCCTTTCAGACCGCCACATCCTGTCGCGGCGGCCTGAAAGCAAAGAGAGGGGCTGATTACGCCAGAGAGAGGTGCTGAGCGTGATCGTGCTGGGCCACGATAAAGCCCTGCGGCAACAGGCGGCGCAATACCTTTTGTGCGGCCAGACTCTGCTCTTCGCTGTCAAAATGGATAATCAGTGCGTCACCCGCAGGAGTAATGCTTTTGATACGAATACCCTGCGCGCTTAATTGCTGATAGAGATAAAAGCCATCAGGCAGCGTTGCGCCAGCATGAGAAACCCGAATCTGCACGACTGTCTCGTGCTGCATCAGAGGAGGAACCACAGAAAGCGCGGTCAGCGCAAGCGCGCCAGCAATCAACCACGGTATCCACCGTTTAGGAATAGCCTGCAGCAGTTTCATTACTCGGCTTTCCCGTTCTGATTCGCCTGACGCTTACGCCATAACACGACCAGCGATCCCACCAGACCAAAGACCAGCAACGCCAGTGGCAGCATCATCAGGAAGAACATCATCTCATCTTCGTAACGACGGAAAATGGGGGTTTTACCCAGCGCAAAGCCGATAACGGTCAGAATGACCACCCAGAGGAAAGCACTCACCCAGTTGAAGAACTGAAAGCGGGCATTACTGAGGCCTGATAACCCGGCGATGGTCGGCAGTAGCGTTCGCACAAAGGCGATAAAGCGGCCTATCAACAGGGCAGACAGACCATGGCGATGGAACAGACTGTGCGCGCGTAGATGATACTGGGCGGGAAGGTGAGAGAGCCATTTCTGTACCGTGGGCGTATTGCCCAGCCAGCGGCCCTGAATGTAGCTCACCCAGCAGCCAAGGCTGGCTCCGGTGGTTAAAACCAGAATCGTTAACGGGAAACTCATGGTGCCTTTGGCAATCAGAACGCCGACCAGAATCAGCAGACTGTCACCTGGCAGAAATGCGGCAGGAAGAAGACCATTTTCTAAAAACAAAATCATAAACAGCACGCCGTAAATGGCCCATACCAGCGTGGGGTCAGAGAGAGTTTCGTAGTCCTGTTGCCACAGGGCATGCAGCAACGCTTGCAAAATATCCATCAATCATTCCTGAACATCATTGTTAAACATGTCCCACAGGGACTTAAACGCAGACTGGCATGTCGTTATAAATTTTAGGAGCGCAGCCTGGCGGGGTTTTCCGGATCCTTCCAGAATTGATTGTTAAATCAGCGACTTTATAAAACCCTGTCGCAAAGGGTAATAAAAGGGCGATAACTGTAACAAAAATCGCCTGTCTGAGACAGGAAAACTCTCTGGCAAACAGGAGTTTTACCTTGTGAAACGGCGTGTAAAAAGGAGCTTTACATGACCTGACACTATTGCAGATTAACTGACCATCTCAGGGTCTTTTCAGGCATTTTTAGCGGGCGTTATTGGACCCATCAGGCAGGATGACCGGATTTTCACCAAACATGTAACGATCCACGTTAAATTCAAAATCATCCGCCGTCGCGTTAAACAGCATCTGCTTAGTATTTTCCAGATGTTGCCACATTGCCAGTTTGCTGGCGGCAGGATCTTTACGCATCAGGGCTTTAAGAATCTGATCGTGGTCGTCGCACCAGCTGAGAATGCTGCGCTGGTCGATATGTTCGTGAAGTTTAAGCCAGTAGGGATTGTGCAGACGATGCAGCCACATTTTTTCAACGATGGCGGCTAAGGCACTGTTCTGGGTGGATTGTGCAATTCGCACATGAAACTGCATGTCCCATTCGGAGTCGCGGAAGTGATCCTCCTGGCGGGCTTTTTCCTGGATCGCCATCAGATCGATAATGTCCTGACGCGTTACCTGGGTGGCAGCGAATTCCGCCACGTTACTCTCAATCAGCTGGCGCGCCTGCAGTAATTCAAACGGACCAAAAGTGGCAAACTCAAGCTGGCTGCTGGTGGCGGCGATGCGGTTCTGCTGCTGGCTGGCGATAACATGAATGCCCGATCCTTTGCGAACCTCAACATAGCCTTCAACTTCCAGCATGATGATCGCTTCGCGGACGACGGTGCGGCTCACTTCCATCTCTTCGGCAATCAGGCGCTCTGCAGGCAATTTTTCACCCACCGGGTAGATCCCGGTTTCAATGCGGCTTTTCAGCTCGCTGGCAAGCTGTTGATAGAGTCGACGGGATTCAGTGATGTCCATTGCACAATCCTGGTAGCAGACAGATAAGTTGTTATACCACTTCAGGGCGTGCGAGGAAATGGGCTGGTGTAAGCCAGCCCGGCGGGTTAACTGCGAACGGCGCTGGCTGGCGTAATAACCGCTTCAGTATTCAGCTCTGCAACAGGTTTATTTTTCAGGACCGTCCAGATAACGACAGCACCCAGCAGATCGAACACTGCCAGCGCGGCAAAGAGCGGGCTGAAGCCCAGCTTATCGGCCAGGGCACCGACAACCAGCGCAAACATAGTACTGGCGGTCCAGGCGGCCATGCCGGTTAAGCCGTTAGCGGTCGCAACTTCATTGCGGCCGAAAACGTCTGACGACAGGGTGATGAGCGCGCCAGAGAGAGCCTGATGCGCAAAGCCGCCGATGCAAAGCAGACCGATGGCAACATAGGGACTGGTAAACAGCCCGATGGTGCCTGGCGCGATCATTAATACCGCACCCATTGTCACCACCATCTTGCGGGAGACGATCAGATTAACACCAAACCAGCGCTGAAACAGCGGCGGCAGATAACCACCCAGGATGCAGCCAAAATCCGCAAACAGCATCGGCATCCAGGCAAACATCGCAATCTCTTTCAGATTGAAGCCGTACACCTTGAACATAAACAGCGGAATCCAGGCGTTGAAGGTTCCCCACGCCGGTTCTGCCAGAAAACGCGGCAGCGCAATGCCCCAGAACTGGCGGTTGCGGATAATCTGCAGGGCCGACATTTTGCGGGTGTTGCCGGTCTGATGCTGCGCTTCCTGACCGGAGATAATATAGTCGCGCTCTTCATCGCTCAGCTTCTTCTGCTGTTTCGGGTGCTTATAGAACACCAGCCAGCAGAGTGCCCACGCCATGCTCAGCACACCGGTCATGATAAAGGCCATCTGCCAGCTATGCGCCACGATTGCCCAGACGACCAGCGGTGGAGCCAGCATCGCACCGATAGACGAACCGACGTTAAAGTAGCCTACCGCGACCGAACGCTCTTTGGCCGGAAACCACTCACTGCTCGCCTTCAGTCCGGCCGGGATCATCGCCGCTTCAGCCGCACCGACGGCACCCCGCGCCAGAGCCAGGCCGCCCCAGCTGCCCGCCATCGCCGTGGCAGCACAGAAGATCGCCCACAGTACGGCAAATACCGCGTAGCCGACTTTAGTGCCGAGCAGATCCAGCACATAGCCTGCTACCGGCTGCATCAGCGTGTAGCAGGCTGAATAGGCCGCAATGATGTAGGAGTACTGCTGCGTGGTGATATGCAGCTCTGACATTAATGTCGGGGCCGCCACAGCAATAGTGTTTCGGGTCAGATACCCTAACACCGTGCCGAGCGTCACCAGTCCAATCATGTACCAGCGTAACCCTTTGATCTTACGCATCCTCTACCTCTTCCAGTTCTGTATGCGGTTTTGCCGCTGTTGTTATCTGGAGCGGGACAGCACGTGATGCAGCTCTGCTCACGCCCGCAGGTTCTGTCTGAGCAACCCTGTTATGACCTTGCCATTATCTGAGTCACTAACGATCTCATGATGGAGCGAGAGCCTAACTTGTTATACAACTTTAAAAGTTGAGAGCCATCACAAAAACCCTTTCTGCGCTGTGGGATACTGGAAAACTGCGTAATGACAGCCATTTAGCGTGCTGCGGGCGACAGAAACGTCCATAACGGCAGTCAGTTACCGCCGTTTATGTGAACAGGCTCGCAAATAAATCCGTTATGTATCAAAATTGGTATGATAACTTTGAGCCTTCAGGGTTCAGTTGAAGAGGAAGCAGGTATGTCACGTTTCATGACCGAGGATTTTTTACTTGATAGCGAATTCGCCCGTCGTCTCTATCACGACTATGCAAAGGATCAGCCGATTTTCGACTATCACTGCCACTTACCACCGCAGCAGATTGCCGAAAATTATCGTTTCGCTAACCTTTATGACATCTGGCTGAAGGGGGATCACTACAAATGGCGGGCAATGCGCGCCAACGGTGTGGCTGAGGCGTTCTGTACCGGTAACGCCAGCGATCGTGAAAAATTTGACTCCTGGGCTCGCACCGTGCCGCACACCATCGGCAACCCGCTCTATCACTGGACCCACCTGGAATTACGCCGGCCTTTCGGCATCACCGATACGCTGCTTTCTGAGAAAACCGCCGACAGCATCTGGCATCGCTGCAATGAACTGCTGGCACAGGATAGCTTTACCACGCGCGGCATCATGCAGCAGATGAAGGTGAAAATGGTCGGCACCACCGACGATCCCCTGGATGATCTGCGCCATCACCGCGCGCTGGCAGACGATGCCAGCTTCAGTGTCAAGGTGCTGCCGAGCTGGCGTCCGGATAAGGCCTTTAATATCGAAGCCGAAACCTTCCTGCCGTGGATCGCGACGCTGGAGCAGCTGACCGACATCAGCGTGCAGCGTTTTGACGATCTGCGCCGTGCACTGCATCAGCGGCTGGATCACTTTGCGGATCACGGCTGTAAAGTCTCCGATCACGCGCTGGATGTCGTCTGTTATGCCGAGGCGGATGACGCCACGCTGGATGCAATCCTGGCGCGTCGTCGCAGTGGTGCCGCGCCAAACCCGCAGGAAACGGCCCAGTTTAAAACGGCAGTACTGGTCTGGCTGGGTAGCGAATATGCCCGCCGTGGCTGGGTGCAGCAGTATCATATTGGCGCACTTCGCAACACTAATCCGCGCCTGTATCAGCTGCTGGGGCCGGATGTGGGCTTTGATTCCATCAACGATCAGCCGCTGGCGGAACCGCTGGCACGGCTGCTGGGTGCGCAGAATCTCAATAACGCGCTGCCAAAAACCATTCTCTACTGCCTGAATCCGCGCGACAACGAAGTGCTGGCGACGATGGCGGGTAACTTCCAGGGCGAAGGCCAGGCGGGCAAAATGCAGTTCGGTTCAGCCTGGTGGTTCAACGATCAGCTGGATGGCATGCAGCGACAGATGACGCAGCTGGCGCAGATTGGCCTGCTCAGCCGCTTCGTCGGAATGCTGACCGACAGCCGCAGCTTCCTCTCCTACACCCGCCACGAATATTTCCGTCGGCTGCTGTGTCAGATGATTGGCCGCTGGGTGGAGCAGGGCGAAGCGCCAGCCGATGAAGCGCTGTTAGGCCAGATGGTACAGAACATCTGCTTCAACAATGCCCGCGATTACTTCGGCATCGAGCTGGGAGCCTGATGATGAAAAGGCTAAACCGCCACGACTTTCCGGGGGCACTCTATCGTGACCGGGTGATCCAGTTCGGCGAAGGCAACTTTTTGCGCGCCTTTATCGACTGGCAGATTGACTGGCTGAATGAACATCAGGGCACCGATGCCGGGATCGTGGTGGTGCGGCCACGCAACCGTGAAGTCAGCGACAGCCTGAATCAGCAGGATGGTCTCTACACCACGCTGATCCGCGGACTAAACGATCAGGGCGAGCAGGTCAGCGAAACACGGCTGATCCGCAGCGTTAACCGTGAAATCCAGCCTTGGCAGCAGTTCGGCGAATTTATGGCGCTGGCCCGTAATCCCGATCTGCGTATGGTCTTTTCCAACACCACTGAAGCGGGAATCGCCTTTGTCGGCACGGACCAGCTCACCGATCAGCCCGCCAGCAGCTTTCCCGGCAAACTGACGCAGCTGCTGTGGGGGCGCTATTCACACTTCAATGGGGCCAGCGATCGGGGCTGGCTGGTGGTGCCGTGCGAGCTGATTGACCATAACGGCGACACGCTGCGCGAGCTGGTGCTGCGCTATGCCGACCACTGGCATCTGCCATCCGAATTTAAAACCTGGATCCATCAGCACTGTGCATTTTACAACACGTTAGTGGACCGCATTGTCACCGGCTTCCCGGCGGAAAGTGAGCAGCTGCAACGTGAGCTGGGTTATGAAGATCGCTATCTGGTGGCGGGCGAAGTCTACTACCAGTTTGTGATTCAAGGGCCTTCGGCGCTGTTCAGCGAACTGAAGCTGGCGGCGCTGTCGCCACAGATCCGGCATGTGGATGATATTGCGCCCTATAAAGCGCAGAAAGTGGCCATCCTCAATGGTGCGCATACCGCGATGGTGCCGGTGGCGTATCTTGCCGGGATTGAAAGCGTCGGCGAGGCAATGGCCGATCCGATCATTGCCGGATTTGTCGATAACCTGCTGCGTCACGACGTGATCCCGACGCTGGATCTGCCCGCAAACGAACTGCACGCCTTTGCCGATGCGGTTCAGCGCCGCTTCCGCAATCCGTTTATCCGTCATGCGCTGCTATCGATTGCTCTCAACGGCATGACCAAGTTCCGCACCCGTCTGCTGACGCCACTGCTTGCCGCGCATCAGCAAACCGGCGAATGGCCGACACACATCACCTTTGCGCTGGCGGCGCTGATTGCTTTTTACCGCGGTGAGTCAGCCGGAAAAAACTGGCCATTACAGGATGAGCCGCGGTGGTTACAGCGCTACGCTGATGCCTGGAAAGCAGTTGATGCGGACCAGATGTCGCCGCAACAGCTGGTGCATGCTGTGCTCAGCGACGCGCAACACTGGGGCGAAGATTTAACCCGTCAGCCCGGACTGGCTGCGGTGCTCACCCAACACCTGCAAAATATCATCGCCTACGGAATGCGTGAGGCGCTGAGCCAACTGAGATAACGCTATGCAAGACGCAATTAAAATTGATCCCCGCGACAACGTCGCCGTGGCGTTACGTGACCTGGACGCGGGCACCACGATTGAGCTGCCGCCATTAAGCGTGGCGCTGCAACAGGCCGTGGGACGCGGGCATAAATTTGCCCTGCAGCCTATCGCGCAGGATGAGCTGGTGATCAAATATGGGCTGCCGATTGCCCATGCCACACAGCCTGTAGCCGCCGGTGAGGTCATCCATTCGCAGAACGCCCGTACTAATCTCAGCGATCTGGATCAGTATGCGTATCAGCCCGATTTTGCGACGCTGCCACCGCAGCCGGGTGATCGGGAGGTGCAGATCTACCGTCGTGCCAGTGGCGAAGTCGGCATCCGCAATGAGCTGTGGATCCTGCCGACCGTTGGCTGCGTCAACGGGATTGCACGTCAGATTCTGCAGCGTTTTCTGAAAGAGACCCAGGACGCAGAAGGCATTGACGGTGCATTCCTGTTCAGCCACACCTTCGGCTGCTCGCAGCTGGGGCAGGACCACGAAAACACCCGCACCATGCTGCAGAATATGGTGCGTCATCCCAACGCGGGCGCAGTGCTGGTGATTGGTCTTGGCTGTGAAAACAATCAGGTCGATGCCTTCAGGGACACCCTCGGCGCGTTTGAAAGCGACCGGGTCGACTTTATGGTCTGCCAGCAGCATGACGACGAAGTGGAAGCCGGGCTGGAACGTCTGCATGCGTTGTATGAAAAAATGCGGCATGACCGGCGTGAGCCGGGCAAGCTCAGCGAGCTGAAGTTTGGTCTGGAGTGCGGCGGTTCGGATGGTTTGTCTGGTATCACCGCCAACCCGTTGCTGGGGCGTTTCTCAGACCAGATGATCGCCAATGGCGGCACCACCGTGCTGACCGAGGTGCCGGAGATGTTTGGCGCAGAACGCATCCTGATGAGCCGCTGTCGCGACGAAGAGACCTTCGGCAAAACGGTGGCGATGATCAACGACTTTAAACAGTACTTTATCGATCATCAGCAGCCGATCTATGAGAACCCCTCACCGGGCAACAAAGCGGGCGGTATCACCACGCTGGAGGAGAAGTCGCTGGGCTGTACGCAGAAAGCGGGGCAGAGCCAGGTGGTCGATGTGCTGAAGTATGGCGAGCGGTTAAAAACGCCGGGGCTGAATCTGCTGAGTGCGCCGGGCAATGATGCGGTCGCTACGAGTGCGCTGGCCGGAGCCGGTTGCCACATGGTGCTGTTCAGTACCGGACGCGGCACGCCCTATGGAGGTTTTGTGCCGACGGTGAAGCTGGCGACCAACACGCCGCTGGCGGAGAAGAAACCGCACTGGATCGACTTTAATGCCGGACGGTTGATCGAGGGGATGAGCATGGAGGCGATGCTGGAAGATTTTGTCGACAGTATTGTGGCGATTGCCAGCGGTCAGCCGACCAACAACGAAAAGAACGATTTCCGCGAGCTGGCGATTTTCAAAAGCGGTGTAACGCTCTAAACAAAAACCACCCGCCAGAGTGCGGGTCGTTTCAAATCGTTGATAAAATCTGGCCGGTTGCAGGACCCATGCTTTGCGTTGTTCAAAAAATACTCATAGCGTTTTATCCGGGGGGCGGGCCGCTTTCCTGCTCTGCCCGTATTCCCTGCGCTTTAAGGCGAAGAGAATGTCAGACACAAAGGAACATCTTTTCGATCGCCTGGGCTCAATTTTCCTTGTTTGCGAGCTATTGATGTGCGTAGTCTACCCACATCAATACGCACGCTGGAGGTTTATATGGGTAAAGTATCCACAAAACCAACGAAAAACATCAACGTCACTATCGACACGAAACTGGCCCTGGAAGCGCGTGAAGCAGGGATTAACTTCTCTCAGACACTTGCTAAAGCGGTGCGCGCAGAGCTGAAATCTCTCGCAGCAGAACGCTGGAAACATGAAAACGCGGCAGCTATCGACTATCTGAACCAGCTCAGTGACGAGCATGGCCTTTTCTCTGACGAACACAGGACGTTCTGATGCAGTTTGACGTTTACAGGAACACCGGGAAGGCGGAGATATACCCATTAGTTTTGGACGTTCAGAGCGACATCATTGGCCGGCGGAAAACCCGGATGGCTATTCCTCTGTTCCCGCATGAGAACTACAAAGGGCCACGTGCTGACCGGCTAACGCCAATTCTGATCATAGAGGGTCAAAAATACGTGATGATGACCCACGAAATGGCGAGTGTACCGGAAAAGGCGCTACGAGAAGACGTGGAGAACATCAGCGGTCAGGCGGTGGTGATAAAATCTGCCCTCGATTTTCTGTTTGATGGTATCTGAAAACCTGACTGAAAGGGCTGGTTTTAAGACACATGTTAAACCATGTCGCGTTTATAACACCCTGAGGTGTCCGCCATTTGAAATCCTGCCCGCTTTAAAGGACGGGCAGTATACCAAAAACGTCAGGTCGCGCCCGGCTCCCCATTGCCGGTTGATTCAGGTATTTAAGCGACCTTCTTGTTATCGGCTTATCAGGCTGAAACAGGCGTAAGACCCAAATCAGAATTCAAAAATGTCATCAGTTATCGAATTCAGTCGGTACTGGTTCAGGCAAGGCGCAAAGGTTTACTGTGAGCCGTCCAGGGCTATATACCGACTAATCGTCTTTTTGTATTACTGAATCAGGCCCGACTGGTTTCGCGCTCCGCTTCTGCCTGACAGACGGCGGCGGTAAACAGAATATCGGTTGAGGAGTTCAGCGCGGTTTCCGCTGAATCCTGCAGAACGCCGATAATAAAGCCCACGGCCACCACCTGCATCGCCAGATCATTTGGAATACCAAACATGTTGCAGGCCACCGGGATCAGCAGCAGCGAACCGCCCGCCACGCCCGATGCGCCACAGGCACAGAGTGACGCCACCAGACTCAGCAGAATCGCGGTCGGCACATCAATGCTGATCCCCAGCGTATGCACCGCTGCCAGCGTCAGCACGGTAATGGTGATCGACGCACCCGCCATACTGATGGTCGCGCCCAGCGGAATCGACACCGAATAGGTATCCTCATCCAGATCCAGACGTTTCGCCAGTGCCATATTCACTGGAATGTTGGCGGCAGAACTGCGGGTAAAGAAGGCGGTCACGCCGCTTTCACGCAGGCAGGTGAAGACCAGCGGATAGGGGTTACGACGGATTTTCCAGAAGACCAGCAGCGGGTTCACCACCAGCGCCATCAGCACCATACAGCCCAGCAGCAGCGCCAGCAGATGGGCATATTGCCACAGCGCGCCAAAGCCGGTTGAGGCCAGAATCGACGCCACCAGACCAAAAATACCGACAGGCGCACAGCGGATGACGCAGCGCACCAGCCAGGTTACCGCCTCAGAGGCATCATTGAGAAAGGCACGGGTGCTGTCACTGCTGTGACGAAACGCCAGACCCAGGCCAATCGCCCACACCAGAATGCCGATATAATTAGCCTGCATCAGGGCCGTGATCGGATTCGACACCATGCTCATCAGCAGTCCGCGTAACACCTCAGTAATGCCGGAAGGGGGAACGATTTCCGTGCTGCCCACCGCCAGCGTCAGCGTCTGCGGGATCAGATGGCTGAAGACCACCGCGACGACCGCCGCGAAAAAGGTGCTCAGCAGATAGAGCATAATAATTGGCCGGATATTAGTCTTCTGGCCCTGCTGATGGTTAGCGATTGAGGCAATAACCAGTACCAGAACCAGCAATGGCGCAACCGCTTTCAGCGCACTGACAAACAGTTCACCCAGCAGACCGACCGCCAGCGCGGCATCGTGTGAAATCCAGGCGAGCGCCACACCGGCGATCAGCCCAATCATGATTTGCTTCACCAGGCTTCCGGCGAGCAGCGTGCCCAGACGTGCGGAGAGAGTTTTCTGCATAATATTTTCTATATTTTGTCGCGGATGTAGTTTCAGACGCGATGTTTTGCATCGGCTAAAACGGTTTGCCCGGCGGAGTATAAGGAAATGACAGGCTGAGAAAAGAGAAAGTTCTGTCGCTGTGGCACAGGTCAGGTTTTTATTATGCTGAATAGTGGAAGTGTGACAGAGAGATGAAATGGCGTGGCAGGCTGTCGCAAAATAAAACAGGGGCATCCGCTGCCCCTGCAGGTAATTATGGTGTGAGCTTTTTCTGGTCTCTTTTGCGGTTAACCCAGGCATTAATCAGCAGGGTAGACGCCAGAATGGCACCGACTACGCTCAGTGAGATTCCAACCGGGATATGGTAGAAGTCGACAATCAGCATCTTAAAGCCGATAAACACCAGCACAATCGCCAGGCCATACTTCAGCATAGAGAAGCGCTCTGCCACGTTCGCCAGCAGGAAGTACATGGCACGTAAACCCAGAATCGCGAACAGGTTTGAAGTCAGCACGATAAACGGGTCGGTCGTGACGGCGAAAATCGCCGGGATACTGTCGACGGCAAAGATCACGTCGCTGAGTTCCACCATGATCAGCACCAGCAGCAGCGGCGTTGCAAACAGCACGCCGTTTTTGCGGGTAAAGAACTTCTCGCCATCAAGGTCATCGGTCATGCGTAAATGCTTACGCAGCCAGCGCACCACCGGCTTATCACCTACCGCGCCGTCATCCTCTTTCGCCAGCGCCATTTTCACCCCGGTAAACAGCAGGAAGGCACCGAACACATAGAGGATCCAGCTGAACTGCGTGACCAGCCAGCTACCTGCGAAGATCATGATGGTACGCAGTACGATAGCGCCTAGTACGCCGTAGATCAGCACACGTCGCTGCAGGTTGGCCGGAATAGAGAAGTAGCTGAACAGCATCAGCCAGACGAAGACGTTATCCACCGCCAGCGCTTTTTCCAGCACGTAACCGGTCAGAAAGGCGAGCGTCTGCGTATTAGCCACTTCACGTCCTGCGCTGCCCTCGAGATACCACCAGAAGGCGGCGCTGAACAGCAGTGAGACGGAAACCCAGATCAGCGACCAGACAGCCGCCTGCTTGAAAGACATGGTCTGTGCGCCACGGCGTCCCTGCAACAGCAGGTCGATAGCCAGCATGATCAGCACCACAACCGCAAAGCTGCCCCACAGTAAAGGCGTACCCACAGTTTGCATATTCGTATCCTGTCTTAAAAAATAAAAAAACGGCTGAAGTCAGAAGACGTCAGCCGCTTATTTTTGTGTAAGCAAACCTCGCCTTCCGGCAAGGTCTCACTTACAACTCAGAAATGGATTCCGGGTTGCCTGATGACCGGATGCCTGTGCATCGTAGTGACGATCAATCAGCTTACAAGTTACTCCCCTTTGCAGGAAGGTAAGTTACGGTTTAGCCGCACAGGAAGCAACTCCTCGCAGACATATTTAGAAATATTTACACAGCAGTCTGATCGGCCGGGAAGATCACGCCGGTCTGACGGCGGATTTCGGTCAGCAGCGCGGCGGTAATGCGCGAAACCTCAAGTCCCGGATGGTCCACCTGGCGCTGCTCAACCAGCCGGGCAAACGCGGCCGCTTCGTACAGCATGGTGTTGATATGCTGCGGCTGACTCAGCGCCTGCTTTTCCGCACCGCGAGGGATAAAGGTCAGCTGCTGGCACTCCGATAGCTTTTCAATCACCAGTGCGCCCGCCTCACCCTGAATCTCGCTGGGCAGGCTGGAGTTACTCACTTTTGAATGCAGAATCGTTACGTCGAAATCGCCGTAGCTCAGCACGACGACGCCATGCGCATCCACGCCGCTCGCCAGCAATGTCGCGGTGGCCTGCACACTATCTGGCTCGCCCCACAGCGCCACCGCCGAGGCCAGGCAGTAATACCCGATATCCATCACCGAGCCATTCGACCAGCGCGGATCAAAGGTATTGGGGTTCTCGCCGTTGAGATAGCGCGGGTAACGTGAGGAGTACTGGCAGTAATTCAGCAGCGCTTTTCGCAGTTTACCCACGTCAGGCAGTGCCTGCTGTAGCCGCAGAAAATTCGGCAGGCTGGCGGTTTTAAATGCCTCAAACAGCACCACCTGATGCTCACGAGCGCAGGCGATCATCTTCTCTGCTTCGGCCAGATTCGAGGCCAGCGGTTTTTCGCAAATGACATGCTTGCCGTGCGACATAAACAGCAGCGCCTGCTCGCAGTGCAGGGCATTGGGACTGGCAAGATAGACCGCATCGATCGTTGGGCTGGCGGCCAGGGTGTCCAGTGACGTGAAGGTCTGTTTGCAGGGATAATCGGCGATAAAGGCGTCAGCCTGCTGCTGACTGCGTGAATAGACCGCGCAGAGCTTCATCGCCCCGGTTTCATGAGCGGCATCAATAAACTGGCGTGTAATCCAGTTTGTTCCCACAATGGCAAAACGAATCACGTCATCTCTCCGGCAGCGGTAAAGCGGCAGAGTAACATCTCACCGACGCGGTGCAAGCGCGCCGGGCAGGCAGGGATTGATCCTGCGATCCGCATTCCAATACTATGCGGAAGCGAGAATAAACAGGCATCAACCAGGGAGCACAGGTGAAAGCAAGTAAGCACGCATTAAACTGGACCACATTGCTGATTGCTATTCCGGTCGGGTGTGCGGCGTCGCTGGTGACGCTGGCTTTTCGTGGCGTCATTGAACTGATCAACCATCTGCTGTTTGCCCGCAGTGGCGACATTACCGAATCCCTGCATCTCTGGCCGTGGATCTTCTGGCCGCTGCTGGTGGGCGCGGGCGGCGTGCTGGCGGGCTTTTTCCTGCGTTATGCGGTTGCCATTGAGCAGCAGCAGACGGTGAAAACGGATTACCTTGAAGTGATCAACGCCCGGCTCGATGCGGTGCCGACCAAAACCTCGCTGTTCCGTGCCTTATCGTCGATTGCCAGTATCGGCAGCGGCGCGTCGATCGGTAAAGAGGGGCCGATGGTGCAGCTCTCAGCACTGTGCGGCAGCGCGATTGGCCGCCTGTTACCGTCCTCGCTTAACCTGAAAAACAGTGACGTCGTGGCGATGGCGGCCGCGGCGGGACTCTCGTCGGTCTACCATGCGCCGCTGGCCTCGACGATTTTCGTCGCGGAGATCGCCTTCGGTATTTCCGCGTTGCAGCGGCTGATCCCTCTTATTATCGCCTCGGCGACGGCGGTGATGACTATGTGGACGCTGGGCTTCCGCAGCGCGCTCTATCCGCTGGCGGACGCGAGCTTCGCCATGGATCTCAGCAGCCTGCTGATGACGGTGGTGATCGGTCTGAGCGCCGGTCTGGCGGGCTGGATGCTGATTAAGTGCATTGCCCGCAGCAAAATGCTGTTCAGCCGGGTCGCCTCGCTGCCCATGCGTCTGGGCGTGGGCGGATTCGCCGTAGGCTTACTGGCGCTGATCTCCACCGATATCCTCGGCAACGGCTACGAAGTCATCGTCAAAGTCATGGCAGGCGACTATCTGCTGCCAGGTCTGCTGCTGCTGCTGGTGCTGAAAACCCTTGCCACCAGCCTGTCGGTAGGGTCGAACGCGGTCGGCGGACTCTTTACGCCTTCGCTGCTGATTGGCGCACTGCTTGGCGTCATCATCGCAACGGTGGGGGCAGCACTGCATCTGCCGCTGGGTAATGTGCTGCTTTATGCCGCGATTGGCATGGCGGCAGTGCTGGCAGCGGTCAGTCAGGCGCCGTTGATGGCGATGCTGATGGTGCTGGAGATGACGCTCAACAGCAGCCTGCTGTTCCCGCTGATGATTGCTACCGTGCTGGCGTCGATGGTGGTCTATCGCCTGCAATCGGCCAGCACTTACCCGGTTGTGAGTCATCACTTCAGCCGTTCAGAGGCGAAATATGATTTCGATAATATGCGCATTGCCGAGCTGATCATTCCCGGTGCGGCCCTCCAGCCGGCGGAGTCCGTGGGGCAGGCGCTGGCGGTCAGCTCGCTGAAGCGTGAACGCTATGTTTACGTGATCAACGCTGCGGGTGCCTTCCTCGGCGTGGTCTCGATTCATGAGATTTCGCGCCGGGTGCTGGCGCAGGAGATCACACTCGATTCACCGGTACAGTGCGTGATGGATCAGGACTTCCCGGTGGTGTTTGAGAATCAGAGTATGCGTGAAGGCTGGGAAGCCTTTGCGGCGGTTACGCTGGAGCGACTGCCGGTGCTGAACAATCCCCAGGAGCGACGCTTTCTGGGCGCGCTGACTAAAACCAGTCTGATTCAGAAAGCGCAGGAGTTTCTTTAAGCCGCGTTGCCGCGCATCGCCTGGTCAGTCATCCAGAGTCGCGCATCAAATTCGAGCTGGTGGTAATCCGGCTCCATATGGCAGCAGAGCTGGTAAAACGCCTTATCGTGATCTTTCTCTTTCAGGTGCGCCAGTTCGTGCACCACAATCATGCGCAGAAACGGCTCCGGCGCGAGGCGGAAAAAGGTCGAGATGCGGATCTCTGCTTTCGCCTTGAGTTTGCCGCCCTGAATCCGTG
This sequence comes from Pantoea sp. F_5, assembly GCF_008631595.1. Taxonomy (NCBI): domain Bacteria; kingdom Pseudomonadati; phylum Pseudomonadota; class Gammaproteobacteria; order Enterobacterales; family Erwiniaceae; genus Pantoea; species Pantoea sp. F_5. The sequence continues at coordinate 88,361 of NZ_VWUO01000003.1, forward strand.
AGATGGCCGTGTGCAGGCCAAGTGCGTGCTTCATCACCTTAATCTTGTTATCCCACATCACTTTGCTGATCGGTGGTGCGTTGCGCATGTAGCGGTTTTTCAGCGCCTGAGTGTAGTCATACAGCGCTTTATCACTCATCACGTCGTGAGTGTCGGGATAACGCTCCTGCAAAAACGCACCTAAGCGCTGGTGGGTAATCAGCGTCTGCACCTGCTCAAGAAGGGGGGCAGGATAACCCTGAAGGTAGATCAGTGAGGACATTAGGGATTCCAGGCGAAAGACAGTATACTGCGCCCCCGTTTTTGGGGCGAAAATCAACCAAAGTGTACCACGCCGGAGAATTCATGAGCCAACTTGAACTGAACGATCGCACACTGATCCTGCATCGCTTCCCGCAGATGCGTGACGAAAGTCCATTACAAGCCTGGGATGCGGCTGATGAATATCTGTTACAGCAGGCGCTGCCGGAAGGGCCGGTGCTGGTCTTCAACGACAGTTTCGGGGCATTAACCTGCGCCCTGAGTCCACGCACCGTCTGGCACGTCAGCGACTCCTGGCTCAGCCAGCAGGCCGCGCGTCAGAACCTTTCCTTTAATGGGCTGGATGACAGCGACGTACACTTTGTTGATAGCCTGGCGGAACTGCCGGCGGCTCCGGCGGCGGTGCTGATTAAGGTACCGAAAACGCTGGCGCTGCTGGAGCATCAGCTGCGTGCCATTCGCGACGTGGTCACTCCCGATACGGTGATTCTGGCGGCGGCGCGCGCAAAAGAGATCCATACCTCTACCCTTCAGCTGTTCGAACAGATTATCGGTGAAACCAAAACCTCACTGGCGTGGAAAAAAGCGCGTCTGATCTTCAGCCAGTTCAGCAAACCTGCACTGCGTGAGGCCACGCCAACACTGGTCTGGCCGCTGGATGGCACCCCTTATCAGATTCACAACTACGCCAACGTCTTCTCGCGCTCTTCGCTGGATATCGGCGCACGGCTGTTTGTGCAGCATCTGCCGGAAAATATTGAGGGTGAGATTGTCGATCTGGGCTGTGGCAACGGTGTGGTAGGGCTGGTGGCGCTGGAGCAGAATTCGCAGGCCGAGGTGCATTTTCTTGATGAGTCTTATATGGCGGTCGCCTCCAGCCAGCTTAACGTGGAAGTGAACCGTCCTGACGATCTGTCGCGCTGTCAGTTCCTGGTGAACAACGTGCTGAGCGGCTATCCGTCAGATCGGCTACACGCGGTGCTGTGTAATCCGCCGTTCCATCAGCAGCACGCCGTCACCGATCATCTGGCATGGCAGATGTTCCGCGATGCCAAACGCTGCCTTCAGTATGGTGGCGAGTTGCGCATTGTCGGCAACCGCCACCTCGATTATCACCACAAGCTGAAGAAGCTGTTCGGCAACTGTACGCTGATCGCCTCTAACCAGAAGTTTGTGGTGCTGCGCGCGGTGAAAATGCGCTAGTCAGACCGTTAAAGCCAGCTGCGTCGCCTGCGCAATCGCGCGGCGCGCATCCAGCTCCTGCGCTACATCTGCGCCGCCTATTACCGTCACTACCTGTCCTTTTGCACGCAGCGCGGCTTCCAGTTCGCGCTGCGGCTCCTGTCCGGCACAGATAATCACGTTATCGATCGCCAGCAGCAGCATTTCGCCATTACGCCGCAGATGCAGGCCGCTGTCATCAATCGCCAGATACTCCACGCCGCCCCACATATCCACGCCGCGTGCCTGCAGACTGGCGCGATGGATCCAGCCAGTGGTTTTTGCCAGCCCGGCACCGGGTTTTCCCGCCCGGCGCTGCAGCAGCCAGATTTGCCGTAACGCGACAGGCGGCTCAGGTTTCACGATGCCGCCGCGCTGCGTCAGACTATGGTCGATGCCCCACTCGGTGTAAAAAGCTGCCCGATCCTCGTCATGTGAAGGCTGTGACAGATACTCCGCTACATCAAAGCCAATGCCGCCCGCGCCGATAATCGCCACCCGTTTACCCACCGGACGCTTATCGCGCAGCACCTCAAGATAGCTGAGCACGCTGGGATGATCGATGCCCGGAATATCGGGCGTACGTGGCTGAATGCCGGTCGCCAGCACCACTTCCTCGGCGTCACTCAGTTGATCTGCCGTGACCCGACAGCCGGTTTTAACCGTCACGCCCGCAGCCGCCAGCTGATTGCGGAAATAGCGCAGGGTTTCGCTGAATTCTGATTTTCCGGGGATCTGCCGGGCAATATTGAACTGACCGCCAATATCGGGCTCAGCCTCATAAAGCGTCACCTGATGGCCGCGCTGCGCCGCCTGCAGCGCAAACGCCATTCCGGCGGGACCGGCTCCCACCACCGCCAGCCTGCGCGGTGCGGTGCTGGCGATGACCGGCATCAGCGACTCATGACAGGCGCGCGGATTAACAAGACAGGAGGTGATCTTACCGGCAAACACCTGGTCGAGGCAGGCCTGATTACAGGCAATGCAGGTGTTGATGCTGTCCGGTTCGCCGCGCTGTGCTTTGCTGACAAAAGCAGGATCGGCGAGGAAAGGGCGCGCCATCGAGACCATATCGGCGCAGCCCGACTGCAACAGCTCTTCGGCAACGGCGGGGTGGTTGATGCGATTGGTGGCGATCACCGGCACTGACACATGCGCGCGCAGGCGCTGCGTCACCCAGGCAAAGGCCGCGCGTGGCACACAGGTAGCGATGGTCGGGATGCGCGCTTCGTGCCAGCCAATCCCGGTATTGAACAGCGTGACGCCACACTGCTCCAGCTCGCCCGCCAGCAGCAGCGTCTCCTCCAGCGTGCTGCCCTCTTCGATCAGGTCAAGCATCGACAGCCGGAAGATGATGATAAAGGCGTCGCCGGTTGCGGCACGTACCGCGTGGGTAATCGCCAGCGCGAACTGCATCCGCTGGCGGAAGTCGCCGCCCCAGCGGTCACTGCGTTGATTGGTGTGCTTCACCAGAAACTGATTAATCAGGTAGCCTTCGGAACCCATAATCTCCACACCATCGTAGCCCGCCTGCTGCGCCAGACGGGCGCAGCGGGCAAAGTCATCAATGGTCTGTTCAATCGCCGCCTCGCTCATCGCCTGTGGCGTAAACGGGTTAATCGGGGCCTGACGTGCCGAAGGTGCAACCAGATCGGGCTGATAGCTGTAACGGCCGGTATGCAGGATCTGCAGGGCGATTTTGCCCTGATGCTGATGCACCGCCGCCGTGATCTGCCGATGCCAGCTGCACTGCGCCTCGTCGATGAGCATCGCGCCATGCGCGGTGGTGACACCCTGAGCATTAGGCGCAATGCCGCCGGTGACGATCAATGCGACGCCTTCACGCGCCCGCTCGCCGTAGAACGCCGCCAGCCGCGCTGCGCCATCCGGATGCTCCTCCAGACCAGTGTGCATCGACCCCATCAGAAAGCGGTTTTTCAATTGGGTAAAGCCAAGATCCAGCGGCGTAAACAGCGCAGGATAAGCAGGATTGACGGACATGATAGTCACTCACAGTTAAGTGGTCGGATGAGTTCACTCTAGCTACTTCTGCGTTAAAAAAAAGTGAAAGAATGTCAGGGTGTGAGTGAAATCATAAACATCTGCGGGGAAGTGCTGATGAGCGGGAGCAGGGAGGTTGTGCCTTACGCAGCACAACTATCCTATCCTTGTCCTTTCATGTTTCTGGCTCTGAAACGCTTAACGCCGTCGGATCCACGAATAGCGTGAGCGATAGCCGCTGCCATGGTGAGTATTAAAGCGGTAGCTTGATCCGCTCTCAGCCATGCAGTAGGTACAGACTTTCACGTTATCGATCTGTGCGGCCGGCACACCCGCGTTCACCAGCAACTGCGTCGCCAGCGCAGGCAAATCGAACCAGACGCCCTGCTGGTGGGCAGAGGCCTGAGTACGCTGCGCCAGCGGGTTAACTGGCTGCTTGCGGTGCCAGCGCAGCCCGCGGGCAAACGCCGGGTTCTGCGCTATCTCCCCCAGTTGCGGTTCGGCCAGTTCATAGCAGCAGGGCCCCATTGCCGGACCGATGGCCACCACCAGATCCTGCGGCTTACAGCCCTGCTCGCCCAGTTTTTCCACGGCACGGGTCAGCACGCCCGCCAGTGTCCCTTTGAGTCCCGCATGAACTGCCGCCACGATTCGCTTATTGCGGTCGGCGAACAACACTGGCAGGCAGTCAGCGGTGTAGACCGCCACCGGACGCGTCCCGCTGCCGATCACGCCATCCGATTCGCAGCTTTTCGGCGGGATGTTCTCAATGTCGGTGACCACGATCGCGCTGTGGCGCTGATGTCCCCAGGCGGCATCGGCGGGAGGCGGCTCACCGGCGGGCTGAAACGCATAATCGAGCCACTCCAGCGAATCGAGCAACGGCGAGCGCGGAATCACGGCCATAAGAATCTCCTGTTATAACAGCGTGCGTTGGGCTGCCCACAGCTTACGTTAACTGCTACATTTTTGAAGCTTCTCCTCAGACCTTTATCACCTTAAGGATGAAATGATGAATACCTCCGTAAAACTCGCTGCATCCGGACTGGTCGCGCTGCTGCTGACCGGCTGCGCCTCGTCGTCACATCAGACTGCGCAACAGCAACTTGGCCAGCAATCGGTACTGGCGCTGAACTGGTTCCAGCAGTCAGGCGAATATCAGGCGCTGACCTGGCAGGCGTTTAACACCGCGCGTATGGCGTATGATCAGGCACCCTCGCTGACCGGCAAACCTAAAGCGGTGATTGTCGATCTGGATGAAACCATGCTGGATAACAGCGCCTACAGTGCATGGCAGGCGAAGAACGGCCAGCCGTTCAGCAGTAAAACCTGGTCAGCCTGGACGCAGGCGCGTCAGGCGAAAGCAGTGCCGGGTGCAGTAGAGTTCGCACGTCACGTCACGCAGAACGGCGGCACGCTGTTCTATGTGTCGAACCGCGATCAGAAAGATTACGCCGCCACGGTTGCCAATATGCAGCAGCTCGGCTTCCCTGACGTCAGCGATAAAACGGTACGTCTGAATACCGACAGCTCCAACAAGCAGGCGCGTTTCGATGCCATCAAAAACGCGGGCTACAACGTGGTGCTTTATGTCGGCGACAACCTCAACGATTTCGGTGGCTCGACCTGGCATAAGGGTAATCAGACGCGTCGCGATTTTGTGAATCTTAATCACCAGCAGTTTGGTACGCAGTTCATCGTGCTGCCGAATCCGCTCTACGGCGACTGGGAGAGCGGAATGGCGGAAAACTACAATAAACTGACACCGGAACAGCAGTTGTCGGTGCGGGAATCACGGCTGCAAAGCTGGAACGGTAAATAATTCGTCAAGAAAAAGAGCCTGCTCGTTCAGGCTCTGTTCAGAAATGGTCCTGATTTACTTACTGCCGTCACTATTCTGCTGCAAATCAATTTAATCATCTCTTGCTTCATTCCTCTCGTATTACAGGCATATTTAACTGGCTGTCAGCAATTAAGCCGGTGGATTGTGCTAATGGTTAATTTTTTAATTAAGAGTATTCCTGGTAAAAGGCCCGCCGGTTGGTATGGCAGTAAATATCCCCTCATTTATTAATTGTATTTATTTGTCAGCGTTAATTTTGGTTTATTTTCCTTTTTATTTTAGATTATTGATTTTAATGGAATAATAAGGCGGTTTATTTATTTGTCCTCATTTCTGTTGCTGAATTAAATTTACTTAACCCTGACCTTTACTGACTGTTGGCTGACAATAACGGCGTTGTTAAATCGCTGTGAAATATTACGCGTGCATTGAAATTGGTTAACGTCTATAACCTTTTTCTGTGACTCAGTTCTTATTAACCTGGCGGCTCACGCTTTATTTGTGAGCCGATACACTTTGTGGTTAGCCAGGATGCGACATCCCGGTAGTAGAGAGAAGATGATTGTGACGACACTTAAACCCTTATTAGCGAAAAATCGCAGTTGGGCCTTACAGCGCCGCCAGCGTAATCCGGATTATTTTAATAAATTTCTTCATCAGCAAAAGCCGCACTCACTCTGGATTGGCTGTTCTGATAGTCGCGTTCCGGCAGAAGTCTTAACCGGCTCCCATCCTGGCGAACTCTTTGTGCATCGCAATATCGCCAACATGGTGATTGAGGACGATGACAATTTACTGAGCGTACTGCAATACGCACTCTTCTTTCTCGGCGTTAAACGCATTGTATTAAGCGGTCACTATGGCTGCGGCGGTGTAGAAGCCGCGCAAAATCTGCCGGGCAGCGTGCTGGACGGGCAGGTGAGCGCGCTGGCGAGACGCATTCAGACCCTGCGTGATGATATACAGGCGGGTCTGACAGAAAATTCCCTCTCAGACGCGCCGCCGGGTGAACAGCTCGATCGGCTGGTTGAGGCCAATGTTAAGGCGCAATTCGCCCGGCTGGTGAAATCTGAACCGGTCAGGCAAATCTGGCAATCGGGCCAGGAACTGGAGGTGTTTGGTTGCGTTTATGACCTGCGCTCCGGCCATCTCAAAGAGCTGATTCATCAATCTGCAGAGGAGCCTTCATTATGAACCTCGATACCCTGCGTCGCGATATTCCTGCGGGTCTGGTGGTTTTCCTGGTCGCCTTGCCGCTCTGCCTTGGCATCGCACAGGCCAGCGGATTACCTCCGTTTGCCGGTCTGCTGACCGGTGTGATTGGCGGTCTGGTGGTGACGTCGCTAAGCCCATCCCGGTTTGCTGTGAGTGGGCCGGCGGCGGGACTCGTCACCATCGTTGTCGCCTCAATGGCATCATTGGGCAGCTTCTCTGCTTTTCTCACTGCGCTGATTATCGCTGGGGCACTGCAATGCCTGTTCGGCCTGCTGCGCGCCGGGCGGTTTATTTCGCTGGTGCCAGGTAGCGTAATAAAAGGAATGCTGGCGGCGATTGGCCTGCTGCTGATTATGCAGCAGATTCCGGTAGCGCTGGGTGCCGCTGGCGATGCGGAGCTGGTGTCCCTGGTGACCGGCCAGATGACCTTCTCGCTGCCCGCAATCCTGGTGGCGGGTGTCGGCCTGGCCATTCTCTGTCTCTGGACGACCGCGCCAGTAAAACGGATCAAAGCGCTGGCCTGGATCCCTGGCCCGCTGATTGCGGTGCTGATCGGCTGTCTGGCGACGGTAGCAGGAGGGCGGCTCTTCCCTGAAATGACGCAGGGGCTGGCGCGCATTTCGTTGCCTGCATTTGACAGCGTTTCCGCACTGGTGGCTGAACTGGAAACGCCCGACTGGATGGCCTGGCAGAATCCACAGGTCTGGGTAGTGGCGGTGACTTTAGCACTGGTTGCCAGTCTGGAAACGCTGCTGAGTCAGGAGGCGCTGAAAAAATTGCGCCCTCAGACGCCCGCGCCGTCGCCCAACAAAGAGATGTTCGCGCAGGGTATCGGTAACCTGGCGGCCGGTTTTTTTGGGGCGATGCCGATCACGGCAGTGATTGTGCGTAGCTCGGTTAACGTCAGTGCAGGCGCGCAGACGAAGCTCTCAATCTTCATCCACGGCGTGCTGCTGCTGATTTGCGGCATGTGGTTCAGCGAGATGCTGAATGCCATTCCGCTGGCCAGCCTGGCTGCCGTGCTGCTCTATACGGGCTATAAGCTGGCGACACCCAAACTCTTTGTTGAGCAGTTCCGGATGGGGGCACAGCAGTACGTGCCGTTTCTGGCCACCATCGTCGGGATTATCACGCTGGGTATGCTGGTTGGTATTGGCATCGGCATCGCCACGCAAATCCTCTACAGCATCTATAAGAGCCATCGCAACGCACTGCAGCTTACCCGCTATGATGACCATTACGTGCTGCGTTTCCAGCAGAACCTGACCTTTATGCACAATCCAAAGTTGCAGGGATTGCTGGACGAGATTCCGGAGAACAGCGTGGTCATCGTGGATAACGACAATGCGGAATATATCGATCCGGACGTTAAAGCGGTGCTGAAAGATTTTGGTGATAACGCCGATAAACGCGGCATTCGCCTGAGTCAGTGGCCGGTTGCGGTAAAATAGCGCTTAGCGCAACGGTAAAGTCGTTTAAAAGGCAAGAATCGGATATCTCGGATATCCGATTTTTTTATTTGCGAGGCATAATAAGTTCCCAATTTCTGCTGTCATCTGATGGGTTTAGCCTCTGCAGGATAACTTTCCTGAATCAGCCCGTGAAATGAGGTTTTATCGCCGGATGACATTGAGGGTATGCAGGATTTAATCATTCTGACACCACGCGCCTGTTCAGGCTGGCGTGGACAGCCAGCCTCTCTGCGACAAGGTCCGGATGTATGCGCATACAGCTGTTTGAAGAGCACAACGCTAAGACGAACGCATTTTTGCTGTTTTTGATCACGCTGCTGTTTTGCTTTATCGGCGGACACCTCCGTTTCCCTCAGGAGCTGTCTCTGTTCTGGCCAGTCAACGCGATCGTCACTGGCGTTATCGTCCGTAATCCTTTTCTGCATCAGACCCGCTCTTATCTGGCCATCTTTGCCGCAATGGTGTTTAACGACACCGTATTTTCCGGCTGGGCACTCTCTGCATTTACCCTCAACCTGGCAAATCTTCTGTTTGTGCTGGTGGCCGCCACGCTGCTGGTAAAGCATCTTCAGCACGACTCCGGCAGCGAGCGTATTACCAGTGTGCTGCGTATTTTTCCTGCCTGTCTGCTGGCTGCGCTAGCCTGTGCCAGCTGGGGAGCGCTGGCACAGCAGGCTGATTTTGATTCCAGACTGGCGGTAGCATGGGGTGACTGGTTCAGCGAGCAGTTCTCAACCGGGCTGATGCTGCTGCCCTTTTTGCTGACGCGTGACTGGTCGTCACTGTCGCCCCGCCAGTTTCTGCAAATCCGCAAGCTGGCACCGGTCATCGCCGTGGTGGTTTCGCTGATGATCGGTGCGATGATGGGCGGCGCGGGCAGCCTGACGCTGCCGGTTCCGGCGCTGGTCTGGTGCGCCATTGTGTTGCCGATGCCGCTGACCAGCCTGGTGATCCTGCTGACCGGCATTACCGAAATCATTCTGGTTTCTCATGGTGTGATGAACATTCAGGGCGATGACAATCTGCTGCCGCTTAGCCATCTGACCTCTGCGCGGCTGGGCGTGGCGACCATCGCGATCAGTCCGCTGATCGTGGCCGCAAGTATGGATGCAATCCGCCAGCTTAATCAGCGTCTGGCATTGCGCGCGAATTATGATTTCCTGACCCGCCTGCTGTCACGTTCCGGTTTATATGAAAGCCTGCGTGCTGAGCCGATTTTCCCGGATCGTAAAGTGGGCGTGATCCTGCTGGATGTCGATTACTTCAAAGCCATTAATGACAATTTTGGTCACGATGCAGGTGATAGCGTTCTGGAAGAGATCGCCCGCCGGATGCAGCGGGTGGTGGGTAAAGCGGGGCGCATCTGTCGCTTTGGCGGAGAGGAGTTTGTGGTGGTGCTGTTCGACCAGAACGCGGAAAAGCTCTATTTTCTGGCGGAGGCGATTCGGCAGAAGATGGCGAAAGAGAAGTTCTGGTTGCAGGGTAGCACGGCTACGGTGACCGTCAGCCTGGGGCTGGCCCATGGCAGTGCCGATGAGGTGACGGAATGGCATCGCGTGATCAACCGGCTAATCTCTGCGGCGGATAAAAATCTCTATCTGTCGAAGCGCAATGGCCGTAATCAGACTTCGCCGGTTAACTACCGCACGATTACCAGCGACGTGGCATAACACCACGTCACCGGGTTCGGTCAGCTGACGCTGCTTTTCAGGGTGCTGGCCTGCTGATGGCGTTCAATCGCCAGGTCGATCAGACGGCTGATCAAACCCTGATAACTGAGTCCGGCCGCCTGCCACAGCTTCGGGTACATGCTGATATTGGTGAAGCCGGGCAGAGTATTCACTTCATTGACGATAATCTTGCCGTCATCGGTCAGGAACACATCGACGCGCGCCATGCCAAAGCACTCCAGCGCGGAGAAGGCTTTGATAGCGACGTCACGGATTGCATCGCTGGTTTCCGCTGCAATGGCTGCCGGCACTACCGTCTGTGCACCGCTTTCAGAGATATATTTGGTGTCATAAGAGTAGAAGGCGTCATGCACCACCACTTCGCCGCAGGGACTGGCTTCGGGCGCATCGTTGCCGAGCACTGCGCACTCAATCTCCCGGCCTTTGATACCCTGCTCAATCAGCACTTTGCGGTCAAAGGAGAAGGCCAGTGTCAGCGCAGCATCAAATTCTTCAATGCTATCCACTTTGCTGACGCCAACTGATGAACCCTGGTTGGCAGGTTTGATAAACAGCGGCAGGCCAAAGCGGGCTATCACGGCTTCGGCGTCCAGGTGGGCACGTTGTGCCTGAGTGACGCTCAGCCATGGCGCGACGTTAAGACCAGCATCGCGTAACAGACGTTTGGTGAAATCCTTATCCATGCTGACTGCAGAACCCAGCACGTCGGAACCGACGAAGGGTAGCGAGGCCATGCGCAGCAGACCCTGCAGGGAACCATCTTCACCCAGCGTACCGTGCACGATAGGGAAGATAACGTCGATCTGCGACAGCGGATGGGCGTTGTGGCGGGTGATGATTTGCTGCTGCGTGTTACCCGGCACCAGTGCCACATCTTCAGCGGCGTGATTCAGCGCGATCAGCGCCGGATTTTCAGCGTTCAGTAAGAAGTTCGACGCATCATGCAGACGCCAGTGTCCCTGTTTGTCGATGCCCAGCAACACCACGTCAAACCTGGTTTTGTCGATCGCCTCAAGGATATTTTTGGCCGACTGCAACGACACCTCATGCTCAGCCGATTTGCCGCCAAATACGATCCCTACCCGCAACTTTGTCATCTGTTTTGCCCACTGAAAAAATCAAAACCACAAGATAGCATGGGGCCTGCGCGGGGGAATAGGGTGGGGTGGGGATTGTGGGCGGGAAGATTATCCGTCGCTGCTGACCAGAAAGCTGCCGTTCAGCTGCCAGTGCTGACGATCGCTAACGCGGGTGGCGCTGGAGGGCAGCCATGTCGCAATCGTCACCTTCGCACGTAAAGTACTGCCCGAGACAATCTGGCCCTCTTTCCGGAACCGCATCGGATTGCTGGCCGTAAACGCCATTTTCGCAGCCTCATTTCCTGCGCTTTCGATCATTACCGGGCGATCGTCAATCGTTACATTATGTAAGGTCAGCGTTGCCCGACCCTGCTCACCAAATTGATAGTTCTGGTTATCTTTAGGCGGTCCGGTAAATGTCAGAGTCAGCGGTGTCGGACGGTCACAGATAACGGTGATCTCTGATTCACGTTCGTCACCCATGCGCAGCTCTGCGGCGGAAAGTGCATTTCCGGGACGTGAGAGCAATTCGCCGCGAGTCATTTCGCCATAATTTATGTGAGGCTCACTGAGCTGAACCTCGCATTCTGCATGAAGGATTGTGGCAGTAAAAAGGCCGCTGATAGCCAGCAGCAGTGACAGAATGGATTGCTGTTTCATAGGACGCATCTCGCAGAAAGTGAAGCATAAAGGGTGCCAGGCTCGTCATACCAGGGCGTGGTAAGTTTCAGTTCACATTGGGAGCCATTGTGGCGCAGGCTAAACAGCGGCTCGTCCGGCAGGTCGTCGAAAAACAGCGTGCCATCTTCATTAACAAAAGCGATCAGCGTTCCTTTGCCATTTTTTACCGGTGCGCCCGGCGTCGGGCCTTCATTAGCCGGGAAGCTCACCAGTGCACGGCGTACGGTGAAGGCTGGCAGAATAACCGGCACCACTGCACCGCGGTAAGGCGTGATGTCGGCAATGCCGCTAATAATCTGAACGTTTTTTGGCAGGCTCTGGTTTTCAATCTGCACCGTATTCTTCTGCCACGGGGTCCATGAGGCGATGGCATGGCCGCTGCGATCGCTCCACACCGTGCCGCCAGGGGTGCGAATCTTCACATCCGACTGCGGACTGTGGAGTGAAATAATGCCAAAAGTATCGCCTACTTTATGGGGCGTAAAGGTCAGCCCCTCGCCGTGCAAGACGGCACCGCCGCGCGCACCCAGGTTATAGCTGGTGGTGTTTTCAGTGCGTGACGCGCCACCGCTGAACTGGCTATATTTGGTGGTCCAGGTCGCGGAACCGGCAATCGACGCATCTTCCTGCTGACTTTTCTCTCCCGACAGGCTCCAGGCAAATTTGTCATTCAGGGTACTGTCAAAGCCGATTCCCGCCCGGGTTTTATGATGAGTCTCGCTGACCCAACTGCGCATGCTGCTGCTGTTACCCAGTGGAACAGAGAGGTTGAGGTAAACGTAACGGTCATCGGTACGACGCTGATCCAGCGTCAGCCGGTTTTTCTGGATGCCGAGGTTAACGTTCACTTTCCCGAAGGCGCGGCCCCAGCTGAAGATATAGCCTACGTTTTCTGATCCCTGCCAGTTCTGCGACAGGCTGCCGGAAAATGAGAGCACGCCAAGCTGCGGCTGACTGTAGCTCAGCCCGACAGCATATTGAGATTTGGTCTGGCCATTCTGCTCACTGGTTTTTTTTGAACTCCATGAACTGCCCGGGTCCATATAGTCCCGGCTGCGAAAGCCAGCAGAAGAGGTCACTGACAAACGGGGCGTCACGCCTGCGCTGACGCTGATCTGATGATTTAATCCCTGTTTTTTATCTTCACTCTCCGCCGCATCCTGCGCGCGCGATGCGGTCTGTGTCACAGAGACCATCAGACGTTCGGTAAGCCGCAGCGTGGTGCGCCAGGAAGCGGCCTGATAATTCTCGCTAACCAGTCCGCCCGCCATTACCGCCATAAAGTGATTCTGATAAACACTGGTGGAACCGACCACCAGAGGGAACTGCTCATCGGTTAAACGCAATCGTCCAACAGCCAGAGAGGTTCCGGCATCTGCCAGTGTAAGATTGGCTTTCGCCTGAATGTAGGGAATAGTCTGTTGCTGACGATTGCCGGACTGATCGTGGCTGATGATCTCAAAATCGTCTGACTGATTGATGGCTGGGATGTCCGCGAGTGTATTCATACCGGCTTTGACCTGAAAGGTCTTCAGCAAAATGCCAGCCTGCCAGACTTCAGCGTTACCCGCTTGTGACACCAGCAGATCCAGCGAAACACCACCGTTTCCGCCATTCTGTAACCCGCGCTCCGGCACCATTTGTGCGCCCAGCAGATTGATACCTGAGAACAATGAATCACCCGCGGTGATCTCACCAATCTGTATCACCGAAGCCCAGCCGGGAACGGAACGCTGGCCATAGCTGTAGAGCCGGGTCAGCTGATGCTTTTCATCCTGGCTGGCGTAACTCTGCCCGCTGCGGAAAATCCAGTTATTGATGTTGGCACCGATCTCAGAGGTCAGCGTCTGGGAGTCGTGGTTCTCTCCGGCGCGCGTCTGATACTGATAGCGTCGGCCATCGTAGTTAACAATCAGGGCGTTACCCCCGCTGGAATAGTGCTGTTCATTTAACAGATCGCTGGCCGGAACCCTGAGCAAAAGGCTGCTGCGATCGACCTGTTGTTCCATCAGGATCGGGCTTTCTATCGACAGTTGCAGACAGGCAGCGTGATTCACGCGACGAAAGCGTTCAGGATTAACACCCAGCGTTTGCAACAGTTCGACTGACCAGCAGGGATTGCCAGCCTGATCGAACGTCAGGATATGTACGCCTTTACTCTGATCATTAACGACAATATTGACGGGTTGTTCGCCCGGAAGAAAATGCGTGCCTGCATCAAGCAGTTCTGCGGCACTGGCGTCGTAGCCGAGTGCTTTCAGCATCTCCTGGTCATAACCGTTTGCCGCCAGCGCATTGGCTGAAGTGATAAAAAGGCCGAATAGTAAAAATGGTTTCATGGCTGACAGCAGTCGTACTTATAACTTCGCATCGAACGGCGTGGTCAATATTCCGTACCGGGTAACAGGGTGGAGACGAACTGATGTCACGTTGTCTGCTGCACTTGCAGGCAGGGCCACAGTAAATTTCTCGCCGGGCAGAATGTAGGTGTTTTTCAGCTCAACCGACTGCTTACCGGGCAGCAGGTCCACCAGTTTGGTCAGTCTGACAATATAAGGCGTAGGGTTCTCAACGCTCAGGGATGAACCTGTGCGATGGAAAGTCAGACCAGTCCAGGGAGAAGTATTTAAAGGCAGATCAGCGGGAGAAATAATGACCGGAATATTCTGGCCAATCAGAATACGGGCGCGATTTTTCTTGCCATCATCCTGGGGGATAGAAACAAAATCAATGCGCTGCATTTTTTGCTTATCAAGCTTCACGCCATCTTTTAATACCACACGGATCTGCTGTTTTTTTCCACCATCAACACGCACCAGTTGTGGCGTAATAATCAGCTTATTTTCCGGATCTTCAGGAATGGTCTGCAGGCTACTGTGCAGCAGTGCGGTACTGTTATCGGTATTCAGCACATTGATGGTGACTTCACGATTTTGATCGTCGAGGAATAATACCGGTACCTCGGGTTTCATTCCGGCTGCGTATACCGCAGAGGCAGCTAATGAAAACAGAACGGTGAGAGAGAATGCTTTGATCAATGTATTCATATCCGAAGCTCTAATAAGCGAAGGCCCGATAGCCTTCGCTGAAATAATCAAAAATTACAGATAAACAACGGAGAAAGTTACGTTGCCGTCGATGGGTACTTCTTCACCAGTCGGATAGAGGCTGGCGTTCTTCAGAATGATTTGTGGAGAAAGGGTGTAGGTTGATTTGGTCAGTGCAACGGGTGCAGCTGTGTCAGCATCAGAAGCCAGAGCAAAATAGCCATTTTTTTCCAGAACTGCAGTGCTCGTCGCTGAAAGTGTGGTTGCGGTCCAGGTCGCCTTGTCGGTGCTGGTTAGCACATGGGTGTTAGCCGTACCATCAGCCGTTGCAGCCGTAATACCTATAGCCATCAGACCCACTTTGCCCTGCGCACTGTCGGTACCCAGACCAAACAGGTTGGTGCTGAGGAAGCTAGAAGAGAACTTCATCTGCTCTTCGACCTCAGCCAGCGTCATTGCGCTGGCTGTGCGGTTGTCAGTGGTCTGGATTGCGGTTGCGGCAGCAGCGTCGCAATCCACATTCAGGGTCACATCATTACCCGCTTTGATATTATAAGCTGTGGTCAGCGTAGACGCGGCGATGTTACCGAATTCAACAGTTGCTGAACTCAGCGACACATCACAGGTGGCTGGGGTAATCGTACCGGTGATTGCAAGTGTCGCGGATTCAGCAGCCTGACCCGCAAAGCTGACAGAAGCCATCGCGGCGACAACGGCTGTGCTTAACAGTAATTTACGCATAATAGTTCTCTGTTTAGTGATTTAAGTAAAGAGCCGAACTAAACATACCGATTTGGCTCTTCGGTTAGTTTCATTAATTCGAACGCAATGCCAGTATGAATAACAGACGTGAGGCGCAATGCATCTTTACTCATTAAGATGAGACATTGATTTCAAATAATGATTTCCCTGATTTGTGGGATTTATTTCAGGATGGGTAGGCTAACATATTCGTTTATTAATGGTTCAGGTTAGTAATAAGTAAATTTATCATCATTTGGTGATTGTTGTTGATAGGAGGTTTTGTTTTTTTGAAATGCAGTAATGAGTAACCTGGCCATTAAGCGATAAAGTAGAGAGGTAACAGAAAGGGCGGTGCCATATGATTTAATAATTAACAAACGATGTTATGTGCGTGTTATGGGAGGTAATGCTATTCACATAAACGGAAAGGATCAAATTATTTTCTATCACAGGCTTATTTAAAGTTATTTTATCATCATTTGATGACTTATTTTTCGAGGTTGTTGCTGGAAAAACAGGGCGACGCTGTTGTTGAGTTTCAGGATGTACTGTTAAAACGGGCAAAATAAATAATCTCGATAAGAGATCTTATTTTCAAAGCAGCGTTTCGGTAAGAACCGGCTTGTCCGTTTTTTCATTCAGATGAAAAGGCTCTCAGTGCGTGATGCATTACTGGCGGCATGCCAGCGCCTGGCTCAGAAGAGATATGTGGCAGAACTCGCTTCTATGTTTGCGCCCATCTTCTTCATTCAAATGAGGGATCAGATGTGTTTCATGCCTGACGCCAACGCTCATGGGCTGTGTCATCGGCAGCGGATAATTGTATTCAGGAAGCTGTAAAGTCAGTACCGTGTCACGGGGCAGTATTACGGCGCGTTCAATCACCTTCTCCAGTTCATACACACGCTGGCCCACGCATAAGGGCTTACTGCTGTCTGACAATATAATCAGCTGGCTGCATGAACCTGGCAGCACCTTTGATATATTGCGCGCCATGGATCTGAATCCAGGCTGCTCCCATGTTTCGCGGAAAACAAAAAGGACCTACGCTGTTAACGTAAGTCCTTAAAATTTGGTGGCCCCTGCTGGGTTTGAACCAGCGACCAAGCGATTATGAGTCGCCTGCTCTAACCACTGAGCTAAGGGGCCAGCGGAGCGGGGATTATAAAGTATCTCTTCAGGGCAATCCAGCACTCCGCCACTGGTTGCTGAAATAAGCAGCAGCGATTTAGCTGCTGATTTCTATAACAAATCTGGCAACGTCTGAAGCTGCAGTCGCAAAACGGCACGGACAATGCTTCTCCGTGCCGTGAACGAAACCGCACTTCAGCCGCGATAAGTTAACGCTGGCTTAGTTCTGACGATAGCGGGATGCCGATTTGTCCCGTGAAAGGTGAGGAACCATTGCACCACGCGCCTGATCGTAATCGTGCCACATCAGAAGATCTTCCAGTGCCGGAATGGTTACCGCCTCTTTGCTGTCGAGACCGGCAAGCGCGGCGTCGACCATCTCATCAACGTCCATCAGCATCTCAGCCGGGATTTCATTAATTGACTGACCTGCACGGTCAAAGATTTCGGTGCGCGTCGCGCCGGGTAAGACGGCCTGTACCTGCACGCCGCTCCCGGCGAGTTCTCGCTGCATGCCGCGCGTCAGAGTCAGCACATAAGACCTGGTGGCGTTATAGGCACCATTGAACATTTCGTGCATTAGCGACAGCACCGAGGCGATATTGATAATGATGCCGTGACCGCGTGCTTTGAATGCCCGACCAGCCGCCTGTGCCAGACGGGTTGGGGCCAGAATATTTAACACCAGCATGCTGTTGATGCGCGTGATGTCCGCCTCCAGAAACTCGCCTTCCACGCTCATGCCCGCGTTGTTCAGCAGCAGTGTAATCTCTGAGTTGTTTGCCAGCTCCGACTCCACGCGCTTCAGGTTCTGCTCCTCCGTTAAGTCAGCCTTCATGACTGTCACCCGGATAGCGTGCTGTTGTGCCAGTGCATCCGCCAGGGTGGTGAGTCGCGCCTGATCACGGGCGACCAGGATCAGATCATAACCGCGTGCTGCCAGTCGTTTTGCATAAGTCGCGCCGATACCGCTGGATGCGCCGGTGATTAATGCTGTGCCTGATTGTGACATCTTTTCTTCCTCGTATGATGATCGTCATAATAGCTACAAATATGACGACCATCATATCAGCCGTCAAGCTGGAATATGATGACCGTAATAATTACTATAATAGCCAGACGCTACCGGGCAGAAATCGAAGGAAATAAGATGGAGAAGCAGAGCAGCAAAGCACAAACGCGGCAGCGTATCCTTGATGAGGCGGCACGAGTGATGCGTGAAACTGGCACCGAAGGAATCGGTGTGGCGGCGCTGATGAAGCGGGCAGGGCTGACACACGGTGGTTTTTATGCGCATTTTGCGTCACGTGAGGAGCTGGTTGAGGAGGTGCTGAAGCATATGTTTGCTGAAACCGATATCGTTAAGCCCGCTCAGTCCGTGACTCAGCCAGCGCAGCAGCTGGCAGACTTTATTGATAGCTACCTATCCGAGGCGCATCGTAATGCACCGGCACAGGGCTGTCCGCTGGCAGCGCTGGTGAGCGAAGTGGCGCATCTTCCCCAACCGACGCGGCAGATCTTCGCCCAGGGTTTCAATACGATGCATGCCAGTCTGACGCAGTTGCTGAGTGAGCTGGGGTGGGCAGAAGCGGATGCGCTGGCTTCAAGCATGATGGCAGAGATGATTGGTGCGCTGGCGCTGGCGCGAGCCTGTCCGGATGCGGAGCAGGCCAGCCTGATGCTGCAACGCAGTCGTGCAGCGCTGAAGCAGCGTACGCTGGAGGTCGCAGCATGAGTGAACACGCTATCCGCGACATCATCAGTTCCGGTCTTGATGTGCTGTTCTGCGGTATTAATCCAGGCCAGTCAACGGCCCATCATGGGTTCCACTTTGCGCATCCTGGTAATCGTTTCTGGAAAGTGATCCATCTGGCGGGATTCACCCGGGAACAGCTGAAACCCGAAGAGGAGCTGCGCCTGACAGAAACCGGCTGCGGCATCACGATGCTGGTCGAGCGGCCCACGGTGCAGGCGAATGAGTTAGCCCCTGATGAGCTGAGGGACGGCGGTAAACGCCTGATGCAGAAGGTGCTGGATTACCAGCCCGCCGCGCTGGCGATTCTGGGTAAAGATGCGTTTCGTCGCGCCTTTAAGCAGAGCAAAGTCGAATGGGGAAAACAGCCGATCTGTATGGGGAAAACGCAGGTGTGGGTGTTGCCGAATCCCAGCGGCCTGAATCGCGCATCACTGGACGAAATGGTTGAGGCGTATCGTCAGCTCTGGCTGGCACTGCATCCGGAGAGCAGTTGAACCTGCGAAGGGCAGGGGAAAGGCGCTAACAGGCAGGCATAAAAAACCCCGGCGAACCGGGGTCTTGTCGGACTTAATCGTCGAGGAAGCTACGCAGCACTTCCGAACGGCTCGGATGGCGCAGTTTACGCAGGGCTTTCGCTTCAATCTGACGAATACGCTCACGCGTAACGTCAAACTGTTTGCCCACTTCTTCCAGCGTATGGTCCGTGTTCATATCGATACCGAAACGCATGCGCAGTACTTTCGCTTCACGCGCGGTCAGGCCAGCCAGCACATCGTGGGTAGCAGAACGCAGGCTCTCTGAGGTAGCAGAATCCAGCGGCAGCTCCAGCGTGGTGTCTTCGATAAAATCGCCCAGATGTGAATCTTCATCATCACCAATCGGCGTCTCCATCGAGATCGGCTCTTTAGCGATTTTCAGCACTTTGCGGATTTTATCTTCCGGCATCAGCATACGCTCAGCCAGCTCTTCCGGCGTGGGTTCACGGCCCATCTCCTGCAGCATCTGGCGCGAAATACGATTGAGCTTGTTGATGGTCTCAATCATATGCACCGGAATACGGATGGTACGCGCCTGGTCAGCGATAGAGCGGGTGATCGCCTGACGGATCCACCAGGTCGCATAGGTCGAGAACTTGTAACCACGGCGATATTCAAACTTATCTACCGCTTTCATCAGGCCGATATTACCTTCCTGAATCAGGTCGAGGAACTGCAGACCGCGGTTGGTATATTTCTTGGCAATCGAAATAACCAGACGAAGGTTCGCTTCCACCATCTCTTTCTTGGCGCGACGGGCTTTGGCTTCACCGATCGACATGCGACGGTTAATGTCTTTAACCTGTTCAATGGTCAGGCCGGTCTCTTCTTCAACCTGTGCCAGTTTCTGCAGGGAACGCATCACGTCATCCTGCACTTCCAGCAGCTTCTCAGACCAGGGCTTGTTCATTGCCAATGCGGCTTTGAACCAGCTTTCGTTGGTTTCGTTGCCGGTAAACAGCGTGATGAAGTTTTTCTTCGGCATTTTGCACAGCTCAATACAGAGCTTCATGATCAGACGTTCCTGGGTACGGACACGTTCCATCATGGTGCGCATACTGCCTACCAGGTAATCGAACTGCTTCGGTACCAGGCGGAACTGCTTGAAGACGTCGGAGAGGTTCTGGATTTCGGCAACGGCGGCAGCATGACTGCGACCTTTGCTTTTAATCACGTCGCGGGTGGTTTCATACTGCTTACGCAGGTCAGAAAACTTCTCGCGTGCCAGTTCCGGGTCGATAGAATTATCGTCGTCGGAGCTGTCATCATCTTCTTCATCTTCTTCATCGTCGTCGTTACGATCGGCTTCAGAAAGTTCGGAACCCACGTGCGTTGCCGTCGGGGCCAGATCTTCTTCTGCGTTAGGATCGACGAAACCCGTGATCAGATCGGAGAGGCGTGATTCACCTGCTTCAACTTTGTCGTACTGATCGAGAAGATAAGTAATCGCTTCAGGGTATTCGGCTACAGAACACTGAACCTGGTTGATACCGTCTTCAATACGCTTGGCGATGTCGATTTCGCCTTCGCGCGTCAGCAGTTCAACGGTACCCATTTCACGCATATACATGCGAACCGGGTCAGTGGTACGCCCGATTTCAGATTCAACGCTGGATAACACCTGAGCGGCAGCTTCCGCGGCATCTTCGTCAGTATCGGAGCTGTTTTCATTCAGCATCAGATCGTCGGCATCGGGGGCTTCTTCAACCACCTGAATACCCATGTCGTTAATCATCTGGATGATGTCTTCGATCTGATCGGAGTCGACGATATCTTCCGGCAGATGGTCATTGACCTCAGCATAGGTCAGATAGCCTTGCTCCTTACCACGGGTGACAAGAAGCTTGAGCTGTGACTGCGGGTTTTGCTCCATAAGACGGTATCCACACTTCTGTTAAATTAGATTGGTGTCGGTCGGCAGCGCGCCAACAATAGCAGTGAAGGCGTTCAATTCTTGCCGCTGCCTTCGTCGCGGCGTGGGCTTTGCCCAACAGTAATCGGCACTTAAGCCGCTTGTATAAATTTTTGGTGGTACAGGCCTGGCTTACTCGCCATTCTGCTTCCCGGCAGTGCTCGCTTCCTCACGTACTTTAGTACGCTGCGGGAGCTGTGCGCTGGCGGTAACCAGACTGGCTTCGACGCCAACGGCCCTTAATTCCTGTGCTGACGGCCTGGCTTACTCGCCATTCTGCTTCCCGGCAGTGCTCGCTCTCCTCACGTACTTTAGTACGCTGCGGGAGCTGTGCGCTGGTGGTAACCAGACCAACGGCCTTTGATTCCTGTGCTGATGGCCTGGCTTAACGCTCCCGGCCTTAAAACAGCCACGCTGCCCTTCGTCAGAACGGGCAGCGTGATAAATTACTTCCTGGCAAACGCCTGACTGAGTGTCCAGAGTTCACGACGCTCATCGGCGCTCAGTCCCTGGGTGCGCTCACGCGCAATCAAAAATTCCAGGCGCTCTTCAAGAGCAGAGTCGTAGATGCTGGCCAGCGAGTCCTGAAACACCGCTTCGGCTTCTTCATCTACTATCATGTGGTTCCAGATCGCCAGCGTTTCAAGCGTCTGACTAAAATTTGTTCCGCGATATAACTCTAGTAGCTGTCCGGTGGTCAATCCAGGATTCTCAGTACAACGACCCACTAACTCAATAAATAGCGGTAAACCCGGCATTTTTGACTCAGACAGCCCATCAAGCGAAGGTACCATAGTAGCCAGCTGCGGGTTCTGAATCAGAAGGGCGATCAGCACACGCATGGTGGTCCGTTTCAGCGGTGGCGCAACTGGTGCCGTTCCGCTTGAAGCCTGCTTCGGCATCAGCTTTTCAAGCTGATTGTCGTCAAGAATACCGAGCTTGTTCCCCAGTTCCTGACGCATATAAATACGTAAGGTCTCACCAGGGATCTGGGTAATCAGCGGTAAAGCCAGTGTGCTCAGACGCGCTTTTCCGTCGCGTGAGCTCAGATCTACCTGCGGCAACAGGCTATCAAACAAAAACGAAGAGAGCGGCATCGCCTGCTCCATCCTCGCTTCGAAAGCGGCTTTACCCTCTTTACGTACCAGCGTATCCGGGTCTTCGCCATCGGGTAAAAACATAAAGCGTAGCTGACGACCATCATTCATGTAAGGCAATGCGGTCTCAAGCGCACGCCATGCCGCTTCACGACCCGCCCTGTCGCCGTCGTAACAGCAGATCACGGTGTCGGTACTGCGAAACAGCAACTGAATGTGTTCAGCCGTGGTGGAGGTGCCCAGCGACGCAACGGCATAATCGATGCCATACTGCGCCAGCGCAACCACGTCCATGTATCCCTCGACCACTAACAGGCGGGCGGGTTCAGGATGATTTTTTACTGCTTCATACAGGCCATAGAGCTGGCGGCCTTTATGGAAAATCGGTGTTTCCGGCGAATTCAGGTATTTCGGCGTTTCGTTACTCAGGACACGTCCGCCAAAACCGATGACGCGGCCACGCTTATCGCGGATCGGAAACATGACGCGGTCGCGAAACCGGTCATAGGTACGGCCTTTGTCATTGCTGACCAGCATGCCCGCTTCCATCAACGATTCACGGTCTTCCGATTGCTTACCAAAACGCTTGAGAACGTTATCCCAGCCGGCTGGCGCATAACCTATGGCGAAATGATTGATGATGTCGGCGCTCAGACCACGACGATCAAGATAGTCGCGTGCTGGCTGCGCACTGGATTGCTGCAGACCCTGCTGATAAAAACCGTTCAGGCTCTCCATCAGCTGATACAGGCTCTGGCGCTGATGGCGTTCCATCTGGCTTGGCCCGCTGCCTGCTTCGTAAGGCACGTCTAAACCGTGGGAAGTGGCTAACTCTTCAATACTTTCAACAAACTCCAGACGATCAAAGTTCATTAAAAAGTCGATAGCGTTGCCATGTGCACCACAGCCAAAACAGTGATAGAACTGCTTTTCGCCGTTTACGGTGAAAGAGGGCGTTTTTTCATTATGGAAAGGACAACACGCATGGAAATTCTTACCCTGCTTTTTCAGCTTAACGCGGGCATCGATAAGATCCACGATATCCGTGCGGGCAAGTAAATCGTTGATAAATACGCGTGGAATTCGTCCAGCCATACGCCCCAGATTTTCAGCTCATAAACGGCAACAAGCCGCGCTTCCTTTCGGAAAGCACGGCCTTTTACTTGACTCTGTCTGCGTGAATCACGCGGTGGAGGCGGACCTCCGGAACGACTTAGTACAGACGAGTGCGGCGTGCGTTTTCGCGAGCCAGTTTCTTGGCGTGACGCTTAACTGCTGACGCTTTAGCGCGCTTACGTTCGGTAGTCGGTTTTTCATAGAACTCACGACGACGAACTTCAGCCAGAACGCCTGCTTTCTCGCATGAACGCTTGAAGCGACGCAGTGCTACGTCAAATGGCTCGTTTTCACGTACTTTAATTACCGGCATGTAACTCTCACCTCGATAAAATTCGGTTTTGCTGCTGACTGCGGCGCCAGCACATTTCAAAATGGTGCAGCATTTTACTCCAACTCATGTTGGTTTGTAAAGCACCATGGATAATTTGAAACCAACAGGAGCGTTTGCCTGTGCGGCTGCCGGTTTTTCCAGGGGCGGGAGTATAGCGCACTCTTTAGCCGACAGAAAATGACTTTTTACGCGGGATGTCCGCGCTGCACCTCCCATTGCTGTGATAAACTGCGCGCCGCAAGAATGAGGTGATGCAATGCGAATTCTGGGTATTGAAACGTCGTGCGATGAAACCGGCATCGCAATCTATGATGACGAGGCTGGATTACTGGCTAACCAGCTCTACAGCCAGGTAAAACTGCACGCTGATTATGGTGGGGTGGTGCCGGAACTGGCCTCACGCGATCACGTGCGTAAAACCGTGCCGCTGATTCAGGCGGCGCTGAAAGAAGCGGGGCTTGAGCCGCAGCAGATTGATGCCGTCGCTTACACTGCCGGTCCCGGACTGGTCGGCGCGCTACTGGTCGGTGCCACCATTGGTCGCGCGCTGGCGTTTGCATGGAAAGTGCCTGCCGTGCCGGTTCATCATATGGAAGGCCACCTGCTGGCACCAATGCTCGAAGAGAATCCACCGGAGTTTCCGTTTGTCGCACTGCTGGTCTCCGGCGGACACACCCAGCTGATTAGCGTCACCGGCGTCGGTGAATATGAATTGCTGGGTGAATCGATCGATGATGCTGCGGGCGAAGCCTTTGATAAGACGGCGAAGCTGCTCGGTCTGGATTATCCGGGCGGGCCGATGCTGTCGAAGATGGCGCAGCAGGGCACGGCGGGGCGTTTTACCTTCCCGCGGCCGATGACCGATCGTCCGGGCCTGGACTTCAGCTTCTCCGGCCTGAAAACCTTTGCCGCTAATACCATTCGTGCCAACCCTGATGATGCGCAGACCCGTGCTGATATCGCCCGCGCCTTTGAAGATGCGGTGGTGGATACACTGTCGATCAAATGCAAGCGCGCGCTGGATCAGACCGGCTTTAAGCGTCTGGTGATTGCCGGTGGCGTCAGCGCTAACCGCACATTGCGCGAGCAGATGGCGATCATGATGCAAAAGCGCGGCGGGGAAGTGTTTTACGCCCGTCCAGAGTTCTGTACTGACAACGGTGCGATGATCGCGTACGCGGGCATGGTGCGGTTAAAAGGCGGAACACGGGGCGAGTTAAGCGTCAGCGTGCGACCGCGCTGGCCGCTGGCGGAGTTGCCCGCCATCTGAAATAAAAAAAGCCGGCTTGCCGGCTTTTTTTATGGCTAAGATTTCTTTTTGCGCTTCCAGATCTTGCCTTCCTGACCGCGCCACAGCCGCTGAATATTATCGTGATGACGCAGCAGGATCAGACAGGAGAGCATGGAAACCGGAAAGGTGAACTGCGGTTTGAACCACCAGACATAAAATGGCGCGATCAGTGCACTGACAATCGCCCCCAGCGAGGAATAGCCGCTGAGTAGAACTGTGAGCAGCCAGGTGCCGGTGACCAGCCCGGTTAAGTCCCAGCCAATCGGCGCAATCGCGCCAAATGCCGTTGCGACGCCTTTGCCACCGCGAAAGTGAAAGAACACCGGATAAATATGACCGAGACAGGCGGCAATGGCGGTCAGGCCAAGATAGAGCGGCGTCACGTGCATCAGATAAGCCAGCCAGACCGGTACCATCCCTTTCAGCACATCAAACACCAATACGCTGGCTGCTGCGGCTTTACCGCCCAGACGCAGTACGTTGGTGGCACCCGGATTACCGGAACCGTGTGTGCGGGGATCGGGCAGGCCAGCGAGTTTGCAAACCAGAATCGCACTGGAAATCGAACCGCAAAGATACGCGAAAATAATCATACCAAGCGCGAAAGCACTCATAACACCGTACCGTTCCCTTTAGGGTCGTTTTGATCTCATCAACCGTGGATAATACGCATAATCCGCCGGAAGTGGTATCCGGCTTAGCCAAAAACAGAGACCCTCATCATGGATATCGTATTTATAGAACAACTCACGGTGTTCACCACCATTGGCGTTTACGACTGGGAACAGGGTATACAGCAGAAGCTGGTGCTCGATGTCGAAATGGCCTGGGATAACCGCCTGGCAGCCAGCAGCGACGATGTGAAAGATTGTCTCAGCTATGCCGATGTCTCCTCGGCGATTCTTACCCATCTGAACGGGGGGCGTTTTGCCCTGGTTGAGCGGGTGGCTGAAGAAATCGCGGATCTGTTGATGAACCGTTTCAATTCGCCTGGCGTACGCATAAAGGTAAGCAAACCGGGCGCTGTAGCCCAGGCTGCGCAGGTTGGCGTGCGAATTAAGCGCGGGACTATTCCTAAATAAATACGATGTGATTGCCATCACAATGAAACCAAACCAAATTACTGTCTGTCATAGCGTGGACCGTTTCGTTACAGCAGGCGAAACGGAGCGGAACTTAAGGTTTAATTCAGGCTAATTGCGGCATGATTTCAGGCGATAGCAACGCGCTACCGCCTTTTTAATGGTTTTGAAACGGATAGAGGAAACATTTGATGGCAGATATTCATCAGCTTTGGGTAGCTGCAATCCTGGGCGTTGTGGAAGGGCTGACCGAATTTTTACCGGTCTCATCCACAGGGCACATGATTATAGTGGGTCACCTGCTGGGCTTTGAAGGTGAAAAAGCCGAGACCTTTGAAGTTGTGATCCAGTTAGGATCGATTCTGGCTGTAGTAGTGATGTTCTGGCGTCGTCTGTTTGGCCTGATCGGCATTCACTTTGGCGAAGTCAAACATGAAGGTGTCGGCACCGGTCGTCTGTCGCTGATCCATATCCTGCTGGGCATGGTTCCGGCTGTGGTAGTGGGCCTGGTGCTGCACGATCAGATCAAAACGCTGTTCAATCCGATCAACGTGATGTACGCGCTGGTCGTGGGAGGGGTTCTGCTGCTGGCCGCAGAGTATCTCAAGCCAAAACAGCCGAAAGCCGTAGGCGTCGATGATATTACCTATCGCCAGGCGTTTATGATTGGCTGTTTCCAGTGCTTAGCGCTGTGGCCGGGCTTCTCACGTTCCGGTGCAACCATCTCCGGCGGGATGCTGATGGGGGTGAGCCGCTATGCCGCGTCAGAGTTCTCCTTCATCCTGGCTGTGCCAATGATGATGGGTGCGACCGTACTGGACATGTACAAGAGCATCGGCTTCCTGACCATGGCAGACTTTCCGATGTTCGCCGTGGGCTTTGTCACGGCGTTTATCGTGGCGCTGATTGCGATTAAAGCCTTCCTTGAGCTGATCAAACGCATCTCTTTTGTCTCGTTCGCCATTTACCGCTTCATCGTGGCGGCAGCGGTTTACATGGTCTTCATGTAAACCCGTGGCAGCCTGCTAGTCAGGCTGCCCGATCGCCAGACCCTGCGCGACGGCGGCGATTCGCCGTCGCGTCATCTCTTCCCGCACTTCCATCCCTTTAAAGCCCGCTTCGACAACAGCTTTAGTTGGCACCGCCTGTGCCAGCGCAAAAGCACGACGCAAATAGTCGCCCTGCGGATAAGGCATACTCTCCAGCCCGGCACGCCCACGCGCATCTGCTTCGCTGGTCAGCGCCATCTGCTCAACACGCTGTGGCTTACGCCAGGCATCGATGCGGTCAAACAGCGCCACCAGCGACGCCGCAGATTGCCGTTCAATGGTGTGCACCATGTCGTGAAATTCGGTCACGATCAGCGCCAGATCGCGAATTGCGTTGGGCACCCGCAGCCGCTGACACAGCGCCTCGACCAGTGGAACGCCTGCCAGGCCATGACCGTGATGGCTTGGCCACAGCTCAGGGGGTGTCAGCGCTTTACCGACGTCATGGAACAGCGTAGCAAAGCGCACATCGATTTCGCTGGAAAGCGCGGCGGCCATCGCCAGCGTCATCAGCGTATGCACACCGGTGTCGATCTCCGGGTGCCATTTAATCGGTGCAGGAATACCAAACAGATTATCCAGCTCAGGAAACAGCACCTGCAACGCACCGCAGTCGCGCAGCACCTGAAAATAGACCTGCGGATTACGTGAATTCAGCGCTTTTTCCGTCTCTTTCCACACCCGTTCGGCAGTGAGATTCGACAGCTCACCGCTTGCGGCCATCTGCTGCATCAGTCGCTGAGTTTCGGGGGCAATACGAAAGTTGAGATGGGCAAAACGCGCAGCAAAGCGCGCGACGCGCAATACCCGCAGCGGATCTTCACTGAAGGCTTCCGAGACGTGACGCAGCAGGCGCTGGGCAATATCGCGCTGGCCGTTGTAGGGATCAACCAGTTCGCCGTTTTCATCCCGGGCGATGGCATTGATGGTCAGATCGCGGCGCTGTAAGTCCTGCTCCAGCGTCACGTCGGGTGCGGACCAGGTGACAAAGCCGGTGTAGCCTTTCCCGTTTTTCCGCTCAGTCCTGGCCAGCGCATACTCTTCGCGACTGACGGGATGCAGGAAAACGGGAAAATCGCGACCGACCTGTTGATAACCCTGCTCAAGCATGGCTTCGGGCGTGGAACCTGTCACCACCCAATCTTTGTCTGTAACCGGCAGATTCAGCAGCGCATCACGCACCGCACCGCCAACAAGAAACGTCTTCACGCAAAACTCCAGAGAAAAAGAAATAACCTGCACGCCGGGCATATCCCGCGCCTGAAATCAGCAGTGCATCTCACTTTATTGTTGCACAGATTCTTCGGATTGCAGACATGCCAAAGGGGGGATCCTGCGATCCCCTGCTCAAACCCGACAGAAGGGAGTCAGTTCATCCAGCGATCGCTTTTCTTACGGCGCGGCAGCATGTGCGGCAGTAAGAGTCCCAGTAGCAGGCCAACACCCAGCACGCCGCCGCCATACATAAACCACTGCATGATGATGGTGCGCTGCTTGTCATCCAGCTGAACGTTAGCGGCGCTGACTTTCTTCTGGGCGACGATCAGCTCATTTTTCAGCTTCTGGTTCTCGCCTTTCAGCCCGTTGATCACGCCATCGCTGCTGGCGACTTTGTTCTGCATCTCGGCGGTACGCTGGTTCCAGCTGTTGTCGATGTTATCCAGCTTGGCTGTCAGATCTTTTACCTGCTGCTCAAGCTGCGGCACCCGGGTGCGCAGGCTCGGATTGGCGCTGAGTTGCGACAGGGGGATCCAGGTGGTGCGGCCTTCCGAATCACGGATCTGGCCATAATGGGTGTCATTGTTGGTCTGTAACAGCTGTACCTCTTCCCCGGCGTTCAGCTTACCGAGCAGGCGGAACTGATCGCCTGGCCCGCTGCGTACCCAGGTTGAGAGTTCATCAGAAACATAGCGTTTTTCGTCGGCGTGGGCAGGTGCAAGGGTGCTGAGGGCCAGCAAAGTGAGTCCAGCGAGTGTGATTTTTTTCATTCGATTTCGTTTGGCTTAGTCTGACTAAAATTTACCGGCACAGTCTGGAGAGGCCTCGCATAAATCTGAATGAGAACTATCCTGGTCTCATGAGAGTGCGAAAAGGTCTGCGAAAGAGCAAAGAAAGCAGAGACAGCGCGGCTTCTGTGCATTAATCTTCGCCTGATAACCCCTTGCCCTCCAGGCGACAGCGTGAGTAACCTGCTGATAATCGCCTGAAATATGCAGGAAAACCCCTCTTAAGTGCCAGCGGCGTAGTGAATAAAAAATTATGACCATCGAAATCGAACTAAAGTTCATTGCAACTCCACAGGCGGCCGGGAAACTGGCTGAACTGCTCTCCACTCTGCCGCATCAGCATCAGGCTGCTCGCGAGCTGACCAACATCTACTTCGAAACCGACGACAACCAGCTTCGGCGCTGGGACATGGGATTGCGTATCCGTGGCGTCGATCAGCGGTATGAAATGACACTGAAAGCGGCGGGCCAGACGCTTGGCGGGCTGCATCAGCGTCCGGAATACAACGTTGAACTCAGCGAGCCGGTGCTGGATATTGCTCGCCTTCCTGCAGACATCTGGCCGCAGGGTACCGATGTCGCGGCGCTGCAACAGCGGTTACAGCCGTTATTCACCACCCATTTCCAGCGTGAAATCTGGCTCGTCACGACGGGCAACAGTGAAATTGAAGTGGCGTTTGATCAGGGCGAGGTTACGGCGGGTGATCTCAGCGAACCGCTATGCGAGATCGAACTCGAGCTGAAGCGCGGCGAACGCCAGGATCTGCTGGCTTTTGCGCAGCAGCTGGCGGCGCTGGATGGCCTGCGTATGGGCAGCCTGAGCAAAGCCGCTCGCGGTTATCAACTGGCGCAGGGTAATCCGCCACGCCAGATTGAGGCTTTCCCGCTGCTGAAAGCCGGCGCTAAAGCGACGGTAGAGCAGGGCATGGTCGCTGCGATGTCGGCTGGCTTGCGTCACTGGCAATATCATGAAGAAGTCTGGCTGCGAGGCAACGCGGCGGCGCAGGATGCGGTGCGCGAAGCGCTGGATCTGCTGCGCCAGGCGTTCAGCCTGTTTGGTGCGCTGGTGCCACGCAAAGCCAGCAGCGCCCTGCGTCAGCAACTGACCACGCTGGAAGAGACGCTGGTGAACGAAGAGCAGGTGGCGGCGACGTTCTGCTTATCTTCACTCTCGGTTGAAACGCAGCTTGCGCTGACCCACTGGCTGGCTGAGTCTCAGTGGCGTCAGTGGATCGATGCCAAAGGGGAGGCCAAGCTGCAGGGTTCATTTAAGCGCTTCAGCGACATCATGCTGAGCCGCGTCAATGCTGACCTGAGAGAGACGTTCGTCACGGTCAGGCAGCCCAACGAATATCAGGACAAAGCCACTCGTCTGGCGCGTCAGCTGCTCACGGTGCATCTGCTGGCCGGATCCTATCCTGCAGAAACGGTGATGAGCTGGCTGGAACCGTGGCAGCAACTGCTGTCGGCGATTCATGAAAAGCAGTCATCCGGCTTAGCCTGGCTGACGTCGCAGGCTCTGAAACAGCAGCCATTCTGGCTCACCAGCGGCGCTGGCCGCTAACGAGTAATTCGTACCGCCATCAAGGAGGGAGTTATGTTGGCAGCACTTCCCGCGTTGCTACGCGATCAGGCTGAAGAGGCCGCCCGACAGCTTGGCGTTCCACTGGCTTCGCTCAGCCCGGAGCAGGCCGCCGGGCTGGCTTTCAGCGACTTTGTGCTGGAAAACCTGCAACAGCATCCCGACTGGTGGCAGACGATGCGCGATCAGCCGCCGCAGCCTGATGAGTGGCAGCACTACGCTGTGTGGCTAAATGAGGTGCTCAGCAGCATCGACAGTGAAGCGAGCCTGATGCGCGAACTGCGGCTGTTTCGCCGCCGTATGCTGGTGCGTATTGCCTGGATGCAGGCGCTGCAACACGCCACGACCGAACAGAGCCTGCAACAGCTCAGCGTCTTAGCTGAAGTGCTGATCAGCAGGGCGCGTGACTGGGTATATCAGGATTGCTGCCGTGATTTTGGTACGCCCTGTAATGCCGACGGCGACGCGCAGCCGCTGCTGATTCTGGGCATGGGCAAGCTGGGCGGCGGCGAACTCAATTTCTCGTCTGACATCGACCTTATTTTCGCCTGGCCGGAAAACGGCACCACGCGCGGCGGACGGCGTGAGCTCGACAATGCTCAGTTCTTTACCCGTATGGGCCAGCGGCTGATCAAAGTACTGGATCAACCCACCATGGATGGCTTTGTCTATCGTGTGGATATGCGGCTGCGGCCGTTTGGCGACAGCGGTCCGCTGGTGATGAGCTTCGCTGCGCTGGAGGATTACTACCAGGAGCAGGGACGCGACTGGGAGCGTTACGCTATGGTCAAGGCGCGACTGATGGGCGATGACCACGACCGCTGGAGCCTGGAGCTGCAGCAGATGCTGCGGCCCTTCGTTTACCGGCGTTACATCGATTTCAGCGTAATCCAGTCGCTGCGTAACATGAAAGGGATGATCAGCCGCGAGGTACGGCGTCGCGGGCTGAAAAACAATATCAAACTGGGCGCGGGCGGTATCCGTGAAACTGAGTTTATCGTACAGGTGTTCCAGCTGATTCGCGGCGGGCGTGAGCGCTCGCTTCAGTTACGTGCCCTGCTGCCGACGCTGGAGGCAATAAAAATACTGGCCCTGCTGCCAACTGAGCAGGTGGATGCGCTGCGTGATGCCTATCTGTTCCTGCGGCGGCTGGAGAATCTGCTGCAAAGCCTGGGCGACGAGCAGACCCAGACGCTGCCAGAAGATGAGCTGCATCGTGTCCGGCTGGCGTGGGCGATGAATTGTATCGACTGGCCTGCGCTGATGACCCAACTCGATGCTCAGATGGCAGCGGTACGGACAATCTTTGACGAGCTGATTGGGGAAGATACGCCTGAGATTGGCGATCAGCGTGAGCTGGGGGAGTTTCAGGTGCTGTGGCAGGACCAGCTGGAGGATAACGAGCTGGCACCGCTGGTGCCGCAGCTCAGTGACGATCATCGGCTTAGGCTGCATCAGACGCTGGAGGCGTTTCGTCAGGACATCAGCCGGCGTACCATCGGCCCACGTGGCCGTCAGGCGTTGGATCAACTGATGCCGCGTCTGCTGAGCGAAGTCTGCCCGCGTGAAGATGCGGCGGTGACGCTGAGCCGTCTGACGCCGCTGCTGCTCGGCGTGCTGACCCGCAGCACCTATCTGGAGCTGCTGACCGAATATCACGGTGCCCTGCGTCACCTGATTCGCCTGTGCGCGGCCTCACCAATGGTAGCCAGCCAGCTGGCGCGTCACCCCCTGTTGCTGGATGAACTTCTCGATCCCGCCACGCTCTATCAGCCAACCGCCACCGACGCTTATCGCGATGAGCTGCGACAGTATCTGCTGCGCATACCCACTGAGGATGAGGAGCAGCAGCTGGAAGCGGTGCGGCAGTTTAAGCAGGCGCAGCATCTGCGTATTGCCGCCGCTGATATCGCGGGCACACTGCCGGTGATGAAAGTCAGCGATCATCTCACCTGGCTGGCTGAAGCAATCATCGACTCTGTGGTGCGTCAGGCGTGGAACATGATGGTGCAGCGCTATGGTCGTCCCTCTCACCTGAGCAATGAACATGAACGCGGTTTTGCCGTACTGGGTTACGGCAAGCTGGGTGGCTGGGAGCTGGGGTATAGTTCTGACCTCGATTTAGTCTTCCTGCATGACTGTCCGGCAGACGCCATGACAGAAGGGGAGCGTAGCATTGATGGTCGTCAGTTCTATCTGCGTCTTGCTCAGCGCATTATGCATCTCTTCAGTACCCGTACCGCCTCCGGCATTCTCTACGAAGTAGATGCGCGGCTGCGTCCTTCCGGTGCGGCGGGCATGCTGGTCAGTACTTTTGACGCGTTTGAAGAGTATCAGCGCAGTGAGGCCTGGACCTGGGAGCATCAGGCGCTGGTCCGGGCGCGCGTGGTATTTGGCGAAGCAGCGCTGGGTGATCGTTTCAACGCGATTCGTCAAACGATTCTGTCGCTGCCACGTCCTGCAGATGTGCTGCAAACCGAAGTGCGTGAGATGCGTGAAAAGATGCGTGTTCACCTCAGCAACAAGCATAAAGGTCGCTGGGATATCAAAGCCGATGCGGGCGGCATCACCGATATTGAATTCATCGCCCAATATCTTGTCTTACGCTACGCCGCTGAGCAGCCCGAACTGACACGCTGGTCTGACAATGTGCGCATTTTTGAGCTGATGGCGAAGTACCATAAAATGCCCGCCGATGAAGCGCAGGCGCTGACGCAGGCTTATGTCACGCTGCGCGACGCTCTGCATCATCGCGCCCTGCAGGCGCTGCCGGGCCACGTTGAGCCAGAGGCTTACACAGCGGAGCGGCAGACGGTTCTGAACAGCTGGCAGCGCTGGCTGATAACGCCTGCGTCTATCCTGGCGTGATGCTGATAGCATAAATCGCAACTGTGCTATCATCCGCGCACTATTTTTAATGCAGTCTGGAGTGTCTGGAATGAAAGTGACTCTGCCCGCGTTCGGCCAAGCCGCAGTGCTGGTTGTTGGCGATGTAATGTTGGATCGTTACTGGTATGGCCCAACCAGCCGTATCTCCCCTGAAGCCCCGGTTCCGGTGGTGAAAGTGGACACGGTTGAAGAGCGCCCTGGCGGCGCGGCAAACGTGGCGATGAACATTGCAGCACTCGGTGCCGCGTCCCGGCTAATCGGCCTGACCGGTGAAGATGATGCGGCGCGCGTGTTAAGTAACACGCTGAAAGACGTCAACGTTCATTGTGACTTCGTGGCTGTCAAAAGCCATCCCACCATTACCAAACTGCGCGTGCTTTCCCGCAATCAGCAGCTGATCCGCCTCGACTTTGAAGAGGGCTTTGAACAGGTCGATCCGGAGCCGATTCATCAGAAGATGCGTGAGTCACTGGCTGCTGCGGGTGCGCTGGTGCTGTCCGATTATGCCAAAGGCGCGCTCTCCAGCGTGCAGACCATGATTACCCTTGCGCGCGAAGCGGGCGTGCCGGTCTTGATCGATCCAAAAGGCACCGATTTTGCGCGCTACCGTGGCGCAACGCTGCTGACGCCGAATCTCTCCGAATTTGAAGCCGTGGTCGGCAAATGCAAAAACGAAGAGGAGATCGTGGCGCGCGGCACGCAACTGATCGCGGATTTTGACCTCTCCGCACTGCTGGTGACCCGTTCAGAAAATGGCATGACGCTGCTGCAGCCAGGCAAAGCGCCGCTGCATCTGCCGACTCAGGCGCAGGAGGTCTATGACGTGACCGGTGCCGGTGACACGGTGATTGGCGTGCTGGCAGCAGCACTGGCTGCGGGCGACTCGCTGGAAGAAGCCTGTTTCCTGGCTAACGCGGCGGCGGGCGTCGTGGTGGGTAAACTCGGTACCTCGACCGTCAGCACCGTTGAGCTGGAAAATGCGATTCATGCCCGCCCGGAACAGGGTTTTGGCATCATGACGGAAGCGCAGTTAAAAGCCGCCGTTGAGATGGCCCGCCGTCGTGGCGAAAAAGTGGTGATGACTAACGGCGTGTTCGATATTCTGCACGCCGGTCATGTCTCTTACCTGGCGAACGCCCGCAAACTCGGCGATCGGCTGATTGTCGCGGTTAACAGCGATGCGTCCACTAAGCGTCTGAAAGGGGAGAGCCGTCCGGTCAATCCGCAGGAAAACCGCATGATCGTGCTGGGTGCGCTGGAAGCGGTCGACTGGGTGGTCGTCTTTGAAGAGGATACGCCGCAGCGGCTGATTGCGGGCATTCTGCCAGACCTGCTGGTCAAAGGCGGCGATTATAAGCCGGAAGATATTGCGGGTAGCAAAGAAGTCTGGGCAAATGGCGGCGACGTGCAGGTGCTGAACTTCGAAGATGGTATCTCCACCACCAACATCATCAAAACCATTCGCGGCAGCTAAGCAGAAAGTAAGCGGGAGTCTGGCTCCCGCTTAACGCTTATTCTGACTTGTTGTCCGGAACAGGTTTCACGACATCAGCAACCGGTGGCGGTGAAACGGCGGGTGAGGTGGCTACTGCAGCGGATGGTGTAGCCGCTGCAACAGGTGTTGTCGGTGCGGTTGCCGTTGGAGGCGTACCCGCTGATGAACCCTGACTTTCCAGCTGGGCCAGACGCTGCTCCAGCGCCGCCAGTTTCTCCCGCGTACGCAGTAATACCTGCGTCTGCACATCAAACTCTTCACGGTTGACCAGATCCATCCGGGTCAGCTGCGCCTGAAGGACCTGACGAATTTTCTTTTCGACATCATCACCAAACTCACGAACACCTTTAGGCATCGCTTCGTGAACCTGACGGGCAAGTTGTTCAATTTTTTTCGTGTCGATCATGATGATTTCCTGGTTACGGGGAGCTGTGTCAGCGTGTTTACCAACGTAATAAGTGTTAAGTGTAATGCCAGAAATGAAAAGGATAAACCTCAAATCGGTAACGCAGTAAATGCAAAAGCAATTGCGCTATTGATGATTGCCGCCTCAAACGATCGGCGTTATAGTTGAAAGGCTTATTCTCAGGGCGGGGCGCAATTCCCCACCGGCGGTAAATCAGCTTCGGCTGAAAGCCCGCGAGCGCTTTACCTTAATGAAAAGAGAGGTAAAGGTCAGCAGATCCGGTGTAATTCCGGGGCCGACGGTTACAGTCCGGATGGGAGAGGGTAACGACATCTGTCGGACAATTGTGTCTGCATCACGTTATTGCCACGTCTTTTTGACGTCACTCCTAAGCACGCCCTGATTCTGGTAACCCATACATTTTAAGGTTTTTATTACCATGAATCAGACGCTACTTTCTGAATTTGGCACGCCTGAACAGCGTGTAGAACGTGCTATCGCTGCCCTGCGTGAGGGACGCGGTGTGATGGTACTCGACGATGAAAATCGTGAAAACGAAGGCGATATGATCTTCGCCGCAGAAACCATGACCGTTGAACAGATGGCGCTGACTATTCGTCACGGCAGCGGCATTGTCTGCCTCTGCCTGACCGAAGCGCGTCGCCAGCAGCTTGACCTTCCCATGATGGTGGAAAACAACACCAGCTCCTTTGGCACCGGCTTCACCGTGACTATTGAAGCGGCTGAAGGCGTCACT
Source organism: Pantoea sp. F_5 (assembly GCF_008631595.1). Classification (NCBI taxonomy): domain Bacteria; kingdom Pseudomonadati; phylum Pseudomonadota; class Gammaproteobacteria; order Enterobacterales; family Erwiniaceae; genus Pantoea; species Pantoea sp. F_5. The sequence goes on from NZ_VWUO01000003.1 coordinate 124,055, forward strand.
ACCGGCGTCTCCGCGCAGGATCGCATCACTACCATTCGCGCGGCCATTGCCGATGATGCTAAACCTGCCGATCTGCATCGCCCTGGTCATGTCTTCCCGTTGCGTGCCAGCGAAGGGGGTGTATTGACCCGTGGCGGACATACTGAAGCGACTATCGATTTAGTCACTCTGGCCGGCTTCAAGCCTGCCGGTGTGCTGTGTGAACTGACCAATGACGACGGCACAATGGCTCATGCGCCTGAAGCGATTACGTTTGCGCGTCAGCACAACATGCCGGTAGTCACCATCGAAGATCTGATCGCCTGGCGTCGCGAACACGAAACGCGCCACGCCAGCTAATCTCTGCTGCAATAAACAGGCCCCGATCAGGGCCTGTTTCATTTATGTCTCACCCCCATGACGCGGGCTCAACTCTCGCTTTTCCTCACTTCTCTCTGCTGAATGCCTGTGCCATCTGCCATGTCGAATTTCATTCAAATTTCCTGGTGATGATCATCATACTTATCCGCGTGCTAACCTGGCGAATGCGCGTATCGTAGTGGCTATTAAACAACCGGATGCCGGAGAGTACGAATGAGCCAGTTACGCATGCCAGCCCTGTTTTTAGGCCATGGCAGCCCGATGAATGCCCTTGAAGAGAACCGCTATACCGCCGCATGGCGTCACGCAGGCGACACGCTGCCACGTCCACGCGCCATTATTGCGGTTTCGGCGCACTGGTATACGCGTGGCACCGCCGTGACGGCAATGGCACAGCCGAAGACGATTCATGATTTTGGTGGCTTCCCACAGGCGTTATTTGATACGCGCTACCCGGCACCGGGATCGCCTGAACTGGCTCGGCAGCTGGCAGAGCAGTTAGCGCCCGTTGAGGTGAAGCTGGATCAGGATTGGGGACTGGACCATGGATCCTGGGGCGTCCTGATTAAGATGTACCCGGATGCCGATATTCCAGTGGTACAGCTCAGCATTGATGGCACTAAACCTGCGGCATGGCACTTTGAGATGGGCCAGAAACTTTCAGCACTGCGCGATCAGGGCGTAATGATTGTCGCCAGCGGCAACGTGGTGCATAACCTGCGTAAAGTGCGGTGGGATGGCAAAAGTGAAGTCTATCCGTGGGCCAGCAGTTTTGAACAGTTCGTCCGCGATAACCTGGCGGTACAGAGCGATGCGGCTTCTCATCCGCTGGTCAACTTTATGGATCATCCTGGCGCGGCGCTTTCTAACCCGACGCCTGAGCACTATCTGCCGCTGCTCTATGTGCTTGGCGCACGTCAGCCAGATGACGCCATCACTATTCCGGTTGATGGCATGGAGATGGGTGCCATCAGCATGTTATCGGTTCAGGTGGGTTAGGGCGGAGCTGAGAGAAAACAGGCCAGAAGCTGGCCTGTTATTATCGCGTCCGTTAACCGATAAAGGCATGCGGATAGAAACGGGAAAGATCCTGAGTGATCAGGTCGCGATCTTCACGCAGGCCGATCCCGGCTGGTTGATCGTCGATCAGCCAGCTACCAATCAGCGTATAACTGTCGCCAAATTTTGGCAGCGGATGGAACTGCTGGACGATCATTCCCTCTTCGCCGTACGGCCCATCAACGCGGGCAATCTCCTGACCATTCTCTACGATGCGGATGTTAGCGCCTTCACGTGAAAACAGCGGCTTCACCACATATTTGTCCATGTGCGGAACGTCATCTTCCGCGAACCAGGCGGGCAGCAGGTTAGGATGATTCGGGAACATCTCCCACAGCAGCGGCAGCAGAGCTTTGTTCGAGATGATGCTTTTCCATGCCGGTTCCAGCCAGCGCACGCCAGCATCGCCCAGCTTGGTTGAAAACATTTCACGCAGCATGAACTCCCATGGATAGAGCTTGAACAGGTTACTAATCACCTGATCATGGGCGTCGGTGAATTCACCTTTTTCGCCCAGGCCAATCTCATCAATATAGAGAAATTCACTCGGCAGGCCCGCTTCGGTGGCGCAATCCTGAAGATACTGCACGGTGCCACGATCTTCGTCGGTGTCGCGGCAGCAGGCGAAGTGCAGCCAGTTAAAGCCGTGCTGCTGATGCAATGCGGCAAAGCGTTCAATCAGCTTTTCCTGCAGGCTATTAAACTGATCGCTGCCAGCGGGGAGCTGACCGGCGTTAAGCTGGTCTTCCAGCCAGAGCCACTGGAAAAATGCCGCTTCATACAGCGAGGTCGGCGTATCAGCATTGTTCTCCAGCAGCTTTACATCACCCTTGCCATCCCAGGCGAGATCCAGACGAGAGTAAAGCGATGGCTGACGCTGATGCCAGGAATCGCGCACGAAATCCCAGGTGTGCTTAGGGATGCGGAATTTAGTCAGCAGCGCTTCGCTGTTGACCACTTTTTCCACCACCTGCAGGCACATCTGATGCAACTCAGCGGTAACCTCTTCCAGATGCTCGATTTGCGCCAGCGTGAACTGGTAATAAGCATCCTCACACCAGTAGGGCTCGCCATGCATGGTGTGAAATCGAAAACCGAACTCGGTGGCTTTTTCGCGCCAGCCCGGGCGCTCTGAAATGGCAATGCGTTCCATCGGGGCGTTAGCCTCCCATTGAGCGGCTGGAGGTGCCGGTGGCGCTGCTGCGCTGCATGCTGTTCTGCTTCGCGACGGTTTCACCGAAGCCACCACGGGTAATGGTCGATGTGGTCGCCGGTTTTGGTGCCAGCGCCGTTTTCGGCACGGTCATGGTTTTGCCAGAGGTCGCTGCGCCATAGTTACGGCCTGATGCATCAACAAACTGACCATTGGCCGGACTGCGCGGGTTTTTCGACGAGAAGAGCGGTTGCTGTGCGAAACCTGCGCCACCGCCCATCATGCGGCCCATCATGTAACCCGCCATCAGCGGCATCCAGAAGCTGCCGCCGCTCTGCTGTGATTCCGCATTGGTGGTGCCCACGCCTGCCTGAGCCGGTGTCTGCTGACACTGGTTTTCGCCGAATTCAGCGACACAATCTTCACGGGTGGCATATTTTGGCGCGGTGCGTTCCGCCTCTTTTTTGGCCTCATTGAATGCGGTGGTACATTGCGCACTCTGGCCCGGATTGGCTTTCGAACAGTCATCGGCGTTCTGGTACATCGAAACCGTTTCATCGTTCTGTTCACAGCCAGCCAGCATAAATACCGCCGAAACGGCGATAGCTACGGGCGTTAAATGGCGTGCCTGCCAGCTCTTACGAAAAGCGGCATAGCGAATAGATTTTGTGCGTTTCATTATGATTATCCTGTGCCCAAAGGTAGCGCATAGAATAGGGGATGGGGGGGTAAAATTGAAGCTGGAGGCCTGATGCAACAGGGATCTTTACTTAGTTATACGTTCAACAGAGAGGCGGGCCGCAAAGCAGCCCGCCTGCTGATTAATTACCGAATGGATTACCGCTGCTGTGGCGAGCCGCAGGACGCGCTGCCTCAGAAGAGCCGGTTGCCACCGGACCGCTATCCACACGTGCGGTCTGCTGGGCATTTTCCGGTGCCACGGTTTCCGGTGACGTCGGGATCTCTTTACCCAGCTGGCTGTTCAGTTTCTGCAGGCTCTGCTCATTGAGCGTACCCAGCGCATAGCTGATATTCAGCTGGTTAATCAGGTAGCTATAGCGTGCATCAGAGAGTTGCTGCTTCGCGTTGTAGAGCACGGTAGTCGCATCGAGCACATCGACGATAGTACGTGTACCCACCTGATAACCGGCTTCTGACGCATCGAGAGAGCTTTGCGCAGAAACGACGGCCTGTTTGTAGGCGTTGATGCTGCTGATAGACGCATTCACGTTGTTAAACGATGAACGCACGGTCTGAACCGCTGAGCGATGTGCACTTTCCAGCTGTTCGCTGGCGCTGACGAAGCTGTACTGCGCCTGCTTCACCTGAGAGGTGACGCTGCCGCCGCTATAGAGTGGCAGAGAGAAGCTCAGGCCAACCTGATTTGAACCGGTGATAGAGTCGGTAGAGCCTGCGCTCTGGTTCGCACGGCTGCCGCCATACTTGCTGTTTGACAGGCCGGTAGAGGCAGTCAGACCAAGAGTAGGCATATGACCCGCTTCCATCTGGCGGATCTGCTCACGGGCTAAATCCTGGTTCAGACGTGCGGAGAGCAGCGACAGGTTGCGGGCTTCCGCCTGTTTAAGCAGCGCACTGACCGGTTCAGGCTTATCGGTTCTGAAACGATCAATGCTCAGCGAAGCCAGCGACATGTAATCCATGCCGGTAATCTGACGCAGCGTTTCTACGTTATTATCAAGGTTGTTACGCGCGGTGACTTCGTTGGCCAGCACGCTGTCATACTGGGCGCGGGCGTTCTGTACGTCAGTGATGGCAACCAGGCCAACGTTAAAGCGCTGGGTGGTCTGATCCAGCTCGCGATAGATCGACTGTTTCTGCGCTTCGGTGTAAGAAAGCGTATCAATCGCTTTCAGCACATTGAAGTAGGCTGTGGCGGTGTTCAGAATCAGATCCTGCTGTGCGACCTGATAGGTGACATCCTGAATACCGGCCGCTTTTTCCTGCAGGGTCAGCGCACGCCATTTCGACATGTCGAAAATAGTCTGGGTTAATTGCAGCGAGCCACTGGTCGTGTTGGAATGAAGTCCGCTATTGTCGCGATACCCGCTGTTGTAGGTGTAGTCTGCACCCAGGCCGAGCTGGGGTAATAATGGGCTGCGCGCTTCGTTGATTTTCTCAAAAGCAGAATCGCGATCGGCAGCGGCGCTGCGCAGATCCGGGTTGCTCAGACGCGCTTGCTGGTAAACCTGAAGCAGGTCTTCGGCCTGGCTGGCGAAGCTGAAACCGCCCAGGCTCAGCCCAATAAAAAATGGGAGCAGTTTTTTCATTTGCATTCCTTTTGTTGCAGCAAATTGCAGTGGGTGCGCTGCCGGGTAAGCCAAAAAATTATCGCCGATTCTAGCAGAGGGCAACTGTGAGATAAGTTGGCTGAACGTGCCTTCTCCCCCTAATTTACGTAAATAATTCAGAAAGAACTACTTACATGGAGCACAGTTACTGGCTTTTTTCGCTCCACCCCAATCTGCACAAGGAACCTGATGATGCCGGAAGAAAAAAAATCCCCTGTGACTTTCACAAAAAACGATGTAGAAATTATTGCACGCGAAACCGTCTATGATGGTTTTTTTTCCGTCGAACGTTACCGCTTCCGCCACCGCCAGTTTAATGGCGAAATGAGTGGGGAAGTGCAGCGTGAAGTTTTTGAGCGCGGACATGCCGCCGTGCTGCTACCTTATGATCCCTTACGCGATGAAGTGGTGCTGATTGAACAGATCCGCATCCCGGCTTATGACAGCAGTGCTTCACCCTGGCTGCTCGAGATGGTCGCCGGCATTATCGAACCCGGCGAATCGGTTGAGCAGGTTGCGCGCCGTGAAGCCGTTGAAGAAGCAGGATTAGACGTTGGTCGGGTTAAGCCTGTGCTTAGCTATCTGGCCAGTCCTGGTGGCACCAGCGAACGTCTGTCGGTGCTGATTGGGGAAGTGGATGCCAGCCAGGCAGAGGGATGCCATGGTCTGGAGGAAGAGAATGAGGATATTCTTGTACATGTGGTGAGCCGCGAACAGGCTTATCGCTGGGTGGAAGAGGGGATAATTGACAATGCGGCGTCTGTCATCGCCCTGCAATGGCTGGCGTTGCACCATGAAAAACTACGCGAAGAGTGGATACAAAAATGAAACAGCGCTATACCCCTGACTTTCCCGAAATGATGCGGCTCTGCGAAACCAACTTCGCCCAGTTACGCCGCCTGCTGCCGCGCAACGATGAGGCGGGCGAATCGGTGATTTATCAGGTGAGTGGTGCCCGTTATCAGTTGACGATTCAGGAGTCGACGCGCTACACCACGCTGGTGGAGATCCGCCAGGTCGCGCCTGCCGTGAGTTACTGGAGCCTGCCTTCAATGTCGGTCCGGCTCTATCACGATGCGATGGTCGCCGAAGTGTGTTCAACTCAACAGATCTATCGCTTCAAAGCGCGCTATGATTATCCTAATAAAAAATTGCATCAGCGCGATGAAAAGCATCAGATAAACCAGTTTCTTGCAGACTGGCTGCGCTACTGCCTGGCGCATGGCGCAATGGCAGTTCCGGTCTGCTGATGCGTATAATGCAGTAAATGGCGTGGAGACGAAGGAAACGCTTTGGATAGCCTGCTAACTCTTCCTGCAGCGAACAGTTCCGAAATCAGGATTTTGCAAATCACGGATACCCACCTGTTCGCGGGAAAACATGAATCACTGCTGGGGGTGAACACCTGGTCGAGCTATGACGCGGTGCTGGATGCGATTATTGCGCAACAGCGCGACTATGACCTGATCATCGCCACCGGCGATCTCGCCCAGGATCACTCTGTTGAAGCCTATCAGCATTTTGCTGAGGGTATTTCACGTTTACCGCGACCCTGTGTCTGGCTGCCTGGTAATCACGATTTTCAGCCCGCGATGGTCGACACGCTGGCGGCAGCGCACATCAATGCCCACAAACAGGTGCTGATGGGCGAGCAGTGGCAGATTGTGTTGCTCGACAGCCAGGTCTACGGTGTCCCACATGGGATGCTGAGCGATTATCAGCTGGAGTGGCTCGACAACGCGCTGGCTCGCTTTCCGCAACGCCATACGCTGATCCTGCTGCATCACCATCCGCTGGCCTCGGGCTGTACCTGGCTCGATCAGCACAGCCTGCGCAATTCCCATCAGCTCGATGCAGTGTTACAGCGCTACCCGTTAGCCCGGACGCTGGTTTGTGGTCATATTCATCAGGAGCTGGATCTGGAGTGGCATGGCCGTCGCGTACTGGCGACGCCGTCAACCTGCGTCCAGTTCAAACCGCACTGCACCAGCTTTACGATTGACACCGTGGCACCTGGCTGGCGCTGGTTTACCCTGCATCCGGATGGCGGCCTTGAGACCGAGGTCAACCGGCTCGACACCGACGCTTTTCGTCCCGATTTAGACTCAGAAGGATACTGACGCGTGGCGGCATTGCTTTATCTGCACGGTTTTAACAGCTCGCCGCAGTCGGCGAAGGCAACGCAGTTCCGGCAATGGTTAGAGGCGCAGCACCCCGGGATCGAGATGCTGGTGCCTCAGTTGCCGACTTTTCCGGCCGATGCCGCAGCCATGCTGGAAGATCTGGTGATGAGCCGCAGTGGCGAAACGCTGGGGCTGGTGGGCTCTTCACTGGGCGGTTATTACGCCACCTGGCTGTCGCAATGCTTTATGCTGCCCGCCGTGGTCGTCAATCCTGCGGTGCGACCTTTTGAACTGCTGGCGGATTTCCTGGGCGAAAATCAGAATCCCTACACCGGCCAGCAATATGTGTTAGAGTCACGCCACATTTACGATCTCAAAGTGATGCAGATTGAACCGCTGGAAGCGCCCGATTTACTCTGGCTGCTGCAACAGACCGGCGATGAAGTTCTCGATTACCGTCAGGCGCTCGACTATTACAGCGCGTGCCGTCATACGGTAGAAGAGGGCGGAAATCATACATTTACTGGATTCGAGCGCCATTTCCCGCAGATTCTGGACTTTCTCGGTCTGAATCATCCCTGAGTAATGCGGAAATCGCACCCCATTTCACACTTCTAATCAGACATTTACGATGAGTCAATCTAACTATAACGCGGATGCCATTGAGGTCCTGACTGGCCTTGAGCCTGTTCGCCGTCGTCCCGGCATGTACACCGATACGACGCGGCCCAACCATTTGGGTCAGGAAGTGATTGATAACAGCGTCGATGAGGCGTTGGGCGGCCATGCTAAGCGGGTTGAAGTGATTCTGCACGCTGACCAGTCGCTGGAAGTTATTGATGATGGCCGCGGCATGCCGGTGGATATCCATCCGGAAGAGGGCGTGCCAGCCGTCGAGCTGATCCTGTGTCGTCTGCATGCGGGCGGCAAGTTCTCCAACAAAAACTATCAGTTCTCGGGCGGCCTGCACGGCGTCGGTATCTCGGTCGTTAACGCCCTGTCAAAACGTGTCGAAGTCACGGTGCGCCGTAATGGCGAAATCTATGACATGGCGTTTGAAAATGGCGACAAAGTGCAGGATCTTACCGTCACCGGCACGGTGGCGAAACGTAACACCGGCACGCGCGTCCATTTCTGGCCCGATGAAAGCTTCTTCGACAGTCCGCGTTTCTCGGTATCGCGTCTTTCCCATCTGCTGAAAGCCAAAGCGGTGCTCTGCCCGGGTGTTGAGATTGTCTTCAAAGACAAGCTGAATAATACCGAGCAGCGCTGGTGCTACGAAGATGGCCTGACCGACTACCTGTGTGAAGCGGTGAATGGCCTGCCGACGCTGCCGGAAAAACCGTTTGTCGGCAGCTTTGCCGGTGATGTGGAAGCGGTGGACTGGGCGCTGTTGTGGCTGCCGGAAGGCGGTGAGCTGTTAACGGAAAGCTACGTTAACCTGATCCCGACCATGCAGGGCGGAACGCACGTCAACGGCCTGCGTCAGGGGCTGCTGGATGCCATGCGCGAGTTCTGCGAATACCGCAATATCCTGCCGCGTGGCGTAAAACTCTCTGCGGAAGATATCTGGGATCGCTGTGCCTATGTGCTGTCGGTCAAAATGCAGGATCCGCAGTTCGCCGGACAGACCAAAGAGCGTCTCTCTTCCCGTCAGTGTGCTGCCTTTGTCTCTGGCGTCGTAAAAGATGCCTTCAGCCTGTGGCTGAACCAGAATATTCAGACGGCGGAAATGCTGGCTGAGCTGGCAATCTCCAGCGCCCAGCGTCGTATGCGGGCAGCCAAAAAAGTGGTGCGTAAAAAGCTCACCAGCGGACCGGCTTTGCCGGGCAAACTGGCGGACTGCACCGCGCAGGATCTGAATAAAACAGAACTGTTCCTGGTCGAAGGGGACTCGGCGGGTGGATCGGCAAAGCAGGCGCGCGATCGTGAATATCAGGCGATCATGCCGCTGAAAGGCAAGATCCTGAACACCTGGGAAGTCTCTTCCGATGAGGTGCTGGCGTCGCAGGAAGTGCATGATATTTCCGTGGCGATCGGCATCGATCCTGATAGCGAGGATCTGTCGCAGCTGCGCTACGGTAAAATCTGCATTCTGGCGGATGCGGACTCCGATGGTCTGCACATTGCCACGCTGCTCTGTGCGCTGTTCGTGAAACATTTCCGCTCACTGGTCAGAAATGGCCACGTATACGTTGCCATGCCGCCGCTCTATCGTATCGATCTCGGTAAAGAGGTCTACTACGCGCTGGACGAAGATGAGAAAGAGGGCGTGCTGGAACAGCTGAAACGCAAGAAGGGCAAACCGAACGTTCAGCGCTTTAAAGGGCTGGGTGAGATGAACCCGTTACAGCTGCGCGAAACAACGCTGGATCCGAATACCCGTCGCCTGGTACAGCTGACGATCAGTGAAGAGGATGTAGACCAGACGCTGCGCATGATGGATATGCTGCTGGCGAAAAAACGTTCCGAAGACCGGCGTAACTGGTTGCAGGAAAAAGGCGATATGGCCGATATTGAAGTATAAAAAACAGGACGCGAAAGCGTCCTGTTCTCTTTGTGCTTCAGCCTGCACATCCTCAGAGAACCCGGCAGATTCAGAGCAGAGACAGTAACCATTGTGAAAATTACCCTGGAAGAGCTACGCGCCTGGGTGGCGGTGGTGGACAGCGGTTCCATTACTGCGGCGGCATCCCAGCTGGCGCAGACCAGTTCGGGCATCAGCCGGGCGCTGTCGCGGCTGGAGAGCAAGCTGCAGACCACGCTGTTGCATCGGACTACCCGACGGCTGGCGCTGACCGAAGAGGGGCAGGTTTTTCTGGAGCATGCGCGCCAGATCCTGGCCTCGGTTGAGCAGGCGGAAGAGCAGATTGCACTGCGACGTGAGATACCGTCAGGACGGCTGCGGGTAAATGCCGCCACGCCCTTTATGCTGCATGTGATTGTGCCGCTGGTTGAAGATTTTCGCGCCCGTTATCCGCTAATCCAGCTCGAACTGAATACCGACGATATCATGATCGATCTGCTGGAGCAGCAGACCGACGTTGCCATTCGTATTGGCGAACTGCGTGACTCCACGCTGCGTGCCCGGCTGCTTGGCAGTAGTGCTATCCGGCTGATGGCAAGCCCGGCCTATCTGGCGAAAGCCGGCACGCCACAGAGCGTTGCCGACCTCGCGCAGCATCAGACAATCGGCTTCAGCTATCCTGACACCCTCAACGTCTGGCCGATCTGGCAGCCCGATGGTGATTTTATGCGCGTCAAGCCAACACTCTCGGCTTCCAGCGGTGAAACCATCCGGCAGCTGGCGCTGGCAGGACAGGGTATCGCACGGCTCTCCGACTTTGTCAGTCGGGAAGATTGCGCCGCTGGCCGGCTGGTGCAGGTGTTAACCACGGAAACCCGCGATCTGCGCCTGCCGGTGCATGCGGTCTATTACCGTAACACCACGCTCTCTTCGCGTATCGGCTGCTTTCTCGATTTTCTCCGCACCGAGATTGATCGGCGTCAGATGCTCTGAACCGGGCTGTCAGAAAGAAGAAATCGCTATTGCAGAGCGGAGGTTAAGATGGGTGAAAATTTCGCACTCGGGCACGTCTGGCAGCAATGCATTAGCTCAGCGCGCAGGGACCAGGGTCAGAGGAGGAAAACGTCCCGCGGCCTGGGACAAAAACGCCGGGAGCGTTTTTGAACAACGCAACGCGTTGGCCCGGTAACGGGCGCACCTCAGGGATGAGGTGCGTAATCGCGCGGGCCGAGCATGTCATGGATGACAGCTTTTGCGTTTTTCCGATCTGACCCTGATCCCTGTGCCGGCTCGATCTCACAGCGACTCAGTCCGGAATTTATCACCAGCCTTAACCCCAGCTACACAACCGGCGTTAAGGCTTCAGCAATAATCAGGTACTCGGCTCCAGCACCAGAATCTTCACATCCACCACATCATCTTTAATGATGGCGCGATGCGCATCCATGTGCGGCATCTGCTGATGCTGCTCCAGATGGCGCAGCGTTTCCCACTGCTCCAGCATGAAAATAGAGTCTGGCGAGTTTTGCTTCCATGGCACCTGCGCCTGATGATCAAGCAGCGCGTCATACTGATGGCAGCCATCTTCTTCTAAGACCTGCGGGATCAGCTTTTTCACTGCATCCAGCACAGCCTGACGGCGACCGGGTTTAACACAAATTTCAGCAACGACTGTTAACATTCGCGAATTCCTCTTTCGTGGGAAAATAGGGGATAGCCCCCAATCATCTTACGCAAAAACGCGGCTAAGATGGGTCCGATAAGCGGCAATATCGCGTGGCACGTCCGGTGCTTTAATCACGTCGTTGCAGATAAAGGTCGGCAGCGCTTCCATTCCCAGGAACTGGTTAGCCTTGTGGAAGTGCAGATAGAGACCATCGACGCCGACGCCTTCAAAGAACTGTTCCGGGTCGGTAAAGGCCTGGAGCGGCGCATTCCAGGTCAGCGACAGCATATATTTTTTGCCCTGCAGCAGACCGCCGGAACCATACTTTTTCGCGGCATCGGAGCGGGTACGACCATCGCTGGCGTAGAGTGAACCGTGGCCTTCGGTAAAGACTTCATCGATGTAACGCTTCACGGTCCAGGGTTCGCCCATCCACCAGCCTGGCATCTGATAAATCACCACATCGCTGTCGACATATTTCTGCACTTCATCGGCGATCACGTAATCGCTGTCAGCCACGGTGACTGACACCTCATGTCCCATGTCACGCAGCTGGCTGGCCGCAACATCGGTCAGGGTGTGGTTCAGTTCGCCTTTAGAGTGGGCAAACGTTTTGCCGCCATCGATAATTAAAATCTTGCTCATGAATAGGTTGCCTCGTTTCCTGAATATGGTGCTCAGCTTACGCGCGCCGCAGCCGCAGAAAAATGCGAGGTTGATCACAACACTTTTGCTGCAGCAGCAACAATATGCCGGTTTATGGCACCATCGGTGGGCAAACTCACCATAAAAAATCATAGAAAAAATCAGAATGAAAAAATTAGTCCTCGCTTTGCTGCTGGCCAGCGGTGCTGTCCATGCGCAATCTCATCTCGACACCGTTCTCAGTTCTAAGACGCTCAAAGTCTGCACCACCGGCGATTACAAACCTTACAGCTATCTGCGACCCGATGGTCAGTATGAAGGGCTGGATATCAGCATGGCGAACGCGCTGGCTACCTCGCTCGGCGCAAAAGTGGAGTGGGTACAGACCAGCTGGAAAAATCTGATGTCAGACTTTCTGGCAAAGCAGTGTGACATCGCCGTCGGCGGCGTCTCCGTCACGCTGAAACGCCAGCAGACGGCCTGGTTCGCGCAGCCGCTGGACGTGGATGGCAAAATCCCGCTGGTGCGCTGCAGCGATAAAGATCGTTTCCAGACCATCGAACAGCTCAACCGGCCTGACGTACGGCTGATTGAACCGGCAGGTGGGACTAACGAAGCCTTTGTACACAGCCATCTGCCAGAGGCCTCGCTGACGCTGTTTCACGATAATGTCACCATCTTCCAGCAACTGGTCGATAACAAAGCAGATGTGATGATCACCGATGCCTCTGAAGCGCGTTTTCAGCAGCAGCATTACCCGACGCTCTGCGCGATCAATCCCGACAAACCGCTGCAGTATGGCGAGAAGGCTTACATGATCCCGCGTGACGACATCAGCTGGAAACTCTATGTCGATCAGTGGGTGCATCTCAGCACCGCCACGGGTGAATATCGTGATATTGCCCGTCAGTGGATAGGGGCAAAGTCCTGATTCACTTCCGCAGAGAGGTCAGGTACTTGCCGATCTGAATCCGGCGTGCCTCTGGTATATGAAGTTGCGCGGCGGGACGCCTCTTGTCCCGCGCTTCCCCTGTGACTAACACCAGGGAATAAGGTACTATCCTCGCCAAACCACCGCCGGGTGTCCCGCCGTTGTGGGCCACGATGTGAGGATGAGAAATTAATGAGTGAACTGACTCAGGATGGAGCAGAGCGTCTTGCCCTGCACACATTCACCGAGAATGCGTACTTAAACTATTCGATGTACGTCATCATGGACCGCGCACTGCCTTACATTGGCGACGGATTAAAGCCGGTTCAGCGACGTATCGTTTACGCCATGTCCGAGCTGGGCCTTAACGCCAGCGCAAAATTCAAAAAATCGGCACGTACCGTGGGTGACGTGCTGGGTAAATACCATCCGCATGGCGACAGCGCCTGCTATGAAGCGATGGTGCTGATGGCCCAGCCGTTCTCCTACCGTTATCCGCTGGTCGACGGCCAGGGTAACTGGGGTGCGCCGGATGATCCCAAGTCGTTCGCGGCGATGCGTTACACCGAATCCCGTCTGTCAAAATATGCCGAGCTGCTGCTGGGCGAGTTGGGTCAGGGCACGGTCGACTATCAGCCGAACTTTGATGGCACGCTGCAGGAGCCGAAGATGTTACCGGCGCGCCTGCCCAATATTCTGCTGAACGGCACCACCGGTATCGCCGTGGGCATGGCGACCGATATTCCGCCACACAACCTGCGCGAAGTGGCTCAGGCGGCGATCGCACTGATCGACGCGCCGAAAACCACGCTGGAGCAATTACTGGACATTGTTCAGGGACCTGATTATCCGACCGAGGCGGAGATCATTACGCCGCGTGACGAAATCCGCAAAATTTATCAGACCGGGCGTGGTTCTATCCGCCAGCGTGCGGTATGGAAGAAAGAAGAGGGCGAGGTGGTCATCACCGCGCTGCCACATCAGGTGTCAGGCGCGCGCGTGCTGGAGCAGATTGCTAACCAGATGCGCAATAAAAAACTGCCGATGGTGGAGGATCTGCGTGATGAATCGGATCACGAGAACCCGACGCGCCTGGTGATTGTGCCGCGCTCCAACCGTGTCGATCTCGATCAGGTGATGAACCATCTGTTCGCCACCACCGATCTGGAGAAGAGTTACCGCGTTAACCTCAATATGATCGGCCTGGATAACCGTCCGGCGGTGAAAAACCTGCACGAGATCCTGACCGAATGGCTGGTGTTCCGCCGCGACACGGTCAAACGTCGTCTGAACTACCGACTGGATCGCGTACTGCGCCGCCTGCATATCCTGGAAGGTTTGCTGGTCGCGTTCCTGAACATTGATGAAGTGATTGAGATCATCCGTACTGAGGATGAGCCGAAGCCGGTCCTGATGTCGCGTTTTGGCATCAGTGAAACGCAGGCCGAATCGATCCTCGAACTGAAGTTGCGCCACCTGGCAAAACTGGAAGAGATGAAGATCCGTGGCGAGCAGGCTGATCTGGAAAAAGAGCGCGATCAGCTGCAGGCAACGCTGGCCTCTGAACGCAAGATGAACACCCTGCTGAAAAAAGAGTTACAGGCTGACAGCGCCAGCTACGGCGACGATCGTCGTTCGCCGCTGTGTGAGCGTGAAGAAGCCAAAGCTCTGAGCGAAACCGAGCTGGTGCCGTCTGAACCGGTCACTATTGTGCTGTCGCAGATGGGCTGGGTGCGCAGCGCGAAAGGTCACGATATCGATCCTGCCGGACTGAGCTATAAAGCGGGCGACAGCTATCTGGCTGCTGCACGCGGCAAGAGCAATCAGCCGGTGGCCTTTATCGACTCCACGGGCCGCAGCTATACGCTGGATCCGACATCGCTGCCTTCCGCACGCGGACAGGGCGAGCCGCTGACCGGCAAGCTGACGCCACCGCCGGGTGCGGTAGTTGAACAGGTGCTGATGGAGCCGGATGACCAGCGTCTGCTGATGGCTTCTGATGCGGGCTACGGCTTTATCTGTACCTTCAGCGATCTGATATCGCGCAACCGCGCCGGTAAAGCACTGCTGACGCTGCCCGACAATGCACGCGTGATGACGCCAATGGCGGTCCATCATGAAGATGACATGCTGCTGGCGATCACCCAGGCGGGACGGATGCTGATGTTCCCGGTCGGCGAACTGCCGCAGATGTCGAAAGGCAAGGGCAACAAAATCATCTCCATTCCGTCAGCAGAAGCCGCTGCCGGTCAGGACAAACTGGCCTGGCTGATGATCCTGCCGCCGGGCAGCGCGATCACGCTGCACGTGGGCAAGCGTAAAATGCTGCTGCGCAGTGAAGAGCTAGAGAAATTCCGCGCCGATCGCGGACGTCGCGGCACGCTGTTACCGCGCGGCCTGCAAAAAATTGATCGAGTTGAACTGGATGCCCCTGCGCGTCCGGCGAGCCCGGATAGCGAAGCGTAAACAACCCGGCTGACCCTGCGTCAGCCGTGGCTCTATGAGGGAACTATGTTACTGATTCTGCGTGCCATTATCGTCGTCATTTATTCGATCCTAATCTGTATCTTTGGCAGTATCTGGTGTCTTTTTTCACCACGCGATCCGCGCCACGTCGCCACTTTTGGCCATCTGTTCGGCAAATTATCGACGGTGTTTGGTCTCAAAGTCGATCTGCGCAAACCGGAAGGTGCGGAGAATTATGGTAATGCGATCTATATTGCCAACCATCAGAACAACTACGACATGGTCACCGCGGCCAAAATGGTGCAGCCCTATACGGTAACCGTGGGCAAGAAGAGCCTGCTGTGGGTGCCGTTTTTTGGCCTGCTCTACTGGCTGACCGGCAACCTGCTGATTGACCGCGATGACCGGGCGAAAGCGCGCGGCACCATCGGTGAGCTGGTGGACCAGTTTAACCGCAAGCGCATCTCTATCTGGATGTTCCCGGAAGGGACGCGCAGCCGTGGCCGTGGCCTGCTACCGTTTAAGACCGGTGCCTTCCACGCTGCCGTAGCGGCGGGCGTGCCGATCATTCCGATTGTGGTCTCCAATACCCATGGCAAGATCGATCTCAATCGCTGGAACAACGGGCTGGTCATTGTTGAGATGCTGCCGCCAGTTGATGTAAAAGCATTCGAATCTTCGTCGGTGCGTAAGCTGGCGACTCACTGTCGCGAACTGATGGCGGCGAAGCTGGAAGAGCTCAACGCCGAAGTCGCAGAACGCGAAAAAAACGGAAAAATCTGACCGGCGAGTCATTCGCCGAACTATCCTGCATGGATGCCGCGCGGCGAGCCTTATCCGGCTCACCGTGAACGCAGCACAGCAAAAACAGATCAATAAAAACAGGGCCGGCGCTTAGCGCCACGCGTAAAGGGTCAGAAGTTTTATGTCTTTCAGCAGACGTCAGTTCATCCAGCTTTCTGCCGGAGCGGCGCTTAGCGCCAGTTTACTCCCTCACGCGGCACATGCCGCTTCTTCAGCCAATGGCGATACGCCACTTCCGGTTCCGCCGTTGCTGGAATCCCGTCGCGGCCAGCCGCTGTTCCTGACGATGCAGCGCAGCCACTGGTCATTTAATGGCGACAATAACAAAGTGCCGGTGTGGGGCATCAATGGCCTCTACCTTGGCCCGACCGTCCGGGTTTACAGCGGTGATGACGTTAAGCTGATCTACAGCAA
The DNA here is from genome assembly GCF_008631595.1 of Pantoea sp. F_5. Taxonomy (NCBI): domain Bacteria; kingdom Pseudomonadati; phylum Pseudomonadota; class Gammaproteobacteria; order Enterobacterales; family Erwiniaceae; genus Pantoea; species Pantoea sp. F_5. The sequence goes on from NZ_VWUO01000003.1 coordinate 140,512, forward strand.
TCGGCTGAATGAGTCCGTCTCCATGACCGTCAGCGGTTTGCAGCTGCCGGGTGCATTAATGGGTGGCGCGCCACGTATGATGTCGGCCGGTGTCGACTGGTCGCCGGTACTGCCGATTCGTCAGGCAGCTTCAACCTGCTGGTATCACGCCAATACCCCAAACCGCATGGCACCGCATATCTATAACGGTCTGGCGGGCATGTGGCTGGTGGAAGATGACATCGGCAAACAGCTGCCGCTGCCGAAACATTATGGCGTCGATGACTTCCCCATCATCATTCAGGACAAGCGGCTCGATAACTTTGCCACGCCGGTCTATGACCCGCCGCAGGATGGGGGTTTCCTGGGTGATACGCTGCTGGTGAATGGGGTACGCAATCCTTATGTTGAGGTGTCACGCGGCTGGGTGCGCCTGCGCCTGCTGAACGCCTCGAATGCGCGACGCTATGAGATGGTGCTCAGCGACAATCGTCCGTTTATGGTCATTGCCAGCGATCAGGGCTATCTGCCTGCGCCGGTTGCGGTGCAGCGTCTGTCACTGGCACCGGGCGAACGTCGCGAAGTGCTGGTGGATATGTCGCAGGGCGATGAAGTGTCGATTACGGCGGGAACGGCGGCAGGTATTATGGATCGGCTGCGCGGTTTCTTTGAGCCATCCTCTATTCTGACCTCGACCCTGATCCTGACGCTACGCCCAACCGGCTTACTGCCGCTGGTGACGGATAACCTCCCGATGCGGCTGCTGGCCGACCAGATTCTGGATGGCGTGGCGGTGCGCACCCGCGAATTCCGCATCGGTGACAGCATGCCGGGCATCAACGGCGCGCTCTGGGATATGAACCGCATTGACACCACTGCGCAGCAGGGCACCTTTGAGCGCTGGATCCTGCACGCCGATCGGCCGCAGTCGCTGCATATTCAGGGCGTCATGTTCCTGATCAAAAGTGTCAATGGCGCACAGCCGATGGGCGAAGATCGTGGCTGGAAAGATACGGTGTGGGTTGATGGCAGCGTGGAACTGATGGTCAGCTTCCCGCAAAGTTCGTCAGATCACTTCCCATTCGTCTATTACAGTCAGACGCTGGAACTGGCCGATCGCGGTACTGCCGGGCAGCTGGTGGTGCAGCCCACCGCATAACAGCGCGGTCAGGCAGGGATAACCCGTCTGACCGCGTTAAGTCTTCTCTGCCCGGCAGCCGCAGGGCAGAGTATATGAGAAGGCAGGGAAACGCTTAGTTAAAGGTTTCCGGATCCGGCCCCAGACGATTTCCGCTGTCCAGTTTCGCAATATCACTCACTTCATGCTTATCCAGACGGAAGTCAAACACCTTAAAGTTCTCTTCAATACGCGCTGGCGTCACCGACTTCGGAATCACCACCAGACCGCTGTCCAGATGCCAGCGGATCACAATCTGTGCCGGTGTCTTACCATATTTCTTCGCCAGCGACTTGATGATCTCCTGATCAAAAACGCCTTTACCGCCCTGCGCCAGCGGACTCCAGGATTCGGTCTGGATCTGGTGCAGCGCGTTCCACGCATGCAACGTGCGCTGTTGTAGCATCGGGTGCAGCTCAATCTGGTTCACGACCGGCGTGACACCGGTTTCATCCAGCAGACGCTTCAGGTGCGCTTCATGGAAGTTACAGACGCCGATGCTTTTGGTCAGCCCCTGCTGCTGCAGTTCGATCATCTTCTTCCAGGCATCAACGTAGTGGTCTTTCTCCGGGCACGGCCAGTGCATCAGATAGAGATCGACCTGCTCCAGCTTTAGCTTCTCCAGGCTGGTTTCCATCGCCTGCTGAACATTCTGCTGATCGTCGTTCCACAGTTTGGTGGTGACGAAAATCTCTTCGCGCGGCACGTCGGTTTCCTGCAGAGCCTGGCCAATCGCCTCTTCATTCTTATAGGCGGCGGCGGTATCGATTGAGCGATAGCCGACCTCAAGCGCTTTCAGCACCGCATGACGCGCATCTTCGATGCTGGCCTGCCACACACCGAGTCCGAGTTGCGGCATCATATTGCCATCGCGCAGTTTGATAATGGGTTGGTCTGCCATAGTTGCTCCTTTCCGTTGCGGTTAACCCGTGAGAATTCACTGTGCTTAAGTCTAGCCAACAATTTTCAGCCTGCTCAGCGTCAGCAACAACAGTGGGTCTGCTCTTCTGCCCAATCCGGTAAATTTCTTGCCTGATTCTCCAGGCTGCTGGCGGTTCAGGCAGTAGCACGGCACACTGGATTTTTGCCCGAAAAGGAGTCGCTATGGCGCACGATGCACTATGTCACCGGCTGGCACAGCAGGTAGTCACCTTAATGACCCATGGTCGTGACCGTCTTTGCCCGGTCGAAAATGTGTCGCTGATTTATGCCAGCCAATATCGTCCCCGTACGCCGATGATGTATCAGCCCGGCATTGTCATCCTGTTTCAGGGCAGCAAAACCGGCTATCTCGGCAGCACCGTGTTTCAGTATGACGCCAGCAAATATCTGATGCTGACCGTGCCGCTGCCGGTGGAGTGCGAAACCTGGGCCTCTCCGGAGATCCCGATTGCCGGGCTGTGTCTCAGGGTTGATACCGCCAGCCTGCAGGATCTGCTGATTGAAATCGGCGACGACGATCAGTTTCAGCCGCAGCCGCAGACTTCGGGTATTCACTCGGCATGGCTGACGGAACCCATGCTGTGCGCCGCGGAGCGGCTGCTGGATGTGATGACCCAGCCGCGCGATGCGCGCGTACTGGGGCCGCATATCGTGCGGGAAATTATCTACTATGTGCTGACCGGCCCGATTGGCGGCGCGCTGCTTTCGCTGGTGAGTCGACAGACGCAGTTCAGCCTGATCGCGCGCGCCCTGCGACGGATTGAGAATCACTATGCGGAAAATCTCAGCGTTGATGCGCTGGCAGCGGAAGTGAACATGAGCGTCTCAGCCTTTCACCACAACTTTAAAGCGGTAACGCAGACCTCGCCGTTGCAGTATCTCAAGCGCTATCGCCTGCATCAGGCGCGACTGCTGATGCTGCACGATGGACTGAAGGCGAGTGCGGCGGCGGTGCGGGTGGGCTATGAAAGCCCCTCACAGTTTTCGCGGGAGTTTAAACGCTATTTCGGCGTGACGCCTGGGGAAGAGGTGAGTCGTGTCAGGCAGACGGTAGCGGATCCGTCAGCCTGAGTGGCGGCGGATCCGAAAGCCAGATGCGCGTCAGGCGCGTTTCTGGCGACGCTTTTTCCAGATGACCACAATGCTGCCGGACAGGCCGAGCACCAGCAGCACCATCGGCAGTATCATCAGAATCGCCATTACCTGATCTTCATGACGCTTGATAAACGGCACCTGGCTGATGCCATAGCCAAAGGCAACTACAATGCCGACCCACAGCACGCCGCTGAGCCAGTTAAACAGCTGAAAGCGGCCATTCTGCAGGCCTGCAATGCCCGCCATGGTCGGCAGGATAGTGCGGATAAAGGCGAGAAAACGGCCGACCAGCAGCGCCATCAGCCCGTGACGGTTAAACATATTCCAGGCGCGCTGGTGATATTGTGCCGGTAGATGCATCAGCCAGCTCTTCACCAGTCGGGTATTCCCCAGCCAGCGGCCCTGCAGATAGCTCAGCCAGCAGCCGAGGCTGGCGGCGGTCGTCAGGATCACCATCGTCGGCACAAAATCCATCACCCCTTTAGCCACCATCGCCCCGGCCAGCAGCAGAAGGCTGTCGCCCGGCAGGAAAGAGGCGGGCAGCAGACCATTTTCCAGAAACAGCGTCAGGAACATCACGCCGTATACCACCCACACTACATCCGGATTTGCCAGCGCGGCAAAATCCTGATGCCAGAGCGCCTGGACAATCTCGTGTAAAACACCCATTAGCGATTCCATCACGTCACAAGGAACAATCCGTCTGCGTTCAGGCAGCACGGCAATCTCACCGGTAAGCTGAACGATGCGGGATAAATTTTAACAACAAATGAGCCTGTGCCCGGTAAACTCTGCGGGCCGCTGCTACGTGGTTTATCTTCTGTTTACTTTCCGTTTATCTGACTTAGCGCGTCAGGCGCGCAAAACCGGCCTCCAGGTCAGCCAGCAGATCATCAACGTGCTCCAGACCAATATGCAGCCGCACCAGCGTGCCGGTGAAATCCACCCCGCCCGCCGGACGAATCTCTGCCAGCTCTTCTGGCTGATTTGCCAGGATCAGCGATTCATAACCACCCCAGGAGTAAGCCATGCTGAAATGATGGAAGTGATCGAGATATTCCGCCAGTTGGGGCGCGCTTAATTTTTCCTGCAGGATGAACGAGAAGAGGCCGCTGCTGCCGTTAAAGTCCCGCTGCCAGAACGCATGACCTTTGCTTTGCGCCAGTGCCGGATGATTCACCCGAGCCACTTCCGGGCGCGCCGCCAACCACTCTGCCACCTGAATCGCACTCTCTTCATGCTGACGCAGACGGGTACCCAGCGTACGCAGACCGCGACTCGCCATGTAGGCGGTATCGGCATCCACCATCTGACCCATCAGATAAGAGTTCTCACGCAGCTGGTCGATACAGCGCGCATTGGCAACCGCCGTGCCGATCATCGCATCGCTGTGACCAATCAGATATTTGGTGCCAGCCTGAATCGAAATGTCGATACCGTGCGCCAGCGCGTTAAACAGAATACCGGCCGCCCAGGTGTTGTCGATCATGATGATCGCCTCGGGCGCTTTCGCGCGTACCGCTGCCACAATCGCCGGAATATCCTGCACTTCCATCGTGATTGAGGCAGGCGATTCCAGGAAGACAACCCGGGTGTCAGGCTGCACCAGCTCACCGATTTCACTGCCGATGCAGTGATCGAACCAGCCGATGGAAACCTGCAGCTTAGCGAGAATTTTAGTACAGAAGTCCTGCGTCGGTTCATAGACCGCGCCGCTCATCAGTACGTGGTCGCCCGCCTCGACAAAAGCCAGGATCGCGTTCGCCACGGCAGCCGCGCCGCAGGGATAAAGCACACAGCCTGCGCCGCCTTCCAGCTCGGTCATCGCATCCTGCAATGCAAAGTGCGTCAGGGTGCCACGACGGCCATAAAAGAGTTCGCCTTTTGCCCGACCGGCGGTGGCGCGTTTTTTCTCCGCAACCGTATCAAAAACCAGCGAAGAGGCGCGCTGAATGACGCTGTTCACCGAGCCCTGGGTATAACGCTTGCTGCGTCCTGCACTGACGAGCGTGGTATCAATTTTTCTGGTGGTCATGAGTCGCCTTTACCGCTTCAGACTAAGTCCTCACGTTATCACGAAACGGCAAGCAGGGTTGAGACTCAATGGTGATTATCAGAGTGCGCCGCAGGAAAAAAACCGGCCCGCGAGCGGGCCTGAAATTGATGACAAAGTGTGGCCCGGTTAGCGGTGAGACCGAGCCAGTTCAGGAAACCCGGTCAGAACGGAAAGGCGCTTATGCCAATCTCTGGCTCGCTCGGCCCACGCGATTACGCACCTCATCCCTGAGGTGCGCCCGTTGCCAGGCCAACGCTTCGCGTTTTTTTCCGGGCGGCGGGACGCTTTCCTCCTCTGACCGTGTTCCCTGCGTGTTGAGCTAAACCCTCGCTGCCAGTTGCACCCTGATTCGAGTTTGCCAGCAGTCCGGGACCCGCAAGCGAGCTGGTTTCCATTGCCTTACATGACGCCCATCAGGCGCGGCAACCAGAGTGAAATAGCGGGAATATAGGTAATCAGCATCAGGACAATGAACAGCATGCCGTAGAAGGGCAGCATCGCCCCGACGACCTGCTCAATCTTCTGTTTACTGACCGCGCTGGCAACAAACAAGACGGTGCCGACCGGTGGCGTAATCAGCCCGATGCCCAGGTTCGTCAGCATGATCATGCCAAAGTGAACGGGATCGACCCCCAGCGCGGTCGCTACCGGCAGCAGCACCGGCGTCAGGATCAGAATCAGCGGTGCCATATCCATCAGCGTGCCCACCACCAGCAGCAGGATATTGATACACATCAGGATCACATATTTGTTATCGGAGAGGCTGGTGAACGCTTCGGTAATAAGGGTCGGCAACTGCATAAAGGTCATCACCGCGCCAAACCCGGCCGCGAAAGCGATTAGCACCATCACGATGGTGACGGTTTTAATGGTGCGGAACAGCAGTATATGCAACTGGCTCCATTTAAAGTCGCGATAGATAAACATGGTGACGAAGAACGCCCAGATACAGGCAATCGCAGCGGATTCCGAGGCGGTAAAAATGCCAGAGAGGATCCCGCCCATAATGATCACGACGGTAAACAGACCCCAGAAGGCATCGAAGAAAATCTTCAGCGCCTGACGAAACGGAATACGCTCGCCTTTGGGATAGCCGCGTTTATGGGCAAAGCCCAGACACATTACCATCAGGCAACCGCCGAGCAGCAGGCCAGGGAAGATCCCGGCAACAAACAGCGAAGAGATGGTTACCATGCCGCCGGTCGCCAGCGAGTAGATGACGGAGTTGTGGCTGGGGGGCGTCAGCACCGCCTGTACCGAACCGCTGGCGGTCACCGCCGCGGCGAAGTCACGTGGATAGCCTTTCTCCTCCATCTGCGGAATCATTACCGAACCAATCGAGGCGGTATCGGCTACCGACGAACCAGAGATAGCGCCAAAAAAGGTTGAAGCGACGATATTAACCAGCGACAGCCCGCCGCGAATAAAGCCAACAAAGATATAGGCGAAGTTGACCAGGCGACGGGCAATGCCGCCCTCGGCCATAATCGCGCCTGCGAGGATGAAGAACGGAATGGTCAGCAGCGAAAATTTGTTAATCCCGTTAGTCACCTGAATTACCACCGCTTCCAGCGGCAGATCGATCCACCAGGCACCGATAAAGGCGCTCAGTCCCACCGCAAAGGCGACCGGAAAACCCACCATCAGCAACACCAGCAAACTGCCTATCAAGATCAATGCATCCATTTTTCTGCTCCGCGTTAGTGGGTACCGCCCAGCGTGACAATCGGCCGCTGGCTCTGATCGCCGCTCAGCAGGCGCTCAATAACAAACAGCAGGGTGAAGATCGCGCCAATCGGGATTGGCAGATACATCTCGCCGTAGGTCACTGCCGGAAGTGAGGCGAGGGTCTGCATCCACATCGCTTCACACAGGCTGTAACTGGCCTGGAAGATCACCAGGCAGGTGATAATCATCAGCAGATCGCTGACGCGCAGCATCAGGCGCTGCCGGGCAGGTGACAGGCGGTCAGTGACCATCGATACGCAGATATGGGTTCCGGCGCGCAGACCCACCGGTGCGCCGATAAAGGTAAAAATGATCATACAGATAATGGCAACCGGCTCCGGCCAGGAGAGCGCACCGTTCATCACGTAACGAGCGAAGATCCCAATCGGGATCACCGTTACCATGATTAACAGCGCAACGGCAGCCACCAGCATGCAGAGCAGATAAAGCCCATCCATCAGACGCGTATAAGCAGACATAATTGATACCTGATTAAGTACGCCACACGGCAGCGTGGCGCGGGAAGGGTTATTTCACCTCAGCGATCCGGGTCATCAGATCCTGATATTTGCCGCCAAACTGATCGCGCACTGGCTGAGTCGCTTTGACGAAATAGTCACGGTCAGTTTGCTGGAAGGTGACGCCTCCCGCCTTCATTTTGGCGATCGACTCTTCGGTATAGGTCGCCCAGAGCTGGCGCTCTTCATCCTGTGCTTCTTTGCCGAGCTTTTTCAGCAAGGCCTGATCCTCGGGTTTCAGGCGATCCCAGGCGCGTTTTGAAAACAGGATCATCTCTGGCTGGATAAAGTGGCCGCTGAGGGTGTAATACTTCGCGACCGGCATGTAGTTATGGGCGACAAAGGTCGGTGGATTGTTCTCGGTGCCATCGACCACGCCGGTCTGCATCGCACTGAACACTTCACTGACGCCCATTGCCACCGGATTCGCGCCCATCGCTTTCAGCGTCGCCAGCGAGATGGCGCTGTTCTGTACCCGGATCTTCATGCCCTTGAGATCGCCCGGCTTTGCCAGCGGCTTCTTGGTGATCATGTTGCGCTCACCGGCATCGGTCCAGCCCAGGAACACCATGCGGGCGTTGGGATCGTTGTCGAATTTGTTGGCAATCTCGCGGCCTATCTCGCCATCCAGCACTTTGTGCATGTGGTCAACGTCGCGGAAAACGTAGGGCAGGGTCAGCACGCTGGTTTCCGGGGCAATTGAGGTAACCGGGGCCAGCGAGACGCGGATCATATCAATGGCACCCAGCTGCACCTGTTGCAGTGTCTGATCTTCATCGCCCAGCACGCCACCGGCGTAGAGCTTCATCTCCAGCCGTCCATCGGTGGCCTGTTTCAGTTTGTCGCCCATGTGTTGCAGGGCAACCACAGTGGGATAACCGGCAGGCTGCACTTCAGCCACTTTGATCACCTGTGCCGTGGCGCAGGCGCTCGCTATCATCGCCGCCAGGGCACTGGCTACACATGTTTTCATCATTCTCATTATATTTTCTCCCGCAGAGGTAAGACGGCCTGCGGTCAGGGCTAACCGCAGAGGGCCGTGAGGAGCCAGCATAGTGAAAACGCGTCTGAGTAAAATGCAGCAATGCTGATTGAATGAATCTCATCACATTTTGAAACGTTGTTTTAATAAATTTTCATGCGGCTTCACATTTTCGAAACATCCTCACAAACCGTGCCTGAACCCGCTCAACAACAGGTCAATAGCGCGGCTCAGCTTTGTAAATACTAATGAGAACTACTATCAATTCGCCGCCATTTTGCTATTATTTGCGCTTGTTTCGCATCCCTGAATCAGAAGTTGGAGAAGCAGCGTGGTAGCCAGTGATTTGATGCAAACGGACCTCTCCGTTTGGGGCATGTATCAACATGCCGATATCGTGGTAAAGGTGGTCATGATTGGCCTGTTAGTGGCCTCAGTGGTGACCTGGGCGATCTTCTTCGGCAAATATGCCGAACTCAGCGCGGCTAAGCGTCGCCTGAAGCGTGAGCAACTGGCCCTGGGCGAAGCCCGCAATCTGAATGACGCCGCCCGCATTGCCCAGTCGTTTACCGGGCACAGCCACTCTGTGGTGCTATTGAACGATGCGCAGAATGAACTTGAACTGTCGGCTGGCGTGGAAGATACCAACGGTATTAAAGATCGCACCAGTTTCCGCCTTGAGCGCCGCGTAGCCGCCTTCAGCCGCCATGCTGGGCGTGGCAACGGTTTCCTGGCGACCATTGGGTCTGTTGCACCCTTTATCGGCCTGTTCGGCACCGTCTGGGGCATCATGAACAGCTTTATCGGCATCGCGAAAACCCAGACCACCAACCTTGCGGTGGTGGCACCGGGTATTGCCGAAGCGCTGCTGGCGACCGCGATTGGTCTGGTTGCTGCGATCCCGGCCGTCGTCATCTATAACGTTTTTGCCCGCATGATTGCCAACTATAAAGCCTCGCTGGGTGATGTCGCCGCGCAGGTGATGCTGCTGCAGAGTCGTGATATCGATCTGGGCACCGTCGCCACAGAGGTTCCGCGTCCTGCGACCGCCCAGAAACTGCGCTTAGGGTAAGTTGTTATGGCCATGCGATTAAACGACGATCTGGAAACCGAGGGTGAAATGCATGAGATCAACGTGACGCCGTTTATCGACGTCATGCTGGTGCTGCTGATCATCTTTATGGTGGCCGCGCCACTGGCCACGGTCGATGTGCGCGTTAATCTGCCCGCGTCCACCAGCGCGCCGCAACCGCGTCCGGAAAAGCCGGTCTATCTGTCGATTAAAGCGGATAAGCAGCTTTACGTCGGTAACGATCAGGTCACGCCCGACTCGCTGGTTAACGTGCTGACCAGCCAGACCCAGGGCAACAAAGAGACCACCATTTTCTTCCAGGCAGACAAGTCGGTAGATTATGAAACGCTGATGAGCGTGATGGATAAGCTGCGCACGGCGGGCTACCTGAAAATCGGTCTGATGGGTATGGAAACCGTGAAGAAATAGCGGGTTATCCGGCAACATGAAAAGGCGACTGTGAAGGTCGCCTTTTTTTATGGCGGCGCTTAGCCAGATAAAATCAGGCAGATCCGCGCCACAACTGCTCACTTATGCTGGCTGATTTGAATTGTTAATTTTTTGTTACTTATGTACACAGAATTGTAAAGTGCAATGGTGAGTCAGGTCACATTAATCTCGCCTCAGGCAGGCTAAAACGGCTAAAAAACAACAGGAAGCCGTTATGAGTCACGCCCCATCTTTACAAAAGCCGCCGAAAAGTGCTGCCCGAACCATCTTCAACGTCACCAGTGGTAACTTCCTGGAGATGTACGATTTTATGGTGTTTGGCTACTACGCCACCGCCATTGCCAAAACCTTCTTCCCCGGCGATGACCCGTTCGCTTCCCTGATGCTGACCCTGATGACCTTTGGTGCCGGTTTCCTGATGCGCCCGCTGGGGGCGATTATTCTGGGTGCCTACATCGACCATCATGGTCGTCGTAAAGGCTTGTTGCTGACGCTGGGCCTGATGGCAATTGGCACCCTGACTATCGCGCTGGTGCCAGGCTACGCCACGCTGGGCGCAGCGGCACCGATTCTAATCCTGCTGGGACGCCTGTTGCAGGGCTTCTCGGCGGGCGTTGAGCTGGGGGGCGTGTCGGTCTATCTGGCCGAAGTCGCGCCGAAAGGTCGCAAAGGCTTTTTCGTCAGCTGGCAGTCGGGCAGTCAGCAGATTGCAGTGATTTTTGCCGCCATGCTGGGGCTGATGCTGAATCATCTGCTGGCGAAAGAGGCGGTGACGGAGTGGGGCTGGCGTATCCCGTTTGTGGTCGGCTGCCTGATTGTGCCGTTCCTGTTCTACATCCGCCGGATGCTGGAAGAGACCGAAGCGTTCAGCAAACGTAAACACCATCCGAGCATGACGGAAATTATGCGGTCGGTGGCCAGCAACTGGGCGCTGGTACTGGCGGGCATGCTGATGGTGGTCACCACCACGGTGATGTTCTACATGATCACCGCCTTTACCCCGACCTTTGGTAAAACCGTGCTGATGATGAGCGACAAACAGGCGTTTCTGGTCACCCTCTGCGTAGGTGTCTCAAACCTGTTCTGGCTGCCACTGATGGGCGCGCTGTCGGACCGCGTCGGTCGCCGTCCGCTGCTGATCATCTTTACCCTGCTGATGATTGTGACGACCTGGCCGGTGCTGCACTGGCTGGTGGGATCGGCCAGTTTTGCCCACCTGCTGGAAGCGGAACTGTGGCTGTCGTTTCTTTATGCCAGCTACAACGGGGCGATGGTGGTCTATCTGGCAGAGATTATGCCTGCTGAGGTGCGAGCCGCGGGTTTCTCTATGGCCTACAGCCTGGCGACGGCGCTGTTTGGCGGCTTCACGCCTGCCATCTCCAGCTATCTGATCCACGCCACCGGTGATAAGGCGATGCCGGGCGTCTGGCTGACCTTTGCTGCCGTCTGCGGGCTGATCGGGACGCTGTTGATTGGCCGGATGGTGAAACAGTATCAGTTGCGCCACAGCGCGACGCCAGCCAGCGCTTCTCTCTAAAAGGACAAATCGACCACCACGCTGTCGCTGTAGTTTCCCGCAGGCGGCGTGTTCTGCGTGGTCAGGATACGCGCGGTGTAGTTAAAGCCGCGCGTCAGTCCATCTGTTGATACCGCCGTCGAGGTGGTACTGCTCCAGCGTTCCGTGCCTGCCGATCCCCAGCGATTGCTGGTCGTGCCTTTATAGATCTCATAGCTCAGTCGGTTTGCGCCGCTAGCCATATTCCTGACGCTACCCGCCGCATAGCTGCCATTGCTCAGCCCGACGGTATAGGTGCTGCCTTTGCTGCACAATACGTTAATGGTCTGCGAGACGGCGGAGAAGCTGCCCACCAGCGGCGCGCTGCCAAAGCTGATATTGGGCGAGGTGATCGTCGTACAGTCATTGGTCAGGATAGCGGTGATGTTAATCGGTATCACGCCGCTGCCATTCTGCTCGCTCAGGCAAATATTACCGACACTGACGCTGGTGCAGACGCGCCAGGTCACCGCCATGTTCAGCGTCACCTGATAGGTTCCGGCGGCCACCACCTGACCGGGAACGGTGCGCAGATAAATCGGAATGGCGAAGTTGAGGCTGCCCAGCAATCCCGCCAGGTTGATCAGTGTCTGCGATCCATAGACAAACGGCGTGCCGCCGATAGTCAGTTCAGTGGCGCAGGCACTGTCGGTGCAGAGCCGCACAGGCACATTATCGCTGCCGGTGTCACCGCTGCGCTTCAGGATGCCGCGCGTGCCGCTGACCGTAGTTGCGCCGGTCAACTGGAAGGTTATCTGGTTATTGCCGAGCAGCGACAGCGACGAGCCGGAGCCACAGTTGACGTTGGCATTGGTGGTGACCGAGCTGACGGTGGTATTCGCCACAAAGGTGGTGACCGAACCAAAGCTTGCTGTGGAGGCGGGCAGGGTACAGGCGGCGTAGCTCAGTGACGGCAGTAGCAGCAACAGGCCAGCCAGTAACAGCGATCTCATCATAGTGGATTTCCGGACATAAAAGGTTCAGCAGGGGCGGCGGCGCTACCTGCAACAGGAGCCGGCAGCGCGCAGGTCAGGGGACCATAGGTTTTCAGCGCCTGCGGCTGACCGCTGGCGATATGCAGCTCGGTTTCGCAGCGGCGACCATCGGGCGTCACCACCTCGATCGGATTGCTGGTGGTAAGATCTTCCATCCAGACGATGCCATCCCAGCCGACATATCCGGTGGGATGGCCAGGCCGCTGCACCCGGCTTGAAACCGGCAGCGGCTGGCCCTGCGCATCAACCAGGATCACGCTGGCAGCGCGCAGTTTCTCCACCGGGAAGTTGAGCAGGTAGCCGCTCTGGCGTTTCACCGCAAAGCGCTGTTCAACCCGTGGCGTGGTCATATCGGCGGGCAGGTCGAGGGTATCGATATCATATTTGGCCGGGTAGTAGCTGCTGATGGCAGGCACCAGCAGATAGCCCTGTTGATTGGTACGTCCCATCGACTGATTTTCATAGCGCACGTTCACGTCGGGATAGCTTGTTTTCACCAGCACAAAGGCGTCGTTGATGGCGTTAGCGGCAAAGACGCTGTTATCCATTAACACCAGCGCGCCAGAGAGATCGGCCCATTGCGTGAGGTTGCCATCATCGCCATAGAAGCCCCCCGACGTGTCGATCTGGTTGTTGCGATAGCGCAGACTGCCCTGACGATAATCGCCGCTGTCACCGCTCTGATTCGCCCAGGAGGCATCCCAGGCAAATCCGCCGTCGCTGGGCATGGCGCTGGAGGCGTAAATGCGCTGACTGTCGCGGCCACGCTGATCGCGTTCGGTGCTGATAGCCGCGCTGCCCTGTTCGCCAAACGGGATGACCAGCGAGATAGCACCGGTCCAGCTCTTCTCCTCCTGATCGCGGCTGGCGGAGACATAGAGGCTGCTGTTGCCCCACAGGTTTTTACTCCATGAGAGGTTCCACAGGCGAGTGCGGTCGCCCTGGCCATCAGTGATATCGATGAAAGCGGCACCGACGCTGCCAAACTGGTTCAGCGAGACGCTGGCGCTGTACTGCGCACTGCGGCGCGACAGTGCGTAGCGGCTATCCGCCTGGCTTCCGGCACGGCTGCCGACCAGCGCCAGATTGCCGAAGTCGCTGCTGCGCTGGGTCTGCTGCGTGCCGATGTTGAACCAGCTGTTGTTGTACTGATAACCCCAGCTGTATTGCCTGCCGCTCTCGCCATCGAGCTGACTTTGCGCCACCGCGCCGTTGACCACTCCCCAGCTGCCGACGCGCAGCTGTCCGCCCAGCCCGCCCATCGCCAGGCTTTCGCTGCCTTCAGCGTGACTCTCCAGCGTCAGCCAGTCGGTCATGCCATATCGGTAAGAACCGCTGGCGGCGGCCTGCCCATAATCGAAGTTTTTGATGCCGTAGTTCTCGCGGATCGCGCCAGCAGAGAAGGCATAATCTGACAGGCCAGATTTCAGCAGATTACTGGAGACGTAAAACGGCATGGTGGTAGTGACGCGACGGCCCACCGCATCGGTGGTGGTGATCACCGCATCACCCGCGCCGTTAACAAACGGCACATTGGTCATCGACCAGGGGCCAGGCTGCACGTTTGCCTGGCTGGAACGATAGCCGTTGATAAAGAGATCGACGGTGGAAGGAACGGCTGCCTGACCGGAAAAAGCGGGCAGCGGATAGGTCACCAGATCGGGACGGACGCTGAAGTCGCGGCCGACGCGGATGCCGCCGAGCCGCACGCTGCTGCTCCAGGCTAGCGAATCGGTGACAAGATCCCCGACCCGCCAGCTTACCGCCGTGTTCTCATCTTCATTGCTCCACCAGCTGTCGTAGCGGATATAGCCGTTGTCCTGATAAGTCGTACTGCCTTCCAGCTGCTGCTGCCAGACGCCGTTAGTTGAGACGTGCCCGGCATCACCAAACAGCCGCAGTTCGTTCCAGGCGGAAAGTCTGGTACCGGTGGTATCAGTGCGGCTGGCGTACAGGTCGTAATTAATCAGCGCACCGCTGCTGGTACGGCCTGGATAGCGCGGTCCATTCTTCGCCTCACCAATGATCTGGCCGGGCAGCCAGTCAGGTGGCACGGTCAGTAGCAGGCGCTGCCGCGCAGCGTCATACTCCACGCTGATGGATTGCAGGCCGCTGACATCAACCTGCGGCTGCTGGCCCAGCTTATCCGGTGACAGCCCGGCACGCTGCAGATCGCTGCTGCGCAGCCAGAAATGACCGTCGCGCTGCTCCACTGCCACAATATTGCCGTTTGCCTGCTGGTTAATCACCAGCTCCAGCATGTATTGCTGACCCGCGCCGCTGCTCTGCAGGCTGGGCGGCGGGGGCAGGGATGAGTAAGTCTCCGCCAGCACAGGATCCGGCGTAAGCGCGTAAATCACGCTGACCACCGCCAGCGCGCAGGGGGGCAGGGAAAAAGGTCTCATTCAGCGCTTACTTCCGGGCAGCGCTGCGCCACTGGCTTTTATTAACCTCTGCGGTGAGTTCGCCGCTGACCGGCACCGTGAGCGGCCAGCGATGCGTGCTGTCCGCCAGCACATAGCCGTATAAGCCTTCGCCCAGCTTGCGACCACCAATCGCCACATTGCTGAGCCGGGCGTGGCCGTTGCCGCTGTTGGTCAGCTGGAGCCAGCGCTTACCGCCCTCGCTGACCTGTTGCCAGTGCAGAGCGGGACGGACGCTGTCGGTGGAGAGCCCGGAACCATACACAAACAGCGGCACCGAATAGCGCATCTGAAAGGTCAGTCCGGCCTGATTTTCGCCGGGATTGTTCGGCGTCGGGATTTCATCCAGCACCACCCGGTAGGCCAGCTCTTTACCGGCCGCAGGCGGCGTCTGTTTAATCAGCCTGACCAGCTGTTTCTGGCCCGGCTCCATCCGCACCATCGGCGGGCTGGCAACAACCTGCTGCTGGGTCTGATACTGCTCCTGACTGTTAATCTGCTGCCAGCTGAAAACCCGGATCTGCATCATGGTCGTGCTGTTACCGCGATTTTCCAGCCAGAGCTCGCTGGCTTTCTCTTCAGGATTAATGGCGGGATCAATGGGCCAGATCATCACCGAGTTGGCGGCGAAGGCCGGAGAGAGCAGAGTGGAACTCAGCAGGAGCAGCAGGGCGCGCAGTGGCTTCATGATCATATCCTTGTTTTCAATCACCTCACCAGGTCAGGGTGACGGTCAGCGTATCGGTATAAACGCCGGCGCGCGCAGTGCCGGGCAGTTGTAGCTGACCATAGATCGGCAGCGTAATGTTATTGGCATTGCTATAGCTCAGCGACACCGCCTGGTTCACCGGGATGACCGTGGTGCGGCTGGCGTTACTAAAGAGCGTATAGGGAACGGTATTGCTGAAATTGGGCAGCTTGAGATTACGGGTAGTGGTGAAGTTGCTGCCCTGGTTAATGCTCATGCTCAGCGTGGTGCCTGGCGTACAGGCAAGGTTAATGGCGGTGCTCTGCACGAAGCTGGCATTGACGGTACTGGCCGCCACGCCAGACTGCGTGCCGAAATTGAGCGTGCCAAAAACGCCGGTATTAGTACCGGATATCACGCAGCCTGCTACCACCGAGGCGGTCACCTGAAAGGTGCTGGTGGGCAGACTCCAGGCGCTGACACTTACTATCATCAGGAGCAGGCTGCGTGCGATCGTCAGGCAGGGTCGCCAGAGAACCAACCTTATTTACCTGCGGCAGCAGTTAGTAGTTCACGGCCACGTTAATGGTATCGGTATAGGTTCCGGCAGGGATCAGGGGGTTAAAGCCACCACCGACCACCCGGCCATAGATGGCGTAGTTGGTACCCAATGTCGGGTCAGTGGTGCCACTGGCCGCGATAGGCGTATTGTTGGCGATCGCCGTGGTGAAGGAGGCGTCACTATAGAGGGTATAGGCGATACCCTGCGCATTATTCGATCCCAGAATCAGATAACGCGGTGACGCAGAAGCGGTGCCATAGATAGTGGCTGGCGCAGCATTGCTGCTGGTCACCACCACGTTGTAATCCTGACCGGTAGTGCAGCGCACAAAAATACCGTTACCGGCGGCACCGACCAGGGTGGCATTCAGGGTATCAAAGGTGGCGGCGCTGCTACCAAAGTTCAGGGTACCGAAGTTAACGCCCGCCGTGGCTGACTGTCCATTTACCAGACAACCAGTGGTCAGCGTCAACGTGGCATTGATGGTTCCCGAGGTCGTAGCCGCCTGGGTTAATGATGGAACAGCAACAGTTAATCCTGCAGCGGCAAACAGAAAAAGCTTGAGTTTCATAATATTTCCTTACGGATTATCGAGAGTCAGTGCTTTTTCACCCGGTGTTTATTAACGATTCAACCCAAAGTAAGGAAATAAAAACAATAAGGCGGGCAGTGCCGCAGTCTTAAGAAAAATCTTAGACTTAAGAATGATGATTTATATCAGTTTTACTTACTATAGATCAGTTAAAGCGTTACGCGAAGTGCTGCCGTTTAATTTTCATTAATCAAAAGGTCTCTCTGGCCGATAACCCAGTTACAGCAAGGCACGAAAGCGAGACGGTAAAACAAAACCCCTTGTTTTATCGGTTTCTGGAATGCTTTCTGCTTCGGTGATATGTTCCTGTACCAATCAGACATAATAACGATTTAGCGCCAGATTCATCAGGCGGTTAATAAAATGCAGGTCACAAATGCCTTGCGTTTGTGGACCTGTTTTGCCCGGTCTTCAGGGCCAGGAAATAGTGAAGTTTATTAACTTTCACCCATTGGGTGTTTTTAAAATGACTTTTCTGACTTTACACAGCACCTGCTTTTCTGCGGGCGTTGAGGAGTTGCACATGTTGCTTGTCACCTGTGATAGCGTTCTGATTTGCGTTTCGCTGATCGTGGCGTTTATTGCCTCTTTTACAGCGCTGGACACCGCCGGACGGGTGGCGGTCTCCCATGGCTGGAGCGCGCGGTTCTGGCTGCTGGTTGGCGGCACGGCAATGGGGATTGGCATCTGGGCCATGCATTTTATCGGGATGCTGGCGATGATGATGCCGATGACGATGCGCTATGACACGCAGCTGACGATCCTCTCGCTGCTGGTGGCGATCCTGGCGTCAATATTCGCCTTCGGCCAGACGGTGGGCGGCCTGCATCTCACCCGTCAGCGGCTACTGCGCGGCACGCTGATTCTGGGTGGGGGCGTGGTGGTGATGCACTATCTCGGTATGTCAGCCCTGCTGATTGATCCGCAACCTGAGTGGAATACGCTGCTGGTGACGCTCTCTGTGCTGATTGCGTTTGTGGCCTCAGGCGTGGCGCTGTGGATGGCGTTTCATCTGCGGCAGGGTGACCATCATCTGCTGCTGATGCGTGGGCTGGCCTCAATAGTGATGGGGATCGCGATTGCAGGCATGCACTATGTGGGTATGGCGGCGGCGGCGTTCCGCCACGGCAGTACAATGCAGTCGCATGGCGTCAGTAGTCCGGGACTGGCGGTATGGGTTTCGCTGATTACGCTGAGTATTCTGGGGATCACCCTGCTGAGTTCGATGCTGGACGCTCAGGTGCGCGCCGCACGGCTGGCAACCCGGCTCAATCGCGCTAACCAGGAGCTGCGTCAGCTGGCGATGCATGACAACCTGACCGCGCTGCCCAACCGGGTGATGCTGGAGCAGCAGCTCGATCTTGCCATCAAACAGGCGATGCTAAAGGAAGATCGCTTTGCCGTGATCTATATGGATCTCGATGGCTTCAAAGCGGTCAATGACACCTGGGGACATCATGTCGGCGACCGGTTACTGGTGGCGGTGGCGGAACGGCTGCGCAGTCAGCTCAGTAACACGATGCTGCTGGTGCGGCTGGGCGGGGATGAGTTTGTGCTGATGGCAGAGTGTGATATCAATCCGGCCCGGCAGCTGGCGCAAAAACTGGTTAAAGTGATCAGTACGCCATTTGAACTTGACCGCTATGTACTGCACGTTTCACTCAGTGCGGGAATTGCGATCTTTCCACTGCATGGACGTAACCGGCAGGAGCTGCTGTTTAATGCCGACGCGGCGATGTATCACACCAAACACAGTGGACGAAACGGCTGGTGCCTGTTTGAACCCGCCATGAGCGCGGCAACGCAGCATCAGCTTGAGCTGGCCAACGATTTGTGGGAGGCCATTGATCGCCAGCAGATGCGGCTTTTCTATCAGCCCAAATTCTGTTCCGGTGGCACCCGGTTAATGGGATTTGAAGCGCTCCTGCGCTGGCAGCATCCGCAGCGCGGTTTGCTGACCCCTGAGCTGTTTTTGCCGCGCGCAGAAAAAACCGGTCAGATTGTAACACTGGGCAACTGGGTGATCGAGGAGGCGTGCCGTCAGTTAAGGGTCTGGCACAGCCAGGGACACAGCGACTGGACGGTTTCGGTTAATCTCTCTGCGCTGCAGTTCCATCAGCGTGATTTGCTGAGCACACTGACGCAGACACTGACGCGTTATCAGCTGTCAGGCAGCGCGCTGATGCTGGAGATCACCGAAACGATTGCCATGCGCGATCCCGCTTTCAGTCAGCAGCGGATTCATGAGTTGCAGCAGGCAGGCGTCAGCGTCGCCATTGATAACTTCGGTATCGGCTATGCCAACCTGTTGCATCTTAAACATCTGGATGCCAGTGAACTTAAGATTGATCGCAGCTTTATCAACTGCCTGCGACCAGGCAGTGAAGATGCGACCGTGGTCAGCGCCATGCTAACGCTGGCACAGAGTCTCAACCTGCGCATGGTAGCGGAAGGCGTCGAGACTGAAGAGCAGCAGCATCTGCTCACAAGCTTAGGCTTTGATGCATTGCAGGGATATCTGCTTGGCAAGCCAACGCCTCCGGAGCGGGTTGACGCGTTCAGTTTTCCCGCACGGCGGCAGCCAGTGGCGTCGGTATCTGGCTGAGACCGACGATAGATTTCATCACTCAGAATGAGTGGAAAGGATGCAGGGTGCGCGGCTCAGTAACCCGCGGTCTATGCCGATAACTAATACAAATTTTAACAACCTCTGCCCAACACCGGCACGGCTTTCGCGGGAATGCACTATGTTAGCGACCTCATACGACACTTTTATCGTCATCGTCTCAGTTCTTGTCGCGATGCTGGCCTCGTTTACCGCCTTAGATATGGCGGGACGGGTGGTACATTCTACCGGCAAAGTGGCGCTGGTCTGGCTGTTCGGCGGCGGTTTCTCCATGGGTATTGGCATCTGGGCGATGCACTTTATCGGCATGCTGTCGATGAGCATGGAGATGGTCATGAGCTACAACGCCGGACTCACCGCATTCTCCGCCGCCATCGCCGTCTGCGCGTCGATATTTGCACTGTGGCTGGTCTGCAGTGGCGATCTGCCTTTGCCGCGTCTGGCGGGCGGCGCGCTGATCCTCGGCAGTGGTGTCGCAGCGATGCACTACACCGGCATGGCGGCGCTGATGTTTTCGCCCGGTATCGTCTGGCAATGGGGTTGGGTGGCGCTGTCGGTGGCGATTGCTCTGGCCGCGTCTGGCGCGGCGCTGTGGCTGGCGTTTAACCTGCGTGAGGGTCAGACCGGCCGGGTCACGCTGCTGCGTATTGGTGCCTCGGTGGTCATGGGCTGTGCGATTGCAGGTATGCACTATACCGGCATGATGGCGGCAGAGTTTCCCGTCCACAGCCATCCGGTCGGGCAGGGCGTTAACAGCAACTGGCTGGCGATTCTGGTCACCGTGGTCACCCTCTCAATTCTGGGCATAACCCTGCTGGTCTCGATGCTGGATGCACGGATGCAGGCGCGAACCTCGATTCTCGCCAGTTCGCTCGCTGAAGCGAATCGCGAGCTGGCTCAGCTGGCGCTGCACGATAACCTGACCCGGCTGCCGAACCGTATCCTGCTGGAGGATCGACTGGAGCAGGCGATCAACAAAGCGAACCGTGAGCAGACGCAGTTTGCCCTGTTGTTTATGGATCTCGATGGGTTTAAGGCGGTTAACGACGCCTTTGGACATCACATTGGCGACAGTCTGCTGGTCGGTGTGACCGAGCGGATGAGTCAGCAGATGACCGGCTACTACACGCTGGCGCGGCTGGGTGGGGATGAGTTTGTGCTGCTGGTTGAGATCGACGATCCAAATGATGCCGCAGCCATCGCCGATAAGCTGGTTAAAGCGGTGGATCGTCCATTTGATATCTCACGCTATGAGCTGATGGTCTCGCTGAGTATTGGTATCGCGGTGTATCCCGGCGATGGCGTGGATGAGCGCGAACTGATGTTCAACGCCGATGCGGCGATGTATCACACCAAAAATAATGGCCGTAACGGCTATACCTTCTTCCAGCCCTCAATGAACCTTCAGGCGCAGAGTCAGCTTCAGCTGAATAACGATCTCTGGCAGGCACTGGATAACGATGAACTGCGCCTGTTCTATCAGCCAAAATATTGTGCGCCGGGCGGCCCGATCCTCGGCTTTGAGGCGTTACTGCGCTGGCAGCACCCGAAGCGTGGCCTGCTGTCGCCTGATAAATTCCTGCCGATGGCGGAGAAGACCGGCATGATTGTCAACATTGGCAACTGGGTAATCCATGAAGCCTGTGGTCAGCTGCGCCAGTGGCATCTGCAGGGCCACCCGGACTGGTCGGTGGCGGTGAACCTGTCGGCGTTGCAGTTTGAGCAATCGAATCTGGTGGAGACGGTAGTGGATGCGCTGACAAAACATCAGATTCCGGCCGAACAGCTGACGCTGGAAGTGACCGAGACCACTGCGATGCGCGATCCCGATGAGAGCGTGCGTATTCTCACCGAGCTGACTCAGCTCGGCGTCAAAGCTTCAATTGATGACTTTGGCACCGGTTACTCCAGCCTGCTCTATCTGAAACGTCTGCCGGCCAGTGAGCTTAAGATCGATCGGGCCTTTGTTAATGAGCTGCAGGATCAGAAAGAAGATGCCACCATCGTATCGGCGATTGTGGCGCTGGCACAGTCGCTGCAGCTGAAAGTGGTGGCTGAAGGCGTTGAAACCGCTGAGCAGCAAGCCTTTCTGACCAGCCTGGGTTGCAATACGCTGCAGGGCTATCTGCTGGGCAAGCCGGTTCCCCCTGAGCGGGTACCGGATCTGGCTAACTTTGTGGTGGGGGAAACGGAAGAGGTGATGGCAAACGTGAGTCCGATTGTTGAAGCCGATCAGCCACTGACGCCCCAGGTAGCGGTGATCTGACGCACCTGATCAGAGCTGAATCAGCGTAATCAGTACGATAAGCGATTCGCACCGCCTGTCATTGGTCGCCTGCCGTGGTAAAGTCTCGCGGTCAGACTACTCGCGGTAAACAAGGAGAGGCGACCCGTGGCGAAATACCAGCGCTTGATGGATGAGATTCAGCAGCAGATCGAGGCCGGCATCTGGCTGCCCGGCACCCGTTTACCGTCGCTGCGTCAGCAGGTCGCGCAGCAGGGTGTCAGCCTGATGACGGTGCTACATGCCTATGAGCTGCTGGAGAGTCAGGGCTGGATCGTCTCGCGTCCACAGTCAGGTTACTACGTGGCACCGCGTGCCTTAGCGCCCGCACCGCTGAGTGTGGCGATCAGCGAGCAGGTCGATATCAACGACTTTGTGTTTGATGTACTGCAGGCCACGCGCGATCCCGCCATCGTGCCGTTTGGCTCTGCGTTCCCCGATCCGGCACTCTTTCCGCAGCGTCAGCTGATGCGCTCGCTGGCGAACGTCTCTCATCATCTGACGCCAACCGATGCGCTGCATAATCTGCCGCCCGGCAACGCCACGCTGCGACAGCTGCTGGCGCAGCGCTATGCGCGTCAGGGCATCACCCTGTCGCCGGATGAAATTGTCATCACCAGCGGGGCGCTGGAGGCGCTGAACCTCAGCCTGCAATCCCTGACCGAGCCGGGCGACTATGTGGTGATTGAGCAACCGAGTTTTTATGGCGCGCTGCAGGCGATTGAGCGGCTTAAACTCAAGGCGCTGGCGATTCCGGTGGATGCAAATCAGGGCATCGATCTCGTTCAGCTGGAAGAGGCGCTGCAACGCTGGCCGGTAAAAGCCTGCTGGCTGATGACGACATTGCAGAATCCGCTGAGCGTGACATTAACGCCGGAGCGCAAACAGCAACTGGTGGCGCTGCTGGCACGTTATCAGGTGCCGATAATTGAAGATGATGTCTATGCCGAACTCTGGACGGGTGAGGCTGCGCCGCTGCCCGCGAAGGCCTGGGATCGGCAGGGAAACGTGCTGCACTGTGGCTCGTTTTCCAAGTCGCTGGTGGCCGGTTTTCGCGTCGGCTGGGTGGCGGCGGGACAGCATGCGCAGCGCATTCAGCGCCTGCAGCTGATGAGCACGCTCTCGACCAGCGCACCGATGCAGCTGGCGCTGGCCGATTTTCTTGCCACGCGGCGTTACGACACCCATCTGAAGCGGTTGCGACAGATACTGGCGAAGCGACAGCAGATGGTGCGTCAGGCGTTGCTCAAGGTGCTGCCGCCGCAGGCTACGCTCAGCGAAGCGCGCGGCGGCTATTTTCTCTGGGTGACGTTGCCGGAGAGCATCAACACTACCCGGCTCTACCAGCAGGCGCTGGCTCAGGGGATCAGTATTGCACCGGGACAGTTATTTTCGGCAGGAGAGCAGTTCAGTCACTGTTTCAGACTGAATACCGCCTGGCCGTGGGATAGCCGGGCCGAGGCGGCAATAGCGACGCTGGGTCAGTTAATGGCGGAACCGCAGGCGGATTAGACGCGCGCTGCTTCCTGGTGGCCCCAGGTCAGGTAGTAGACATCATAAAAGTCCACTTCCCCTTTTTGCGTCAGCAGACGCTGGATACCGCTTTTAACCCGTTCCGGTGTTTCAGGCAGTGACAGAATGCGTGAGATAGCCTGTTCGCGCACCGGCTGAACGTAATACCACTCACCGTTGTAGCAGACACGCAGATCGAGCGCATCGATATCTTCAAAGCGATATTTCGGGTTGATATCAAGCAGCATCAGCACGCTCATTACCAGCACAAATGCGGTGGCAAACCAGAAGGCGGGCCAGCCGAGCATCTCGGTGGTAAATATCAGCGCCACGCACAGGCCGTAGCAGAGATACATCACAGCCCACAGACCGGGATGGTTCTTCAGAAACGAGAGGCTAAAGCGCGGCAAGTTGTCGCGACGTTCTTCGCGGTTAAGCGTGGCGATCTCGTCAATCAGGATTTGTTTAATAGCGTCCATTGGTTACCTCACTGTCATCTGTTAGCTATTACAACAGATAACAGTCAAGCATATCAGAAACAGATCTGTGCGATTTTTGTATAACAGTTTATCAAAAGAGTGCCCTGGCATCGGGCTGCCGTACCTGCGTGCCGGCTCGCCTGACATTTTGCAACACTTTGCCGCAGTAAGAACCGCTATCCGCCGCCGTACGGGGGCGGTCTCGCCCTATTGTTAACGACACATTTGGCTTTAGTCAGCAATATCAGTCAATTATCTCAATTGTGTCGTCCGGCGCACATTGCATTGTGCCGCGGGTTTGCCACACTTAGAAAAAAACCGGAGAACCTGTATGCGTGCCTCATCCTCCAGTCTGATGTTAATGATGTCCTTTGCCGCAGGCACCTTCGCGGCCGGGGCTTCTGATAATCCTCAGCATCTGATGCTCGCCATTCCGTCGGGCGGCGTACCTAATAACCCGTTACCTCTGATTATCTGGCCGCGCGTAGTGCCGGAAGAGGAAGAGATCGCAGCGTGGTTTGAGAAAACTTTCGACGAAAACGGCTGGCCACCCGCCTGGCGCTATCCGATTTTCCCCTATACCCACTATCATCCCAACACCCATGAGCTGCTTGGCGTTGCGGAAGGCTGGGCAGAAGTGCTGTTTGGCGGCGACAGTGGCCGGATGGTCACCCTGCGCGCAGGCGATGCGGTGCTGATCCCGGCGGGTGTCGGTCATCGCCAGGTCAGCGCCAGCGAAGATTTTATGGTGATCGGTGCCTATCCGCGCGGCATGTCGCCTGAGACGCTGCGCGACGAACCCGCGAAGCTGAAAATGGCGCAGCAGCAGGTGAAAAAAGTGCTGTTGCCGACCCAGGACCCGTTTACCGGCAAAGAGGGCGCGTTAACCGAAATCTGGCAGCCGATTGCCGCGATGCATTTACAGCAACAGATGGACCTGTAAACGCCGTTTCTGTCGCGAAATGATTAAGCGCGAGCCAGCCTCGCGCTCTGACCATGCTGGCTGTAAAACCTGCCTTAACGCCTGACCTCAGGCGCTTATCCCGATCATTACGCCATTGAACATTTGCTCGCCGCTGCCGATAACTCCCCTGTTAAGATTAGTTATTCTTCTTAATACGCTTGTCTTCGCAGACCTTTTCCGCTTTAGTCTCGGCTCGCGTTTAAGAACATTCCTAAGCCTTTACCGGGCTACCGAGCAGCAGGCAAATAACAATGGATAATAACTCTGATGTCATGTATCGCATGCTGGTACAAGTCGTGATCGACTACGCGATCACCATGCTTAAACCGGACGGAACTGTCGCCAGCTGGAATGACGGGGGTCTGCACGTCCTTGGTTACAGGCCAGACGAAATTATTGGACAGCACGCCGCCCTGTTTTACAACGAAGAGGATCGCCGACGCGGTCAGCCGCAGCGCGAACTTGATATCGCCACCACCACCGGACGTTACGAAAACGAAGGCTGGCGCTGCCGTAAAGATGGCAGCAGCTTCTGGGCACACGTGGTCATCTATCCGATCCGCGACGAGACCGCTCAGCTGATTGGGTTTGCTGCGGTCTGCCGCGACTGCACCCGGCTGCAGGAGCAGCAACGCAAAGAGCGGGAGCAGGAGATGCGCTTCCGCCTGCTGGTTGAGGGCGTCACCGATTACGCCATCTATATGCTCGATCAGGATGGAAACGTAGTGAACTGGAACGCCGGCGCACAGCGCGCCAAAGGCTATGTGGCGGAAGAGATTGTCGGCCAGCATTTTTCCCGGTTCTACAGCGCGCAGGATCGACTCAATCATATCCCCAGCCAGAACCTGCAAACGGCTTATCGCACCGGCCGTTTTGAAGATGAGGGCTGGCGCTACCGCAAAGATGGCAGTGCGTTCTGGGCACATGTGGTGATCGACACGATCCGCGACGATCAGGGCAAACTGCTGGGCTATGCCAAAATCACCCGTGACTGCACCGAACAGCAGCGCGTCCGCAGCGAGCAGCGCGAGCAGGAGCAGCGTTTTCGCCTGCTGGTAGAGGGCGTCACGGATTACGCCATCTATATGCTTGATACCGACGGCGTGGTGGTGAACTGGAATGCTGGCGCACAGCGCGCCAAAGGCTATAAAGCGGATGAAGTAGTGGGTCAGCACTTCTCGCTGTTTTACAGCGCTCAGGAGCGGCTGAACAGGATACCGGAAGCGAATCTCGGTATTGCGCTGAAAACCGGTCGTTTTGAAGATGAGGGCTGGCGCTACCGTAAAGATGGCAGCGCGTTCTGGGCGCATGTGGTTATCGACGCGATCCATGATGATGACGGTAAGCTGATCGGTTTCGCCAAGATCACCCGCGATCGCACGGAAGGCCGTGAGCAGGAGCAGCAGATCCTGCGCGCCCGGGATCTGGCCGAAGCCCAGAGCACGCAGAAAACCGCCTTGTCTAAATTCCTGGACAACATCATTGCCAACATTCCCTCCTGCGTGATTGTTGAAGATGCGATCACCCGCGAGATCCTGCTGGTGAATGACCGCACCCAGCAGCTGTTTGGCCTGGCGAAATCGCTGATCGTTAACAAGCGGCCGCACGAATGTATGTCGCCTGAGCTTAGTGACTATTTTAACAATCTGGCGGACGTTGCACTGCGCAGTGAGGGCATACATGAGCGTGAGCAGTTGCTGATGACTGCCAGCGGCGAACGCATTCTGCATACCCGCGCTACCGCAATTAATGGCCAGGATGCGCGCCGCAACTACCTGATGCTGCTGGTGGAAGATGTTACCGACCAGCGCGCCGCCGATGCCCGTATTCACCATATGGCGCACCACGACAACCTGACCAGCCTGCCGAATCGCATGCTGTTCCGCCAGCGTCTGAGTGAGGCGTTGCGCACCGCGAGCCAGACGCAGCGCCAGACCGCCGCGCTGTGCCTTGATCTTGATAACTTCAAAAATGTGAACGATGCGCTTGGCCATCAGATTGGCGATGAGCTGCTGCGCAGCGTGGCTAAACGTCTGCGAAACACGCTGCGCGATCAGGATACGCTGGCGCGCATTGGTGGCGATGAGTTCGCTATCGTGCTGCCCTCGGTAGCAAACAGTGAGGAGGCGAGCATTGTGGCTCAGCGTCTGATCGAGGCGATTCGTCCGCCGGTCAACGTTGAAGGTCATAATCTGTCGGTCGGGCTGAGCGTGGGTATTGCACTCAGCACCACCATCACCAATACGCCGGAGCAGTTGCTGCGCTGTGCGGATATGGCGCTGTATGAAGCCAAACGTAATGGCCGCAACCGCTATGAGCACTTTACGCTGGAGATGGATGATGTGGCACGCAGCCGACGCCTGATTGAAAACGATCTGCGCGATGCGATCAGCGGCGGGCATTTACGGCTCTACTATCAGCCTATTACCAATGGCGATCACCGCACAATTATTGGCTATGAAGCGCTGATGCGCTGGCATCATCCGATCCGCGGGCTGATTATGCCCAACGACTTCATCCCGATTGCGGAAGAGACCGGCCTGATTCATATGCTGGGAGCCTTTGCCCTTTATGAAGCCTGTCGTGAAGCGGCGAGCTGGGAAGGGGAGCAGTCGGTCTCAGTCAACCTCTCACCGCTGCAGTTTAAAAACAGCTCGCTGGTGCCGGTGGTTGAAGGTGCGCTGAAGGAGTCAGGTCTCGATCCGGCGCGACTGGAAGTCGAGATCACCGAATCGGTGCTGCTGGATGACTCGCTGGGGAATATCCGTACCCTGCAGAATCTCAAGGCGCTGGGCGTGCAGATTGCGCTGGATGATTTCGGCACCGGCTATTCGTCGCTGAGCTATCTGCGATCCTTCCCGTTCGACAAAATCAAAATCGACAAGTCGTTTATCAACGATATGGGCGACAGCCGCGAGGCGCTGGCGATAATCCGCGCGATTACCGGCATGAGCCGCAGTCTGGATATCCAGATTACCGCTGAAGGCGTGGAGAGCGATGAGCAGTTCGCGAAGCTGCGGGATGAGGGCTGTACGTTGTTCCAGGGCTTCCTGTTCGGACGGCCTCAGCCGTCAGAGCTGCGGCTGAAAACGCTGGGTGAATCCGCGCCGGGTTAATCATAAAGGCCATGCTGCTGAACCGGCGCATGGCTGAGATTATCGCGGATGCGGCGCACCGACTCGCGCACCACCAGCCTGCCATTCAGCAACAGGCTGCCGGTGGGTGTGCCAGGGTTCAGCCGCATCTCCTGCAGCATTCTGACTGCCGCTGCGCCCAGCTCATCACGTGGCACCTGCACCGAGGTCAGCGGAATATCGTGGATAGCGGCCAGGTTAAACCCATCCATGCTCATTACCGAGATATCCTGCGGCACCCGCAGGCCGGCCTGCTCCAGCGCCGTGACGGCACCTGCGGCTATGTAATCCCCGCTGGCGAGAATCGCCGTCGGACGCAGCGCGTCAGGGCAGTGGCACAGATATTCACCCAGCCGTTCCGCCGCCTCATTGCTGCTGAAGCTGTTCAGGGTTAGCAGATGCTGGCGACTGTCAAAGCGCAGATTCATGGCGTGCCAGGCGTCGCGCACCCCCTGTAAGCGTTGCTCCATGGTATAGCGGCGCAGGCAGTGCAGGGACAGGATCTGCCGATGTCCCTGCTCAAACAGGTAGCGCGCGGAGAATTCACCAATCAGCTGATGATGCGGCGAGACTGACGGCAGCCGCATACGGCGATCGCGGGCGTTGATCAGCACGCAGGGCTTGTTCATCTCCGCCGCCAGCTGATGAATATGCTCATCATCAATGCCGATCAGCAGGGCGGCTTCGGTCTGCTGCATCTTATCGATAAACAGCGCGGCATTACTCTCCACCTCTTCCAGCGGGCAGTAGCGCAGCCGCACCTCATGTGGCTCTACCGCCTGGCTGATTCCCTGAATCACCTTGTAGTAGAAAATGTCGCTGCGTACGTCAAAGGCGCGCGGTGGAGCAAAGACCATCAGGTTATTCAGCAGCAGGCGACCGCTGTGCAGATTATCCAGCACGCCCTGCTGCTGCGCCACGGCCAGCACTTTGTCCCGCGTCGCGGGACGGGTATTCGCTTTTCCGGCCAGTACCCGCGATACCGTACTGATCGAGACTCCGCTCAGCGCCGCAATCTCACTGATTTTCAGCCTTTGTTTCATTCTGTGATCGCCTTCAAATCTGCCAGTGAAAAATTTTTCATAGTCTGCTGAATCGCGTCAGATAAGCGTTTCAGTGCCATTTTTTATCGCGATTCAGCCTGCCATGAAAAGCGTTGCAAAAAAGTGGCTGTACCCACGTTTCCCACTTTTCTAAGTTCGATAAAAGGACACGCGGTACGCCAGCAGGCGGTGTGCGTCATCAATCGCAATCAGGAGTGGCACAATGAGCCTCGAATCAACAACCAAACCCATCAGTGCGTCACGCACGGTGCGCGTGATTAAAAATTTACGCTGGTGGATGCTGGGAATGTTTTTGCTGGGTGTAACCGTCAACTACATCACCCGTAACTCCCTCGGCATTCTGGCACCGGAACTGAAAACCAGTCTGAACATGACCACCGAACAGTATTCGTGGGTTGTAGCAGCATTTCAGCTCGCCTATACCCTGTTCCAGCCGATTTGCGGCTGGCTGATCGATGTGATCGGACTGAAGATGGGCTTCCTGATCTGCGCGCTGATCTGGTCGGTCACCTGTCTGCTGCACGCCGGTGCGGGAAGCTGGCTGCATCTGGCGCTGCTGCGTTTTGTGATGGGTGCTTCCGAAGCGGCGGCCACGCCCGCTAATGCCAAAGCGATCGGTGACTGGTTTCCGAAAAAGGAGCGTCCGGTCGCGGCCGGCTGGGCGGGCGTCGGCTTTTCGATTGGTGCGATGCTGGCACCACCGATTATCTACGTTGCCCACGTTACTTTTGGCTGGCAGGGCGCATTTCTGCTGACCGGCGGCCTGGGCCTGCTGTGGGTGGGACTCTGGTGGTGGGGCTATCACTCGCCGGAAAGCCATCCTCGTCTGTCTGATGATGAACGCGCCTTTATTAATCAGGACAACGAGGCGATCGGTGAAAAGCTGACGTTCTTCACCGCGTTGAAAGTGATTGGTAAAGAGAAAAAATTCTACGGCATCGCCATTCCGGCTTTTCTGGCTGAACCCGCCTGGGCGGTGCTGAGCTTCTGGGTGCCGCTCTATCTTGCCAACGAGCGCGGCATGGATCTTAAGCAGATCGTGATGTTCGCCTGGCTGCCATTTCTGGCCGCCGACCTCGGCAGCGTCGCCAGTGGCTATCTCACCAGAATCTATGTGCGCTGGTTTGGTATGACCCGCGTGAATTCCATTGTTGCCAGTTCAGTCACCGGCGCGCTGCTGATGGTCTCGCTGGCGCTGATGACGCTGGTGAAAGATCCATGGCTGGCTATTGCCCTGATCTCCGTCGGCGGCTTCGGTCACCAGGTGATCTCCTGCATGCTGAGTGCGCTGGTGGTGGAACGCTTTGATCGCCGCCAGATGGCCACCGTTAACGGTATGCGTGGCTCCTGCGCCTGGATCGCCAGCTTTATCTTCTCGCTGATTATCGGTATTACCGCCGATACCATCGGCTTTAATCCGCTGTTTGTAGCGATGGGCTTCTTTGACCTGATTGGTGCCGTTTTCCTGGTGATGCTGATCGCCGAACGCCGCCAGCGCCCTGCTAACCCATAAGGATATCGCGATGAAAACCCTGAAGAACTGGACGCTGCATCAGCAGGCCGATCATTTTGTTGAACTCAAGGTCGACGATCGACATTTCCTGAGGCTTTACGTTCTTGAAGAGAAACTGATGCGCGTGCTGCTGAAGCGCGACGGTGAGCTGGCGCTGAACCGCACCTGGAGCATTGCGCCTGAGCATGATGTGCCGTGGCAGGGACGCGATCGCGAGGCGCTGGATGGCTTTACGCTGCCCGCATTTCAGGTGGAGCACGATGCGCAGCAGTTGCGCATCAGCACATCACAGCTGCGGGTGACGGTGCATCAGCCGCTCTGCCTGAGCTGGGAGCAGTTTGAGGGTGCCAGCTGGCAGCCGCTGACCGCCGATCGTCACACCGGTGCCTATCTGCTCAATGCTCACGGCGACGGAGTGGAGCACTATCAGCGTCGTCAGCCGCAGGATAGGGTGTATGGCCTGGGCGAGAAGACCGGCGACCTGAACCGCGTTAACCGGCGTTTTGAGATGCGTAATCTCGACGCGATGGGCTACAACGCCGCCAGCACCGATCCGCTCTATAAACATATTCCGTTTACCCTGACGCAGCGTGATGGCGTCAGCTTTGGCCTGTTTTATGACAACCTCAGCAGCAGCTGGCTCGATCTGGGGAATGAGCTGGATAACTACCATCTGCCTTATCGCCGTTACCGCGCCGAGGCGGGCGATCTCGATTACTACATGATGCTCGGTCCGACGTTGCTCGATGTCACCAAAGCCTTTGTGCGCCTGACCGGGCGCACGCTGTTTCAGCCGAAGTGGAGCCTGGGCTACAGCGGTTCGACCATGCACTACACCGATGCGCCGGACGCGCAGCAGCAGCTGCAATCCTTTATCCGCCTGTGTCGCGAACATGAAATTCCCTGCGACTCGTTCCAGCTCTCTTCCGGTTACACCTCGATCAATAACAAACGCTATGTCTTCAACTGGAACTACGACAAAGTCCCGAATCCCAACGCGCTGAGTGATGCGTTTCATCGTGCCGGAATGAAGCTGGCAGCCAACATTAAGCCCTGTCTGCTGCAGGATCATCCGCGCTACCAGGAAGTGGCGGCGCAGGGGCTATTTATTCGTGACTCGGAACAGGATCGCCCTGAGCGTTCGGTGTTCTGGGATGATGAGGGCTCGCACCTCGATTTCACCCATCCGCAGGCGGTGCGCTGGTGGCAGGAGAATGTGACGCAACAGCTGCTGGAAAAGGGCATCGATTCCACCTGGAATGACAACAACGAATATGAAGTATGGGATGGCGAAGCGCGCTGTCACGGGTTTGGTCAGCCGATCGCGATCAAGCATATCCGCCCGGTGATGCCGTTGCTGATGATGCGCGCCTCGATGGAAGCCCAGCAGCAGTTTGCACCAGACAAACGACCCTATCTGATCTCACGGTCCGGCTGTGCCGGGATGCAGCGCTATGTACAGACCTGGAGCGGTGATAACCGTACCAGCTGGCAGACCCTGCGCTACAACATCCGCATGGGACTGGGAATGAGCCTGTCCGGGCTGTTTAACGTCGGACACGATGTCGGCGGCTTCTCGGGCGACAAGCCGGATGCCGAGCTGTTTGTGCGCTGGGTTCAGAATGGCGTAATGCATCCGCGCTTTACCATCCATTCGTGGAATGACGATCACACCGTGAACGAGCCGTGGATGTACCCGGATGTCACACCGATGATCCGCGAGGCGATCCGGCTGCGCTATCGTCTGATGCCTTACCTCTATAACCTCGCGTGGCAGGCCAGCGCGGAAGATGAGCCGATGCTGCGTCCGACCTTCCTCGACCACGAGCAGGACCCGCAAACCTATGAGGAGTGTGATGATTTTATGCTGGGGCGCGATCTGCTGGTCGCCAGCGTCGTGGAGCAGGGCGCGCGTTGTCGTGAAGTCTATCTGCCACGCAACCAGGGCGGCTGGTATGACTGGCACAGCGGCAGGGCGTTTGCGGGCGGCGAAACGATTACACTGGATGCGCCGCTGGATCGACTGCCGTTGCTGGTGCGTGCCGGTGCAGTGATCCCGCTGGGCGAGTGCGAGACCACGACGGATGCGCGCCGCGACACCGTGCGGCAGTGGCAGCTATGGCCGGCACCGGAAGGTGTAACCACTCAGGGCGAAATGTTTGATGACGATGGTGAGAGTCATGGCTGGCAGCAGGGCAATGCGCTGTGGCTGCGCTGGACATTGTGCAGCAGCGCCAGCCGTATCGATCTGACGGTGGAAAAACGCGGCGACTATCAGCCCGCCTGGCGGGAGATCGCGCTGTTACTGCCTCCGGGGGAACGTCGTGAGCTGTGGGTGAATGGCGAGAAAGCGGCGAGTTACCGGCTGGGATAGCTGTGTTGAGGAGGCAGTGAAGAAAAGTCCGGCCCCGAAGCGGGGGCCGTTAAGGGCAACAGCAAAACCGGACCTGCTTCGCTGTGAGATCGTGCTTGAGCAGGAAATACGGTCAGTTCGGAAAGACGCTAAGGCCAGTTCGTGACATGCTCGACCCGCGCGATTACGCACCTCATCCCTGAGGTGCGCCCGTTGCCGGGCCAACGCTTTGCGCTGTTCAAAAACGCTCCCGGCGTTTTTAGTACGCACCTCATCCCTGAGGTGCGCCCGTTGCCGGGCCAACGCTTTGCGCTGTTCAAAAACGCTCCCGGCGTTTTTGTCCAGGGCGCGGGACGCTTTCCTCCTCTGACCGTATTCCCTGCTACTTAAGCTTTATCATTGCTTCCTGAAAGCGCACCAGGGAATTGTCAGCAGTCTGAACCGACCTGAAAGATATTATTCTGCGTGGTTCTCGGTGCTCATACGGCCCAGATCTTTATCAACCAGAAACAGACCGTTGCCGCTGTTGCTGACCAGCGCCAGTTTATCCAGCACAGTTTTGAACAGCTTCTCTTCTTCATGCTGTTCGGCAACATACCACTGCAGGAAGTTGAAGGTAGAGTAATCCTGTGACGTCATAGCGGCATGTGCCAGCTCATTGATTTTGCTGGTGATCAGCTGCTCATGTTCCAGCGCTTGCTGCAGGATTTCATTCAGTGAGGTGAAAGAAACCGGTGGCGCAGCGATGGTGCCCAGCACCGGCATCGCGCCGGTATCGCTCAGATAATCAAACAGACGCTGCATATGCTGCATCTCTTCGCGTGAATGCATCTTCAGGAAGGAAGCGGCACCCTCAAAGCCTTTGTCGCTGCACCAGGCACTCATTTGCAGATAAAGATTGGCAGAGAAAAATTCCAGGTTCAGCTGGTCGTTTAAACGCCCAGTCATTTCAGCAGTCAGCATGGCCGAGTCCTTTTAAGAAGATGTTAAATAAACAGGTAGATGCGGTGAATTATGCATCATACATGTTAGTAAAGTGAAGCCTTTTACGCAAAATAAGTCAATTTATCTGGTTGATTTAAATAGAATTATTTCGGAAATTGAATGCGACCAATTCTCATTCTGTATCGCGCAACATCAGGCAATAACGTCAGGGGGATCAGCACCATGATAGTGCGGACAATGGTTATTCTGCTGGTGCAACAAGTTGCTTAAGCAGACGAAATATCGCCAATCTGATGCCGTCCCGGAAATATCACGTTGTGGTCTGAAAAATAATTTTCAGAGACTGATAAGAGTCATGGCGTTGATTAAACGTGCTGTGTCGGGAAATAAAGCGTTAACAACCTTTCTCTTAGCGGCTCTGGCATAAATCCTGCTTAGAACTGAGTTCCATATATTGAAACTTGTCACGGCAGGGAACGGGCGGCAGGCCATGTTATCAGGAGAAAATAATGTCAGAAGAGAGTGTGGTTAATCCGGTAAAAATGACGGCGACTAAAGGCAGTTATATCGCATTAATTTTTGCCATTCTGTTTTTTTCAGGGCTGTTTTATAACGTCGAGGGCCTTAAATGGCTGGGTGCGTTTGACTTCACTACGCTGGGCGGCAGCTTCGGCACCATGAAAGATCCCGCCAGCAATACCTTTCTCGGTGCAGGCGGACTCAGCGCCAAAGCGGGCTTCCTGTTTGCCCTGTCGCTGACCCCCACGGTAATGCTGGCGCTGGGTGTGCTGGAAATCTTTACGCATTACGGCGCGATTCGCGCGGCACATCGCTTGCTGACGCCGCTGCTTAAGCCGCTGATGGGGTTGCCGGGTCGTTGCGGTCTGGCGTTAATCACTGATCTGCAAAGCACCGACGCGGGCGCAGCATTAACCAAAGAGATGGCTGACCAGAAACAGATTGGTAAAAAAGAGCTGGTGGTGATGAGTGCCTGGCAATATTCCGGTGCCGGATTAATCAATAATTACTTCGCCATCGGTTCAGCGCTGTTCGCCTCCATGACGCTGCCAATTATTATTCCGCTGCTATTAATGTTCGTGCTGAAATTTGTCGGTGCGGCGATAACGCGCGCTGTGTTAAACAGTGTTTATAAAAAGGATTTCGTCGATGGAAAATAAAGTTGCAACCCGTGCAAATCCCTTTGATGTCTTTGTGACCGGCGCGCGCAAAGGCTTTCACATTGCCATTCACAACCTGATGCCGAATGTGGTGATGGCCTATGTGCTGGCAGAAGTACTGAATCTGCTCGGCATCATGCAGTTTCTCGGGCATGTCTTTGCGCCGGTGATGGGGCTGTTCGGCCTGCCGGGCGAGGCGATTACAGTATTGCTCACCGCCTGGCTCTCCTCGTCGGCGGGCACGGGCGTGGCGGTAAGCCTGCTGACCAAAGGACTGCTGACCGGCGCGGATATCACCATTCTGGCGCCGGCGATTTTCCTGATGGGATCGCAGCTGCAATATATGGGACGGCTGCTGGGCGTGGCCGATGTGCCCAAAAAATACTGGCCGCTGCTGATGCTGGTGAGCATCATCAACGCGCTGATCGCAATGTCTGTTATGCGTCTGTTTATTCAGGAGTAACGCTGTGACTAAGGTATTAGAGCATTATCACTATTTGCACGAAATTCCGGAGCTGGGTTTTCAGGAGGTAAAGACCTCGGCCTACATCGCCGATCAGCTCGAGAAAGCGGGCCTGAAGGTGACGCGCAACATCAATAACACCACCGGCATTGTGGCGGAGATCGACAGCGGGGTACCGGGGCCGGTACTGGCGCTGCGCGCGGATATGGATGCGCTGGGGCATATCATTGATGGCGTGCCGTGTGCGCGCCACACCTGTGGCCACGACGGTCACTCTTCAGTGGTGCTGACAGCGGCATCGGCGCTGCTGCAGGAGGGCACGGTGAAACGTGGCCGGCTGAAGATTCTGTTCCAGCCCGCCGAGGAGCTGGGTGCCGGTGCGCTCTCAATGATCGAAGGTGGCGCACTGGATGATGTGGAGATGATTCTGGGCTTCCATCTGCGTCCGCTGGAAGAGTGTGTGGTTGGCCAGGCGGTGCCTGCGGTGCTCTACTCCGCCTGCAGCACGCTGGAAGCGACCATTAAGGGCCAGCCCGCCCATGCGGCGCGTCCGCATCTTGGCGTGAATGCACTGGATGCCGCTGTACAGGCGGTTCAGGCCGTCAATGCCCTCCATCTGTCACCGGGCCTGACCTGGAGCGTCAAAGCGACCCGCTTCCTGTGCGATGCCGGTGACACCAACTCGGTGCCGGATGAAGCCCGCGTGGTGTGGGATCTGCGTTCGCAGGAGAACGGGCCGATGACGCAGCTGAAAGAGCAGGTCACGCGCGCCATTACCCACAGCGTGGCGGCACTGGGAGCCAGCGCCGAGGTTCGCGTGCTGAAAGAGATGCCGGCTGCCGAGATTGATGATGAGGCGACGGCGGTGATCCGCGCCGCCATCGTTGAGGTGCTGGGCGAAGAGGGTGCACTGCCGACCCGAACCACGCCAGGCAGCGAGGACTTTTTCTACTATCCGGTGAAGCGTCCGGGAGTGAAAGCGGGCTTCTGGGGGCTGGGCACCAACCTGACGCCAGGACTGCATCATCCCGATATGCATTTTGATCTCAGCTCGCTGGAGATTGGTGTGCAGATCTTCAAAGCCTGTGTCAGAAAGGTACTGGGATAACAGAGTGGGGCGGGTGCAGACCCGCCCGACTCTGTTGCCGCATCCGCTGTTCTCCGATTCCTGGCCTGCGAAATCACGCCCCCTTCCCTGTAGGCCGCGCGCGCAAAATATTGTATGCTATGCCGCCTTAAAGCTGACCAGGTAACCGGACTTCACGCCAATGTAACTTCGCGCTGACCCGCCAACGATGAAAGGTCGTTTTGGCACCGTTTACCCGCCGGTAAGGTTCTGCCGGCCACCATGATTTATCAGCAGCGCCAGTACGTTGCGCTGCCTATTGAGAAGAATTCCATGTCTAATCCCTTTTTAGAAGAGGTGGCACGCCGCCGCACCTTCGCGATCATTTCGCACCCGGATGCCGGTAAAACCACCATTACCGAAAAAGTGTTGCTGTTCGGACAGGCTATCCAGACCGCCGGTACCGTAAAAGGCCGTGGCTCTAACCAGCACGCCAAGTCGGACTGGATGGAGATGGAGAAACAGCGTGGTATCTCTATCACTACCTCGGTGATGCAGTTTCCTTACCGCGATAGCCTGGTAAACCTGCTGGATACCCCAGGTCACGAAGATTTCTCGGAAGATACCTACCGTACGCTGACCGCAGTAGACTGCTGTCTGATGGTGATCGATGCCGCGAAAGGCGTCGAGGATCGTACCCGCAAGCTGATGGAAGTGACCCGTCTGCGCGATACGCCAATCCTGACCTTTATGAACAAACTTGACCGTGACATCCGCGATCCGATGGAGCTGCTGGATGAGGTAGAGAGCGAGCTGAAAATCGCCTGCGCACCGATCACCTGGCCTATCGGCTGCGGCAAGCTGTTCAAAGGGGTTTACCACCTCTACAAAGATGAGACCTACCTCTACCAGAGCGGTAAAGGCCACACCATCCAGGAAGTGCGCATCGTGAAGGGGCTGAACAACCCGGATCTCGACGCCGCAGTGGGTGACGATCTGGCGGCACAGCTGCGTGAAGAGCTGGAGCTGGTGCAGGGTGCCTCGCACGAGTTCGAGCAGGAAGCGTTCCTGAGCGGCGAACTCTCGCCGGTCTTCTTCGGCACCGCGCTGGGTAACTTTGGCGTGGATCATATGCTGGATGGCCTGGTTTCCTGGGCACCGCGTCCGATGCCACGTCAGACCGACACCCGCACCGTGGAAGCGCAGGAAGAGAAGTTCACCGGCTTCGTGTTTAAGATCCAGGCAAACATGGACCCGAAACACCGTGACCGCGTCGCCTTTATGCGTGTGGTTTCCGGTAAGTATGAAAAAGGGATGAAGCTGCGTCAGGTGCGCACCGGCAAAGATGTGATCATCTCCGATGCGCTGACCTTTATGGCGGGCGACCGTTCCCATGTGGAAGAAGCCTATCCTGGCGACATCATCGGCCTGCATAACCACGGTACCATTCAGATCGGCGACACCTTTACGCAGGGTGAAAATATGAAGTTCACCGGTATTCCGAACTTCGCGCCAGAGCTGTTCCGCCGTATTCGTCTGCGCGATCCGCTGAAGCAGAAACAGCTGCTGAAAGGGCTGGTTCAGCTGTCGGAAGAGGGTGCAGTGCAGGTGTTCCGTCCGGTGCATAATAACGATCTGATCGTGGGCGCGGTCGGGGTACTGCAGTTCGATGTGGTGGTGGCACGTCTGAAAAGCGAATATAACGTCGAAGCGATCTACGAAGCGATTAACGTCTCAACGGCGCGCTGGGTTGAATGTGACGATGCTAAAAAGTTTGAGGACTTCCAGCGTAAAAACGAAGTTAACCTGGCACTCGATGGCGGTGATAATTTGACTTATATCGCGCCAACCATGGTGAATCTGAATATTACGCAGGAACGTTATCCCGACGTCCGTTTCCGTAAAACACGCGAGCACTAATCGCCTGTTTCCGGGCCATTCCAGCAGGGAATGGCCCTGATTTTCCCACTCCAGACTCCTCCTAAAAACCCCGTTTTTCTTCTGTTTTGACGTGTGATCAACCAGTTAGCCAGGCAAATCGCAAAATGCCGTCTATGATTATTTTATCGGACGGCGGAAGAGACTTCTCTTGTCCTTACGTCCTGTAACGCAGCGGCACCTGTGCCTCTGTTTCGCCCACAGTTTTGGGTGAGTTAACTGATAGAAGGAAGATATCGATGAACAAGACTAAGATTGCTAAAACCCTGATGGCCGCCATGATTGGTTCAGCACTGATCAGTGGTAGCGCACTGGCCGACGAATCGCTTTCTCAGAAAGCGTCACAGACAGCCGACAGCGCGGGTTCGAAAATCGATAGTTCTATGAAAAAAGTCGATGGTTATATGGATGACAGCGGCATCACCGCTAAAGCCAAAGCGGCATTGGTGGATGACGACGCAATTAAAAGTACGGATATCTCGGTAAAAACGCATAGCGGCGTCGTGACCTTAAGTGGTTTCGTCACCTCACAGGATCAGGCTGAAAAGGCTGTGGCTGTGGTGCAGAAAATCGAAGGTGTTAAATCCGTCAGCGACAAACTACACGTCAGAGACAGCAAAACCTCTTCAGTGAAAGGTTATGCCGGCGATGCTGCTACAACCAGCGAAATTAAAGCTAAGCTATTAGCAGATGACATTGTTCCGTCGCGCAACGTAAAAGTTGAGACTACCGACGGTGTTGTTCAGCTTTCAGGGCATGTTGCTACTCAGGCACAGTCAGATCGTGCAGAAAGCATCGCTAAAGCCATTGAAGGCGTAAAAAGCGTTAAGAATGACCTGACGGTTAAATCTTAAGCTTGCGTGCGGTCACGGTTGTGGCCGCACAAATAAAAGAGACCCATCCGGGGATGAAATAAGCAGTTCGAATTTAAATAGGGTAAGGAGAGGCTTATGTTTCGTTGGGGCATTATTTTTCTGGTGATCGCACTGATCGCTGCAGCGTTAGGTTTTGGCGGTTTAGCGGGCACAGCAGCATGGGCAGCTAAAGTTGTCTTCGTCGTTGGTATTATCCTGTTCCTCATCAGCCTGTTTACCGGCCGTAAAAAGCTTTAGCCGATGAGTCCTGCAGTGTAATGCAACGCAAAGCATAGAGCGGAGACCAGTCATCTGCAGCGACTGACGTGAAGAGAGGGACACCTTCACATCGCTGCGATGGCAGGCCAGTTTAGCTGGCCTGCCGGTTAAAGGAATAGATGACTGGTTCTCCGGAATGCTGCTGTTTTTAACGGACCCATCCTCCAGCATACCCGGAACCCTTTGATGAGGTTCGCACAGTGGGTATACGCATTCCCGTCACACTCGGCGTCATTGAACCTCTGGCCCTGACACCCTTCAAAGCTCAGAAAATAGCCCTGGTCTGTGAAGGCGGCGGTCAGCGCGGTATTTTCACCGCAGGCGTATTAGACGAATTTCAGCGTGCCCGATTCAACCCTTTTCAACTGATGCTCGGCACCTCTGCCGGTGCACAAAATCTCTCTGCCTTTGTCTGTGGTCAGCCCGGCTACGCCCGTCGCGTGATTACCCGCTATACCACCAGTAAACTCTTTTTTGATCCGCTGCGTTTTGTGCGCGGAGGTAATCTGATCGATCTCGACTGGTTGATCGATATTACCCGCAGTGAATTTCCGCTGGCGATGAGCAGCGCGGAACAGCTGTTCTCCAGCGGCCGGGAGTTTTATATGTGCGCCTGCCGTAGCGACGACTATACGCCCGGTTATTTTACTCCCACCGCCGACAACTGGCTGGATCTGATTAAAGCCTCCAGTGCCATTCCCGGTTTTTACCGGCTGGGCGTCAATCTGGAAGGGATAAGCTATCTCGATGGCGGCATCAGCGATGCCATTCCGGTGCGTGAAGCCGCCCGTCGCGGGGCCGATACCATTGTAGTGATCCGCACCGTGCCGTCGCAGATGTTCTATACCCCGAAATGGTTTAAGCGGATGGAGCGCTGGCTCAGCACCGGGGCACTACAGCCGATGATCAACGTGCTGAATAAGCATGAGCAGAGCTATCGCGAAATTCAGCAGTTTATCGAGAATCCGCCCGACGATTTGCGCATTATCGAAATCTTCCCGCCGCATGTGCTGGCCAGCAGTGCCCTTGGCAGCCGTGTTGCCGCGCTGAATCAGGATTATCATCTGGGACGGCGCTGTGGCCGCTATTTCCTCGCCACGCTGGGCCAGTGGCTGAGCGATGCGGAACCGATGAGCTCAACGCGCATCGTTACGCCACCTGCGCCGGTCGCCAATGCACCGGATACCCGATTGATTATCACGCCGCCGTTGGCGGACAATGATGCAGATTATGACAAAGGATCGCTGGCATGATGTTTATCGACACGCACTGTCATTTCGACTTTCCGCCTTTCGAAGGGGATGCTGCCGACAGCCTGGCGCGCGCCGCGGAAGCGGGTGTAGAGAAGATTATCATTCCGGCAATCGATGCCAGCCGGTTTGAGCGCGTCTGCGCGCTGGCTGCTGACCACTCGCCGCTTTACGCGGCGCTGGGCCTGCACCCCATCGTCATTGAAAATCACGTTGAGGCGCATCTTGGGCAACTGGAAACCTTACTGCAACAGCGGCCACGTAAGCTGGTGGCGATCGGTGAGATCGGACTGGATCTCTATCGCGACAATCCGCAGTTTGATAAGCAGCAACGCTTTCTTGAAGCGCAGCTTAAGCTGGCAAAGCGTTATGCGTTGCCGGTGATCCTTCATTCACGCCGTACACATGACAAGCTGGCACAGATTCTGCGTCGTCACGATCTGCCGCGCTGTGGCGTGGTGCACGGTTTCGCGGGCAGCCTGCAACAAGCGCAGGCCTTTATTAAGCTGGGTTATGCGATTGGCGTTGGCGGGACCATTACCTATGAACGCGCCAGCAAAACCCGTCAGACCGTGGCGCAACTGCCGCTCTCGTCGCTGCTACTGGAAACCGATGCACCCGATATGCCGCTGCAGGGCTTTCAGGGCCAGCCAAACCGCCCTGAACGGGCGCGTCAGGTGTGGGAGGTGCTCTGCAGCCTGCGAGAGGAGTCACCCGAAGAGATTGCCGATGCGTTGTGGCACAACAGCCAGCAACTCTTCCAGCTCGATCCCGCTTTCCCGGCGCTGCATAACTGACCGGATCTGCCTCATCTGCGCTTAAATGTGATAATAGTAACATTGGGCCGACTGGCGTATAATGGCCACTAAACGCTGTTATCTGCGATTTTTGTCACAGGGAGTGTGGCACGATTGCACTAATTTCTTATCCCTATGTGACTGCTGGCACATATCAGGCCGCTTCTGAGTGTTATTATTATAACATTCCGCCGGCAAGCCGGTGGGTTGCACCCCGATCCTTTGGAGAGCCTCATGACCGATATTAAACCTCTTGCCCTGCGCGCCCTGAAACTGATGGATTTAACCACCCTGAATGACGACGACACCGACGCAAAAGTGATCGCCCTGTGTCATCAGGCTAAATCCCCGGCAGGCAATACCGCCGCCATCTGTATCTATCCGCGCTTTATTCCGATTGCGCGTAAAACGTTGCGGGAGCAGGGTACGCCGGAGATCCGCATCGCTACGGTGACCAACTTCCCGCACGGTAATGACGACATCGATATTGCACTGGCAGAGACCCGCGCCGCCATCGCCTACGGTGCGGATGAAGTGGATGTGGTCTTCCCGTACCGCGCGCTGATCGCCGGTAACAGCCAGATTGGTTTCGATCTGGTAAAAGCCTGTAAAACCGCCTGCGCTGAAGCGGACGTGCTGCTGAAAGTCATCATCGAAACCGGTGAGCTGAAAGAAGAAGCGCTGATCCGTCAGGCTTCTGAGATTGCCATTGATGCGGGTGCCGACTTCATTAAAACCTCCACCGGTAAAGTACCGGTTAACGCCACGCCGGAAGTGGCGCAGATCATGATGAATGTGATCCGTGACAAAGGCGTCAGCCAGCAGGTTGGTTTCAAACCGGCGGGCGGCGTGCGCACTGCTGAAGATGCTGCGATCTATCTGCAGATGGCCGAAGAGACGCTGGGTGCCGACTGGGCCGATGCGCGCCATTTCCGTTTTGGTGCATCAAGCCTGCTGGCGAGCCTGCTCAACACCCTGGGTCATGACAGCGACACCAGTAAAGCGGGTTACTGATCCTTCAGGCGGTCGCTGACCGCCTGTTCTCCATCCTGATTTCCCTGAACCAGGGGGCTACTTTGTTCCTGCCACAAGAAATTATTCGCAAAAAACGTGACGGCCAGGCGCTGACTGAAGAGGAGATTCGCTTCTTCATTAACGGCGTGCGTGATAACACCGTCTCTGAAGGTCAGATTGCCGCGCTGGCAATGACTATCTGGTTCCATGATATGACACTGCCGGAGCGGGTTGCGCTGACGATGGCGATGCGTGATTCCGGTACGGTACTTAACTGGAAATCACTCAACCTTAACGGGCCGGTGGTGGATAAGCACTCGACCGGCGGCGTCGGCGATGTGACGTCGCTGATGTTAGGGCCGATGGTCGCCGCCTGCGGCGGATATGTGCCGATGATCTCCGGTCGTGGTCTGGGGCATACCGGCGGCACGCTGGATAAACTGGAAGCGATTCCGGGCTTCGATATTTTCCCCAGTGATGATCGTTTCCGCGAGATCATTAAGCAGGTCGGTGTGGCGATTATCGGCCAGACCAGCTGGCTGGCCCCGGCGGACAAGCGCTTCTACGCGACGCGTGACATCACCGCCACCGTCGATTCCATTCCGCTGATCACCGCCTCGATTCTGGCGAAGAAGCTGGCCGAGGGACTGGATGCGCTGGTGATGGATGTCAAAGTGGGTTCCGGCGCATTTATGCCAACCTATGAAGCCTCAGAAAATCTGGCGCAGTCGATTGTGGGCGTTGCCAACGGCGCAGGCTGCCAGACCACCGCGCTGCTGACGGACATGAATCAGGTGCTTGCCTCGTCAGCCGGTAACGCGCTGGAAGTGCGCGAAGCGGTGCGCTTCCTGACCGGTGAACAGCGCAATCCGCGCCTGCTGGAAGTGACGCTGGCGCTCTGCAGCGAAATGCTGATCTCCGGCAAACTGGCCGCCAGCGACGCCGACGCGCGTCAGAAGCTAATGACGGTGCTGGATAACGGCAAGGCGGCTGAGGTGTTTGGCCGCATGATCGCTGCCCAGCAGGGACCGGCTGATTTCGTCGAACGCTATGACACTTATCTGCCCGCGGCAATGCTGAGTAAACCGGTTTATGCCGACCAGCCAGGCATCGTCAGCAGCATGGATACCCGTGCGCTGGGCCTGGCGGTGGTGGCGATGGGCGGCGGACGTCAGCGTGCCAGCGACAGCATCGACTACAGCGTCGGCCTGAGCGACATGATTACCCTGGGCGAACGTGCCGATGCACAGCGTCCGCTGGCGATGATTCACGCCAGCAGCGAAGACAAATGGCAGCAGGCCGCCGCAGCGGTTAAAGCTGCGCTGGTGCTCGGGGATTCAGCACCGGCAGAGACGCCAGTTGTCTATCGCCGTGTGAGCAATCTCAGCTAACTGACCAGTAACCGATGCCAGCCGCGATGCATTCGGGTATACTGATCTGATCGCTTTTTTTTGACTTGTCACGCGCCAATGCGCAGGAGACTTGCATGAAACGTGCTTTTATTATGGTTCTCGATTCCTTTGGAATTGGCTCCAGTAAAGATGCCGATAAATTCGGCGACGCAGGTTCAGATACCCTGGGTCATATCGCCGAAGCCTGTTTTAACGGTGAGGCAGACAAGGGACGTAAAGGTCCCTTACATCTGCCTAATCTCACCGCGCTGGGGCTGGGTAAAGCCGCCGAGCTGTCGACCGGCCGCTTCCCGGCGGGTCTGGATCCTGAGGCAAAAATCACCGGCGCGTACGCATACGCCAGCGAGCTTTCGTCAGGTAAAGATACGCCGTCAGGCCATTGGGAGATCGCCGGTGTACCGGTGCTGTTTGACTGGGGCTACTTCAGTGACAAAGAGAACAGCTTCCCGCAGGAACTGCTGGACAAGCTGGTAGCACGCGCCGACCTGCCGGGCTATCTCGGTAACTGCCACTCTTCAGGTACGGTGATCCTTGATCAGCTGGGCGAAGAGCATATGAAAACCGG
The DNA here is from genome assembly GCF_008631595.1 of Pantoea sp. F_5. Classification (NCBI taxonomy): domain Bacteria; kingdom Pseudomonadati; phylum Pseudomonadota; class Gammaproteobacteria; order Enterobacterales; family Erwiniaceae; genus Pantoea; species Pantoea sp. F_5. The sequence continues at coordinate 185,016 of NZ_VWUO01000003.1, forward strand.
CAAGCCGATTTTCTATACCTCTGCGGACTCCGTATTCCAGATCGCCTGTCACGAAGAGACCTTTGGTCTTGAGCGGCTCTATGCGCTGTGCGAAATCGCCCGCGAAGAGCTGACCGAAGGGGGCTACAACATTGGCCGCGTGATCGCCCGTCCGTTTGTGGGTGACAAAGCGGGTCAGTTCGAGCGTACCGGTAACCGTCACGATCTGGCGGTCGAGCCGCCATCCGCCACCATGCTGAAAAAGCTGGTGGATGAGAAGGGCGGTCACGTGATCTCCGTGGGTAAAATCGCCGATATCTATGCTGAGCAGGGCATTACCAAAAAGGTCAAAGCGACCGGTCTGGATGCGCTGTTTGACGCGACGATTCAGGAGATGAAAACCGCGCCGGATCAGGCGATTGTTTTCACCAACTTCGTTGATTTCGACTCCACCTGGGGACATCGTCGCGATGTCGCCGGTTATGCGGGCGGGCTGGAGCTGTTTGACCGTCGTCTGCCTGAGTTGATGGCGCTGGTTGGCGAAGATGACATTCTGATCCTGACCGCTGACCACGGCTGTGATCCGACCTGGGAAGGCACGGAGCACACGCGTGAGCACATTCCGATTCTGATCTACGGACCGAAAGTGGAGCCGGGTTCACTCGGATACCGCGAGACTTTCGCCGATATTGGTCAGACAATTGCACACTATTTTGGCCTGTCCGAGATGGACTATGGCAAGAACATGCTGTAAATCAGCAATTTAATAAGGATTAAACAATGGCAACCCCACATATTAATGCTGAAATGGGCGATTTCGCAGACGTCGTACTGATGCCTGGCGATCCGCTGCGCGCAAAACACATCGCAGAAACCTTCCTGGAAAACGCGGTTGAAGTAAATAACGTGCGCGGCATGCTGGGCTACACCGGTACTTACAAAGGCCGTAAAGTCTCTGTAATGGGGCACGGAATGGGTATCCCTTCCTGCTCCATCTACACCAAAGAGCTGATCACGGACTTCGGCGTGAAAAAGATCATTCGTGTCGGCTCCTGTGGTGCCGTACGTGCTGACGTAAAACTGCGTGATATCGTGATCGGGATGGGTGCCTGCACCGATTCCAAAGTGAACCGTATGCGTTTCAAAGATCACGACTTCGCGGCGATTGCTGACTTCGACATGGTGCGTAACGCGGTTGATGCGGCAAAAAATCTGGGTGTTGAAGTGCGGGTCGGTAACATCTTCTCTGCCGATCTCTTCTACACGCCAGATCCGCAGATGTTCGACGTAATGGAAAAATATGGCATCCTCGGCGTTGAGATGGAAGCTGCGGGTATCTACGGTGTGGCCGCTGAGTTTGGCGCTAAAGCGCTGACCATCTGCACCGTATCAGACCATATCCGTACACACGAGCAGACGACGGCTGCTGAGCGTCAGACAACCTTCAACGACATGATCAGGATTGCGCTGGAGTCTGTCCTGCTGGGTGATTAATGCATGCGGCGGGTGACGATTCCCGCCTGCTGCCCGATCGCCTGTTCAGATCCTCCTTAGCCGGAGGATCTGAGTTTCCCGCCTCGCTTTCCCGGTAACATTCACATTAAATGACACACTTTTGCCGAGGCTTGTGCATCTTCGCGCTGGCACGCCTGCGATCGCGCTTTATCATGGTGCCCAACAACAGATAATAATTAATCTCCTGATAATGCCCCCTGATGAACTTTCGTAACTTCGACGCTGAAGAGAAGCTGTTTGCCCGTCGCGCCGCAATCGCCTTTGCTCTGGTCTGTTTCTGTTTCACCCTTCTTGGCGTAAACCTTTTTCGCTTGCAGGTGCGCGACCATGCCTACTACCAGACGCGCTCCAACCAGAATGACATCAAAATGATCCCCATTGCCCCAACGCGTGGGCTGATTTATGACCGCAATGGGATTCCGCTGGTGCGCAACGTCAGCTGGTACGCCATCACGCTGACGCCCTATAAAATCACCGATATGGACGCCACGCTGCGGGCGCTGACGCCGATCGTAAATCTGACACCCGATGAAATCGACACCTTTCGCCGAGCGCTGAAGCAGACCAGTCGTTACAAACCGGTCGTGTTGAAAGAAGAGCTGACCGAAGAGCAGGTCGCCCGCTTTGCGGTGAATCAGTTCCGCTTTACCGGTGCCAGCATTGAGACCTACCAGGATCGTGAATATCCCTATGGGGCCGATCTCGCTCATGTGATCGGTTATGTGTCGAAAATCAACGATAACGACTACAAGCGGCTGAATGCGGAAGGTATTGCCGAAAACTATGCGGCGGACCACAACATCGGCAAGCAGGGGATTGAGGGCTATTACGAAGCGCAGCTGCATGGCAAGCCGGGTTATCAGGAAGTGGAAGTGGATAACCATGGCCGCATTGTGCGCGTGCTGAAAGAGGTGCCGCCGGTCGCGGGTAAAAACCTGACGCTGACGCTGGATCTGCATCTGCAACAGTATGTGGAGAGCCTGCTGGCGGGGCAGCGTGCGGCGCTGCTGATTGAGGATCCGCACGACGGCTCTGTGCTGGCGATGGTTTCCAGTCCCAGCTACGACCCGAATCCGTTTGTGAAAGGCATCAGCTATCAGGCCTACAAAAAGCTGCTGCAGGATAAAGACCTGCCGCTGATCAACCGCGTCACACAGGGACTCTATCCGCCCGCCTCGACGGTGAAGCCTTATATGGCGATGTCGGCGCTGCTGACCCATGTGATTACGCCACAGACGCAGTTCTTTGGTGCGCCGACCTGGACGCTGCCGGGGACGGACCGGCGCTATCGCGACTGGAAGAAAACCGGGCACGGCATGCTGGATGTCACTCGCGCGATAGAAGAGTCTGCCGACACCTTCTTCTATCAGGTGGCGTTTATGATGGGCATTGACCGGATTCACACCATGCTCAGCCAGTTTGGCTATGGTAAATCGACCGGCATCGACCTGAATGAGGAGTATAACGGCCTGCTGCCGAGCCGCGAGTGGAAACAGAAGGTGCATAAAAAGGCCTGGTATCAGGGCGATACGGTCTCCGTCGGTATTGGTCAGGGCTACTGGATTGCGACGCCGATTCAGATGGTGAAAGCGATGGTCGCGCTGATTAACAACGGTCGGGTTATCGCACCACATCTGCTGGAGAAAACCCAGCGCGGCACGCTGGTTGAAAACTACCATCCGCAGCTGCGCGAAGCACAGATTGGCGATCCTCACTCACCTTACTGGTCACTGGTGCGTCACGCGATGTTTGGCATGGCTAACGCGCCTGACGGCACCGGTTATAAATATTTCCATACGGCACCTTATGGCATCGCCGCAAAAAGCGGGACGTCGCAGGTTTTCAGCCTGCGTCAGAACCAGACTTATAACGCGAAGATGATTCCGGTGCGGCTGCGTGACCATATCTTCTATACCGCCTTTGCGCCGTTTAATGATCCGAAAGTGGCGGTGGCGTTAATTCTGGAAAATGGTGGCGGGGAAGGGGTAACGGCTGCGCCCGTGATGCGGGATATTCTGGACCATATCTTTATTCCGCCGGTGCCAGAAGCACCCGCTCAGGCCACACCGTAAAAAAGGGGGCGAAGGCCCCCGCAGAGCATCAGACTTTAAGCGTTTTGGTGACCTGTCCGATGGCGCGCACCACGTCCGTTGCGCCTTCACGGATTTCTGCAATCACGCCGCCCGCCTCCTGAGCCAGCTGTACGCCCTGGTCGGCACGTTTCAGGTTGGACTCAATACCTTTCAGCGCCCGGCTGGCCAGCAGATGATTTTGCTGAATCCGGTTTTCAATGTCGGTAGTGGCGCGGTTAATGTTGGCTGCCAGCGTGCGGACTTCGTTAGCCACCACCGCAAAGCTGCGGCCATGGGTGCCGGCCCGCGCCGCTTCAATGGCGGCATTCAGCGCCAGCAGGTTAGTCTGATCGGCTATCCGACGGATGCCTTCCACAATCGCGCCGATACGATCGGAGGACTCACTGAGGCCGGTAATATCACCGGAGATCCCCTGCAGTTCACCCGCCAGCGCATTCATGGTCTGCACGCTGCTGGCGATGACATCGGCACCCAGCTTTGTGCTTTCATCCGTTTGCATTGCGGTGTGATAAGCCCGCTGCGCCGCATCATGCTCCTGCTGATTCTTTTCCACCTGTGCCGTCACATCCGTGGCGAATTTGACGATTTTGTAGAGCCGGCCCTGCTCGTCGAATACCGGATTGTAGGTGGCGCGCAGCCAGACCGTCTCGCCCTGTTTATTCACCCGGGGAAACTGACCCGAGACAAATTCACCCCGGTTGAGTTGCTGCCAGAACGCGCTATATTCGCGGCTGTCGCGTACAGCCTGCGAACAGAAGCGACTGTGGTGGATTCCTTCTACTTCCTCACGACGGTAGCCCATGGTTTTAAGAAAGTTGTCGTTGGCTTTGAGCACTTCACCTTTGAGGTTAAAGGCGATCACCGCCATCGACCGTTCAATGGCGGTGGTGATGGCGCGCTGCTCCTGTGCATCGTTGATATGACCTGTAATGTCGGTGGCCAGTTTGACGATTTTAATCACCCGGCCATGGCGGTTTTGCACCGGCACATAGTTGGCTTCGAGCCAGATTGGGCGACTGTTTTTCGCCATGCGCAGAAATTTATCGCTGAAGCTTTCGCCCCGATTCAACCGCAGCCAGAAATCCTGGTAGTCCCGAGACTGAAGCTGTTCCGGCGTACAAAACAGACTGTGGTGCTGGCCTTCAATCTCCGTCAGCGTGTAGCCCATGCGCGCCAGAAACAGCGCATTGGCGCTGAGAATGGTGCCATCGGGGGAGAACTCAACCATGGCAATGGAGCCGTTGAGCGAACTCAGCGTGGCCGCTGAGTGTGCCCGCTTCTGCCAGCCGTGGCGAGAAGCGATACCTGATGTAATGGTGGAAAACATGGCGATCCTTATTATTAGTGTGGGTCTCGCATGCTATATCGGCAAAATCGCGGCACAATGCAGCTTTTACCGCTCCGCTGAGTGAAATTTATTCATCCGACCGCGAGATTTTTGCGCCGGGTCAAACCCGATATTTAAGTTGATGGAAAAGCCGCCAGTCGATGTGATTTTGGTGAAAAGCGTTTGACGCTGCCGGGCCGCTTTGGTTTAATGCGCCCCGTTGCCCGAATAGCTCAGTCGGTAGAGCAGGGGATTGAAAATCCCCGTGTCCCTGGTTCGATTCCGGGTTCGGGCACCAAATTTAAAGAACCCGCCTCTGGCGGGTTTTTGCATTCTGGAGCGAACCCGTTATCGAAGGTTCGATACACTCGCCACATCCAGTGGCTCGCCCTCCGGGTCGCGCTGACGCGCGATGCAAAAATGCTCCCGACATTTTTGTCCGGGTTCGGGCACCAAATTTAAAGAACCCGCCTCTGGCGGGTTTTTGCGTTCTGAGGCGAACCCGTTATCGAAAGGTTCGCCAGACTCCCTGACATTCCCGAAATTCACTTCTGTCCGGCGCATTTCGTTTCCCAACGCTGGAGCAAAGCAAACAGATTTCACGGCGAAACCAATTTGGCGCTTCGCCTCTGTGCTGTGTTGCCAGATCCGCACCGCCTGATGTGCTGTCCAGCCTGCAATTGACCGCGGCTAATCGTCTTTTATTCGCCACTCTTTACAGAATCACCCTGACAGGCACAATAGCCCTTTTTACAGTTCTCTCACGGTCATGTCAGAAGAAGCGCTGCGTCTGCAGATACAGAACCTGAAAAAGCATAATGCGCGTCTGAAGCGTATAGCACATGACGCCCGAACAAAACTCAACGCGGCGCTGGATGGCACCGGACTGTTCCTGTGGCAGCTCGATATTCCCAGCGGCAAACTGGTGATCTTTAACCGGCGCTGGGGTGCGATGCTGGGCTTCCAGCCGAAAGAGACAGATGCCACGTTTGAGTCCTGGAAAGAGAGCCTTCATCCCGACGATGCCGCCGAAGTTTTGCGGGCGTTTAACGATCACATCGCCGGAAGAGCGCCTTACTACGAAGCGCTGCATCGCATGATTGCCAAAAATGGCAGTATCACGTGGGTGCTGGATCGGGGGCGGGTCAGTGAGTGGAACGCGCACGGCGAGCCGGTTAAAGTCATTGGCACTCACATTGACATGACTAAAGAGAAGCAATATGAAGAACAGCTTGCCCTGCTGGCGCTGCACGATCCCCTCACATTGCTTAACAACCGCCATGCCCTGCAAAATGATTTCTGTGAAATGAAAGCGCAGGGTCCACTCTGCGTGGCCTTTATTGATTTGGATAACTTCAAACACGTTAACGACACGCTGGGGCATCGCAGCGGTGATGAAGTGTTAATTCAGTTAAGTCAGCGATTAACTGAGCTTTCTCCAGCAGAAGTGACCATTGGCCGGCTCGGCGGCGATGAGTTCATCCTGCTATTGCCGTTTGCGCTAAACCATCCGCAGGTCAGACAGCTGGCGCATGCCTGCCTCGACGCGGTACTTACTCCTTTTGATTTGGCTAACGGGCATGCGCATATAGGCGCTTCAGTGGGCGTATCCCAGGTCGAGGTAAAAGATGACTTTGATACCGCCCTGGCACGTGCTGATGAAGCAATGTATCGCATCAAGAAAAAGGGGAAACGGGGTGTCGCCTTTGATGCCGCCATATCTGATCCTCTCTGATTCTGCCAGACATCTGCCCTGCACGGCCACGGATATACACTCTTACCTGACTGACTCTGCCTGATTCCCTCCATTATGTTTCACAACAGATCGTCTACAGGACATCCAAACCTATGCGTTTTCCCACAGAAAACACTTTTTAGTACTATTCCGAAAACCGAATGTTCATCTGCGGATTAACCGCAAACTATCGATTCGCTTGCGCCTGAATATTTGCATCTGTCATGGCGTGTCATTCAGCTCAAAATTTTCATTAAATCAGTACAATTGATCATTTATCGATCGAAATCAGCTATTTTCAGCAGGTAAGCTCAAAGCCTTGCGTCTCGCTTAATTTTGAGCGCTAAACAAAAGAGGTAAATTGTATTTAGCGCTTCGCTTAGGGAAATTGATCGTTTATTGATCATCTTCACTAACTATTATTGGTGAAGCTATCCTGGTGCCGCTTCGGTTACTATTTTTTCAATTGGACATTTTTCGAAAATGATCGATTAATAGGGCGCGGCGATTTTTGTAAGCAATCTTTTTTTACGCCGTAGCCCTTTTTTAAATAGTACTGAGCGATAGTTGAAATGCGTTACCATTGCGAGTGAGGGTTGTGCTACCAATAATGGGGTAGTGTGAAGGATTTTTTATTTTTCTCGCTTGATCGGTCCGATTTTCTGTCTACATTTATGTTGCTGAATCGGCCTGATGAAGCATTAACTGTGCACATTCTGATTTTAATTTCAAAGAGGAACACAGAATGACTCAATATCGTGGTGGGGCCGGAAATTTTGCAGCCGACAAAGAGCGTGCTGCGGAAGCAGGGCGAAAAGGCGGCCAGAAAAGCGGCGGGAACTTTAAAAACGATCCCGAACGTGCCATTGAAGCCGGGCGTAAGGGAGGTAAGGTAAGCCGCAGAAGCTAAACGCTTTTCATACTGCCTTAACGGCAGTTTGGTGCGTTTACCAGGCTGTACAGATTCTCTTTTTATTTGCCTGCAAGATAATTACCTCCTGAATTATGTCGCTGATTTATCATCGGCACAGAGAGACACCGTTAATTAAACCGGTTAGGTTTTCCCTGCCGGTTTTTTTATTTTCTATCGTTTAAACTTATACCGATTAATAAAATCCTGTACAACTAAGTTTTGAATGGCGCTTTTTTTATGCACACAATCTGAAAAAATTTATACATAGATTTATCGATTTGTACAAATTCCACCTGACTAGCGAAGCCGTAGCTATAAAAACTTTTATCCGCTAAATGACTGCTGTGAAAAGGAAAATGCATTTTACATGCCACTTCTGTCTTAAATTCAGACTGATGAAACGTGCGATATTAATAATCTCCACTAGACTTTTCAGGTGTCAACGACATGACTGCCGTTGCGTTATTAACGACGCAGCTTTTTAATCAATGAGGCTATCTTATGACAGTGAAAACGTTAAACGATCTGTTCATCCACGACCTATCCGATGTATACAGCGCTGAGAAACAGATAACCCGTGCATTGCCTAAAATGGCGCGCGCAGCCAGTGACGAAAACCTTATTGCTGCGTTCAATCAGCACCTGGAAGAGACCCGTGCTCAGATTGAACGACTGGATGAACTGGTAGAGGTGACACCCGAAGTCAAAATCAAAAGAATGAAATGCCATGCGCTTGAAGGTCTGGTTGAAGAGGCCCAGGAAATTATTGACTCGGTCGAAAAGGGCGAAATCCGCGATCAGGGCCTGATCGGTGCAGCGCAGAAAGTAGAGCACTATGAGATTGCTACTTACGGTACGCTGCATGCGCTGGCGCTGAAGCTGGGTTATACCAAAGCGGCAGAGCTGCTGGCCGCGACCCTGGATGAAGAGAAACAAACGGATGAGAAACTCACCTCGGTAGCCGAAGCTATTACTGTCTCTTAAGGAGTAACACATGACTGCGATTGAACACTATCATGACTGGCTGCGCGATGCGCATGCGATGGAAAAGCAGGCAGAAAGCATGCTGAGCAAGATGTCAGGCCGTCTTGAACACTATCCGTCGCTGGAACAGCGTCTGGCACAACATCTGGAAGAGACTAAGCACCAGCTGACCCTGCTGGAACAGTTGCTCGACAGCCACGGTATCGATCACTCTGTGATGAAAGATGCGATGGGTAAAATGGCGGCGACCGGCCAGGCGGTTGGCGGTATGTTTAACTCAGATGAAGTGGTGAAGGGTGCCATCAGTGGTTACGTTTTTGAGAACGCTGAAATCGCCAGCTACACCAGCCTGATCGCCGCGGCGGAGCAGGTAGGCGATACGCAGGGCGTGCGCATCCTCAACGAGATCCGCGATCAGGAAGTGGCCATGGCGGAGTGGCTGCTGCAGCATCTGCCGGAAGTGACTCAGCAGTTCCTGCAACGTGCGTCACAGCCGGGCGCTGAAGCGAAGAAGTAGTGTCAGAAAGCCTGCACGAAAAAAGCCGGGGATTGCCCGGCTTTTTGCGTTTTAGTGATTTGCAGGCTGCAACACTCAGTCAGCCATTAAATGCCCATACATCGTCATCAGCTTACGCGTGACGCCGTTCGTCCAGCCGAAGCCATCCTGTAATGGGTATTCGCCGCCGCCGCCGGGGCGCGCACGTTCGCCGCTGATGTCATACTTTTCGACCAGCTTGTGATGCAGCTGATAGAAGTTATTAACCGTATTAAGCCAGTTTACCGCGACTTCACTTGCCAGCGTCTCTTCACCATAGTTATTCAGGCCAACAACGGCCATCCACTGCATCGGTGCCCAGCCGTTAGGACGATCCCACTGCTCACCACTTTCCACCATTGAAGTCAGCAGGCCACCGTTACTCAGCAGCAGATGACGCAGTGAGATTGCCTGCAGGTGCGCCTGATGCGGCGTCGCCAGACCCACAAACAGCGGAACCACCGAGGCAACGGTAAAAGCACCAAAACGCTCACGACGCCAGTCGTAATCGCGGAATACACCAGCGGTGCTGTCCCATAGGTAACGAGTGATAGCACGTTTCCGCGTTTCCGCTTTTTTCTGCCACGCCAGCGCCGTCAGCTCTTCGCCTTTGGCGTGCGATAGGGTGGCAATCATCAGTTCCAGCTTGTACAGGAACGCGTTCAGATCGATAGGGATAAACTGTGTGGTACGGATACTCGACAGACGTTTCGGATTACGCAGCCAGCGTGAGGAGTAATCCCAGCCCGACTCCGCACCAGCACGCAGGTCACGATAGACTTCGCTGGCCGGACGTTTAGATTCGCGGGCGGTTTCGACATCTTCCATCCATGACTCATCACGTGGCGTATCGCGGTCATCCCAGTAACGATTCAGCAGTGAGCCATTTGGCATCCGCACGACGTGGCGATAGGCCTGGTTTGGCATCAGTGAGCCGGCACCATCCATCCAGAACTGATATTCCTTCATCAGCTGTTCCTGATAGCGCTTCGCACCGCGCACGCCATCCTCTTCAAACAGCTCGACCATCAGCGCAAACACCGGTGGCTGAGAACGGCTGAGATAATAAGTACGGTTGCCGTTTGGCACATGGCCATAGTTATCAATTAGCCAGGCGAAGTTATCTGCCATGTGACGCAGCAGGTCATCACGGCCCGATTCCGCCAGCCCCAGCATGGTGAAGTAGGAATCCCAGTAATAGGTTTCGCCAAAGCGTCCGCCTGGTACCACATAGGGTTTAGGTAAGGGCAGCAGCGAGGAGTGCGGCATATGTTGCTGCGGCATTTTGGTCAGAACCGGCCACAGGTCATCGATATGCTCGTTGAGCGATTTATCCGGGTTGGAGACATAAAAACTTTCGTTTACGCCAGGCAGATAAAAGTGATCGGCAACAAAACGTGACAGGTCGAAATCACTGCTGCGTTTCTGTCGACGATAGCGCATCAGCACATCCAGCGGATCGTACTTAGGCGAACAGTCAGGGAAGGTTTTGCTGTCCTCGAAAATCCGCGACATCTGGACATGTTCAAACAGTTCCAGATAACGATCGGCAGGGGTGAGCGCATCCGGCGCCGGTAAGCCTTCAATCAGCTCCGGTTCCGGTTCAGAATCCTGCATGCGATCCAGTTTCAGTTCATGGGGATCGTATTGATACTCAACTTCCGCCCCGGCACGAACCTCTTCAAGTGCATTTTGTTGCTGGCGATGGGTATTAATAACGGCCTCCTGAGCGGTCGTGGTTGCACAAAGGAGAAATTATAGACCTCTCATCCTGCGGAACAACAATGCAGAATATCTATGAACGTAATAAAAATTGTCGATTAATCGAGCTTTTTTAATAAATTCCAGTCAATTCAACCAAATATAGCGAATTTCACAAAAAACGCATTTCGGATGAATCTCTTAGCGACACGAATAAAAAAATTTAAGCTGAAGAAAACTGGCATTTATTCACATTTTGTAAAAAAAACCGCAACCGCAAAGGGTGCAGAAAATGGCATACGCAACGTAAATCAGGGCAGGAGTGAGAACTGAGCGGGCCAGGTTGCCCGCTCAGAGAGAGCTGGATTAATGGTTCGCCAGTGCTGTGCGGATCACCGACTGCCAGCTTGTGGTCGGGCGACCAATCAGTTTGCTCAACTGACGCGAATCATCAAACAGGCCACCTTTTTCTGCACCGGCATCGGAATCTGCCAGCATCTCTGCCAGACCTTCTGGCAGGCCAGCGCCTGTCAGCGCGGCGGCAAAGTCAGCCTGAGACAGATTGACATAATCGACTTTCTCACCACTCTGTGCGGCAATCTCCGCAGCAAACTGCGCCAGCGTATAGCTGTCGTCGCCGGACAGTTCATAGACTTTTCCCGCCTGATCGTCACGGGTCATCACTTCAGCCGCCGCTTCAGCGTAATCCTGACGGGCAGCAGAGGCGATGCGGCCTTCACCCGCCGCGCCGATAAACGCATGATGTGCCAGCGCCGGTGGAATGCTGGCGGCGTAGTTCTCGGTGTACCAGCCGTTACGCAGCAGCGCGAACGGAATGCCAGAGGCTTTCAGCAGCGCTTCTGTCGCGCGATGTTCAACACCTAAACCCAGTGGTGAGGTATCTGCATGCAGCAGGCTGGTGTAGGCGATAAAGCTCACGCCTGCAACCTTTGCAGCGTCGATGACAGCTTTATGCTGCGCCTCACGCTGACCCACTTCACTGCCCGAAATCAGCAGCAGCTTATCCACGCCTGCAAAAGCAGCCTCCAGCGTCATTGGCTGGCCATAATCGGCCTGGCGCACAATCACGCCATGCGCAGCAAGATCGGCCGCTTTAGCGGGCGTACGCACAGCGGCAACGATTTCTGCTGCCGGAACTTTTTTCAGTAATGCATCGATAACGATTCGGCCCAGCTGGCCGGTGGCACCTGTGACTGCAATCATGGGATGACTCCTGTGGCTGTTGGTGAAATCCAGACTAGGATATAAACTAATTTTTAGTAAGTACTTACAGAATTGTTAGTTTGAGGTGCGCAGCTTAAATGTCTGAAAAATTGAGTGAAAAATTTAGTCGTGGTGAACTGCTCAACGTTAACTGTCCGTCGCGCGACGTACTGAAACGGGTGACCAGCCGCTGGAGCGTACTGATTCTGCTGGCTCTCCAGGACCAGACGCTGCGCTTCAGTGCATTGCGCCGGGCGGTCGGTGGCGTCAGTGAACGGATGCTGGCGCAGAATCTGCGCTATCTGGAGGAAGATGGTTTCGTGCAGCGCATCGCTTACGATGTCGTACCGCCGCACGTGGAATATCGTCTGACCCCGCTTGGTCGTGAAGTCAGTGAACAGGTTGTGGGGCTGGCAGACTGGCTGGAGCTGAACCTGAGCCGGATTCTGGCACAGCGCGAAAAATCTGCAGCTGAGTAAAACCCTCGCCTGTCAGCCATCTCGTCGTGAAAGTGTGGAGATGCTGGCAGGCGATTTATGATCTGTTCTTCTTTCCTTTCACTCCCTGAAACCGGAATAACCTAACGGCAGCGAAAATAACCCAAGCGGGTTTCTCGCCTTTTTGCTGGTTATTAAATCATTTCATCAGGCACTGGCCCGGAATAACTGGCTGCTTCGGAAGCGCTGTTAATTCATTACGGCATTTTGACCCATTTTATTAACATCTCCGGTGGCGCTTAAATGCGCCGCTCTGGCTATTTTTCACCTGGATTTAGGTCTGGATTAGCCAGGGTAATGCAAAAAAATAAACAAAGCGGCGCGGGTAGCGAATTACTGATATAACTCATTAATAAGTAAGATTATTTAAATTTTCCACTGCCGGGTTTGACCTTTTTTAAATCAGGGTTTATAACAAAATAACGTCTGAAAACAGCCGGTTGAGGCTTTTTTTGAGTCAGGATTTGCTTTGCCGATGTGAAATTTTAAAGTGACAAATACCGTAACATTAACGACACATAAATACGCTCTGATTAACCTTTAGGCCTTATTTTTAAATAAATAATTCCCACTAAAAACAATGATCAAAATCAACAAAGACTGTTATAGTTTTCATTAACCCCACTGTTTCTGTTTCCTCGTCGCGAATAGTTCTAAATTTGCGGCGGGAATTTCAATAAGCGCAGAGAAGTCAGCGCATCAGGCATAAGTTGTTAATAATAAGTAAATACATGGTGTTCTATGTGGCAAAGAGGTAAGCAATGTTCGGATTAGATGCCTTTCATCTGGCCAGGATTCAGTTCGCATTTACTGTTTCCTTCCATATTATCTTTCCCGCCATCACCATCGGTCTCGCCAGTTTCCTGGCTGTACTCGAAGGTATGTGGCTCAAAACCCGCGATCAAACCTATCGCGATCTCTACCATTTCTGGTCCAAAATCTTTGCCGTTAACTTCGGTATGGGTGTGGTGTCAGGGCTGGTGATGGCTTATCAGTTCGGGACGAACTGGAGCGGCTTCTCAGAGTTTGCCGGCAGTATCACCGGTCCGCTGCTGACCTATGAAGTGCTGACGGCGTTCTTCCTGGAAGCGGGCTTCCTGGGTGTGATGCTGTTTGGCTGGAATCGCGTAGGTCCGGGTCTGCACTTCTTTGCCACCTGCATGGTCGCCCTGGGAACACTGATTTCGACTTTCTGGATCCTGGCCTCTAACAGCTGGATGCATACGCCGCAGGGCTACATCATCCAGAATGGCATCGTGGTTCCGCAGGACTGGTTCAAAATCGTCTTTAACCCCTCTTTCCCTTACCGGTTGTTCCATATGTCGGTGGCAGCGTTTCTGGCGAGTGCCTTCTTTGTCGGCTCGTCGGCGGCCTGGCATCTGCTGAAGGGCAACAACAATCCTGCCATCCGCAGGATGTTCTCCATGGCATTGTGGATGGCGCTGATCGTCGCGCCGATTCAGGCAATGATTGGTGATGCTCACGGTCTGAACACGCTGGAACATCAGCCTGCCAAGATCGCGGCGATTGAAGGTCACTGGGAAAACCCGCCGGGTGAAGCCACACCGCTTATTCTGTTTGGTATTCCTGACATGGAGCAGGAGCGCACCAAATATGCGCTGGAAGTGCCTTATCTTGGCAGTCTGATTCTGACGCACAGTCTGGACAAGCAGGTTCCGGCGCTGAAGTCGTTCCCGAAAGAGGATCGACCTAATTCAACGGTGATTTTCTGGTCCTTCCGTGTGATGGTGGCGCTGGGCCTGCTGATGATCACGCTGGGCGTGGTCAGCCTCTGGCTGCGTTTCAAAGGACGTCTCTATGAGTCGCGTCCGTTCCTGTGGTTTGCGCTGCTGATGGGACCCTCGGGTCTGATTGCGATTCTGGCTGGTTGGTTTACCACCGAAATCGGTCGTCAGCCGTGGGTGGTTTATGGCGTGCAGCGCACTATTGATGCGGTCTCCGCACATGGCGATATGCACATGAGCATCAGCCTGCTGGCCTTTATTCTGGTCTACAGCTCGGTGTTTGGCGTGGGGTATCACTACATGATGCGTCTGATTAAGCAGGGACCGGTTGTCGGCGAAGGTCATATCACCGAAGAGGGTGGACCGGGTCAGAAGAAAACGCCAGCGCGTCCACTTTCCGCTGCCACCTTTAAGGATGGAGACCACTAAGATGATCGATTTTTCTGTTATCTGGTTTGTGATTATCGTCTTCGCAACCCTGATGTATATCGTGATGGATGGTTTCGACCTGGGCATTGGTCTGCTGTTCCCGTTCAATAAAGATGCTGGCGAGCGCGACATGATGGTGAATACCGTTGCGCCGGTCTGGGATGGTAATGAGACCTGGCTGGTGCTGGGGGGCGCAGGCCTGTTCGGTGCGTTCCCGCTGGCCTATGCAGTCATCGCTGATGCACTGTCGATTCCGCTGACCGCCATGCTGATTGGTCTGATTTTCCGCGGCGTCGCCTTTGAGTTCCGCTTTAAAGCGGTGGAAGGCCATCGTGCATTCTGGGACAAGTCGTTCATTGCCGGTTCGATCATCGCCACCTTCAGTCAGGGTGTGGCGGTCGGTGCATTGCTGGATGGCATTCCGGTTGAGGGACGCCGCTTTGCCGGTTCCGCAATGGACTGGCTTGCGCCGTTCCCGCTGTTCTGCGGTGTGGGTCTGGTAGTGGCCTATGCGCTGCTGGGCTGTACCTGGCTCATCATGAAGACCGAGAATGAACTGCACCGTAAGATGTCCGCGCTGGCGACGCCGCTGGTGATTGCGTTGTTAGTGATTATTGGCATCGTCAGCCTGTGGACGCCGTTTGCGCATGCGGACATCTCTCATCGCTGGTTCAGCACGCCAAATCTGTTCCTGTTCCTGCCGGTTCCGGTGCTGGTACTGCTCTGTTCGTGGGGCATTGTTCGCGCCATCAAACGCGAGGCACACTATTCACCGTTCCTGCTGACGCTGGCGCTGATTTTCCTGGGCTTCTCCGGACTGGGCATCAGTATCTGGCCAAACATTATTCCGCCATCCGTGACCATCTGGGCGGCTGCGGCACCTCCGCAGAGTCAGGCCTTTATGCTGGTGGGTAGCCTGCTGATTATCCCGATGATCCTGGGCTATACCTTCTGGAGCTACTACGTGTTCCGTGGAAAAATCAAAGCAGACGCAGGATATCATTGATATGAAAAGCCTCAGCAGCATGAAAGACCACAATGAAAACGCAGAGACGAAAGCACCGTGGTGGAAGCGTGTAATGTGGCTGGTGTTTATCTACGCTGCCAGCGTGCTGGCGCTGGGCGTTGTCGCCTCGCTGTTCCGCATGATGATGACTGCAGCGGGAATGCGTAGTCATTAATTGTCGTGACGACTGCGAGTATTGATAACGAGCAAGCTCAGGGAGCATACGCCCTCCGCAAAGACGCAAAAACGCTATCCCTGGCATGCTCAGCGCGGGCGATTACGCACCTCATCCGTGAGGTGCGCCCGTAGCCGGGCCAACGCGTTGCGTTGTTCAAAAACGCTCCCGGCATTTTTGTCCATGGCCCGCGCTGCTTTGCTCCTGGCGTATGCTCCCATCGCTTTACATTCTGAGTTGTCCGAGGCTGACGTCAGTCAGCCTTTTTTAGTTAGTAACCTAAGCAATTAATGCGGAATCGCCCCGAACGGGCGCGTGCGTCTTACCCTTTCCTTACACCGATTCGCAATTTTTGTTATTCTTTTGTAACGAAAATTTCAGTCCTAACCCGCGTCGTAAATCGCCATCATGCTCAGTCAGGCCATTAAAAAACAGCACATCAACGATCTGGTCGAGTGGATAGAAGCCAACCTCACCGACGATCTCAATATCGATCAAATCACCCTGAAATCAGGTTATTCCAAATGGCACATGCAGCGCATGTTCAAGGAGATGACCGGACAGACGCTGGCGGCGTATACCCGCAAACGGCGTCTGACGATGGCGGCCATGGCGCTGCGTCTGACGCGCATGACGCTGATCGATATCGCCGTACGTTTTGGCTTTGATAACCAGCAAAACTTCACGCGGGTGTTCAAAGGCCACTTTTCGCTGACGCCTGGCGCGTTTCGCCGTATTCCTCATTTGCCGGTTAAAAACTTCCATGGTCGCATTCTGGTGCGCTCGCTGGCAGAGCGTGCGACGCTGGTGGCACGTGAGGAAGAACTGCACCTGTGCGGAGAGACACTGGAGTGGGAGTGCAGGTTTGGTGAGTATATTGCCGACCACGACCATCGTGTGGCAGAGCAGGCACGGCATCTGGTCGCGCTGGCGGGCAGCCATGCGACGCACGGCTGGTTAGGTTTTCAGTATGGTCCTGGCCATAGCTCTGCAGACCAGCAGAATATCAGCCTGTTTCAGGCGCTGGCACCACAACATGCCGGATTGCTGGGTGACAATACCGCCAGCTGGAGCGAGGTATGTGGTCTTTATGCGTCGATTCGCTGGAGCGGCAGGCCGGAGCAGCTGACGCGCTTTATCGAGGATATCTACTATCAGCATTTGCCCATGCTGGGTGTCTCACGCCGTCCGGGCAAAGACCTGTTGCGTCTCGATTTTGCGCACTGTAAGCCCGACTGGCTCAGCGGCGTTTTTTCAATTCCGGTGATGCAGGCGTAGTCGACAGGGCAGGGCAAATCGCTTCTGGCCCTGCCAATGCATCTTTCGTGCGATAAACCGTGACAAACCGCACGATTTTATAAAATAAGTCGCCATTCTGGCGTAAAATTCTCCCCCGAAACCCTGTCATATCTGAATCATCGTGCTTCTGTGGCAGGGATGGAACATTCATCTGCATTTCTGGCCTTTTCTGGTCAAAACGACAATCGAAGACAACTATGCGACGCTTAATGATTTCCCTGATCCTGGCATTGCCTGCAATGGCGATGGCGCAGCAGGCTGAGCCTTTCTCACCGCCTGCCGGACTGCATCCGCACTCTCAGGTTACCCAGCATGAAATCCTGGGTGATGGTGAACTGCCGGATCACACCAGCAGTAATGCCTCCCTTTCCGGATTCAACGACACGCTGTAAGGGTTGATGCGCTGCCAGAACCGGCGGCGCGAGATGATGCCCGGCTCTTCAGGAGTCGGACAGCTTCCGCCTGATTACCCTGCACACACTCTGCATCTGCGGCGTCCTCTCTGAGGCCCATTCGCCTGCCTTTTAAAACACTCTTTACCTGCCTGCTGCATCGCATGCTTCTCACTCATGCCACTTTCCGTCCGCATTACTTCTCTTACGACGCTGTTTAAAATATATCTTAAGTCGCAGAATCGCATTTTTCGTTCTTGTGCCGAAGATATATCATAGCTAATCTTGTGGCTTCAGATGAGAATGATTGTTATTACATTATTGTTTAATCACGGCGGGTATGCCCCTGACTATCGGGCATAGACCCTGTTTCAGGAGAGAGATTTTGACTACAACAGCCGAAAAGCGTACGCCGCAGCGCATCCGCAATGAACTGCGTTTCCGTCATATTCAGGTCGCCAGTAAAACCAGGATTGCCGGAAAATTCTGGCGCATCCGGTTCAGCGGCAGCGATCTGGCAGGCTTTACGTCACCAGGCTTTGATGACCACATCAAGGTGTTTTTCCCTTCTTCTGAAGGTGAGACACTGGCTCTGCCACAGATTAGCGACGCAGGCATTGTCTGGCCTGAAGGTTTACGTCCGCAGGCACGTGATTACACGCCGCTGGAATTCGATGGTGAGTCTTCACTGACCCTCGACTTCTATATTCATCAGCAGGGCGTAGCCAGTGACTGGGCCGCGCAGGCGCAGGTGGGCGATCAACTGATTGTTGGTGGGCCACGTGGCTCGCTGGTAGTGCCGACCGGCTACGCATTCCAGCTTTACGTCTGCGACGAAACCGGACTGCCCGCTTTTGCCCGCCGTCAGCGTGACGCCCGCGCCCAGGCGCTGCATCTCTATGCCTTTACCGATGAAGCGACCGGTCGCGACTATTTATCGGATACAGCAGGCGTAACGGCAAACTGGCTGGGCAGCGGTAAGATGCAAAAAGCGCAGCTCAGCCAGCTGATTACCCGGCTGGATCAGCTCACGTTCCCGACGGAAGATTACTTTATCTGGCTGACCGGCGAGGGGGAGTTTGTTAAAGCGCTGTCTGACTACTTTACATCGCAGCGTGGTCTCGACAGCGACTTCGTGCGGGCGGTGGCCTACTGGCATCAGAAGTAAGCCGCGCTGACAATTGAGTTTTGCCAGATGGCGGACTACCATCACTCTCCTTTTTTTCAGCAGGGCAGGTCATGAAACAGCATCCGACTTTCACTTCATCTGACGAACAGACTTCGCGCGCAGGCGGCTGCAGCGGACGACGTAAACGACGTGAAAAGATGCTGGAAGCGAGTGAGATTCGCCTGCTGATGCTCCATTTCCTGGCGCAGAATGCGGCGCACGGCTATGAGCTGATCAAGTCCGTTGAGGAGCTGTCAAAGGGAGAGTATTCGCCCAGTCCGGGGATCATCTATCCCAACCTGACGCTGCTGGAAGAGATGGAGGCGATTCAGGTGGTGGATGCGCAGGCAGCGCGTAAAGCTTACCGTTTGACGGCGGCTGGTGAGGCGCAGCTGGCGGATAACCGCGAAACGGTAGCCAGCCTGATTACGCGTCTCTCTACGCTGGCAATCGTGGTCAATAACCGCAGCATTCCTGCTGTGGAGCAGGCAATTCACGGGCTGAAGGTGGCTCTGAATCAACGACTGGCGCAGGAAGATATTTCAGAAGCCGCGCTGCAGACGCTGATTAGGGCGCTGCACGACGCGGCTGATAAAGTCACCCACAGTTAATCAGCTGATTTCACTCTTATTCTTATCGATGTGACCCAGGGTACGATCCGGGAAACAGATGTCGCGCACGCGCTGTTTCAGGGTAGTCGCATCCGGGAAACCGCCGTCCCGCTTACGTTCCCACAGCAGATGACCATCCAGCGTAATCTCAAAAATACCGCCGGTGCCGGGTTTCAGCGTGACCTCAGCCAGATCCTCGGCGAAGGTATGCAGAAGTTCCTGTGCCATCCACGCTGACCGCATCAGCCAGTTGCATTGCATACAGTAGTGAATAACAACCACAGGTTTTTGCGCCATAACTCTCTTCCTTTACGTATTGATAAATGCAGATGCATTCGGGTTAACAATTTGTGCGCTGTGGTTTAAGCCTTAATGTAAATAATATTGATAATGATTATCAGTTGCATTAAATTCCCGGCGATAATGATTACACCCGCATGATGTTCTGATTTTTTACGGCTTTTATGCAGAGCCGTTTTTTATGTTGCAGCAAGCAAGTGAGCGAATACTAACAATTAATCAGGTAATTCGCGCCTATGTCACCACGTTTTCGGAGATTGACGCAACCGCGTCTGTCTGAGCTGGCGTTGCTCGCCACCTTTATCAATGCCACCTGCACCTACGCTGTGGGCAGTGAACCTGCCACGCTGACCCTTTCCGACCGCTATGGCAGCAGTGCTGAACCGGTAATGACGGTGACTGCACCGGAGATCAAACAAACGGCGGGCAGCAAAACCACGCTCTCCGCCAGCGATTTGCAGCAACGTGGTGCCACTGATTTTGGATCGATCATGCGCTATGAACCGCTGATCAGCGCCACCGGCACCAGTGGCGGCTCCTCAGCCGGTAAGAGCGGCTTTGACCGGGCCGGTTACACTGGCTACAACATTCGTGGTTTAGAGAGCAACCGCGTTGGTCTCGATGTGGATGGCATTCCGTTACCGCAGGCCACCGGCCGCAGCTATGTGGGACGTGCCGGTCTCGACAGCTTTGGGATTGGCCGCGATTACATCGATCCCTATATGTTTGGCCACATCGGCATTGAGAAGGGTGCCACGGCAGTGGATCAGCCGAATAACGCGATTGGCGGCAATGTCTCGTTCCGTAACAAATCCCCGGATGACTATCTGAATCCCGGTAAACGCAACTATTTTGGTTTTCAAAGCGACTACGACTCCGCCAGCCGCAGCTGGCACAACGGCATTACGGCAGCAGCAGGCGATGATACGCTGCGGGGAATCTTTGTTTACAGTCGTCGCGACGGACAACAGACCCGCAATAACAGCGGCACGGTTGATGCCTATCCGGCTAACTGGCATTCCGATGCCTTTATGACCTCGGGCATCTGGCAGCCCAATGATCTTCACAAGCTCAGCGCGACTTTCGATTACTATCACAAAACGCACCATAGCCATTACGACAGCTGGAGCACATCCGGCAATACGGTCTGGGGAACGGCGCAGCAGCAGAGCGATACCCGACGCTGGGGCATCAGCCTGGCGGATGAGTACACCCCTTACAATGATCTGATCGACACTCTGACGACCCGCGTTTACTGGCAGCAAACCCAGGCACATGACAACACCCTGATGCCGTCGAACGCCACCGCCTGGCAAACCGTTTACTCCGACTACAACAGCGACAGCTACGGCTTTGACACCCGCGCGCTTAAAAGCGTCGGGCGGCATGAGCTGAGTGCCGGGTTAAATGCGCGTCTGGTCGATACTGAACGGCCTTTTCGTCAGGCACCGCCAGCCAGTGCTTATACTGAGATCATGCAGCCGCAGGCTAACAGTCGCAGCTACACCGTTGGCGGTTATCTGCAGGATACTATTAGCTTCGATGCTGCCGGACACCGAGCGGCTATCGTGCCGGGCGTGCGTGTGGCGTACCAGAACACCCGCCCACGTGATGTGACGACACTGACGACGAATAGCAGTGTGCTTGACGCCAGCGAAGTCTCCGCACTCTACGGTTCGCCAAACAGCGACACCCAGGTGTTGCCGTCGATCGCCTTCCAGTACGATCTGACCCCGGCATTGATGACTTATCTGCAATATACCCGTGGCGCGCAGTTCCCCAACGACTCCCAGCTCTATGGCTCATGGAACCTTGGCTCCAGCTATGCCGGCACCGCGCAATATGCGCTGATTGGCAATGCCGATCTGAAGACCGAAACCAGCAACAACTACGAATGGGGTATAAAAGGCGAGGTTGCGGAGGGCGTGACGCTTAATGCCGCCGCGTTTTATAACGACTACAAAAACTTCATCGCCTTTACCCGCTACAGCCGGGCGGCCAATCCGGGTAAGTTCGTCAATGTACCCAGCAACATCTATACCACCTATCAGGCGGAGAACCGCGACAAAGCCTACATCTATGGGGCTGAAATCAGCAGCAAGTTGAACTTCGGCAGCTGGTTCAGCAAGGTCGAGGGGCTAAGTGCCAATCTGGCGTTTGGCTACACCCAGGGCGCGGCGAAGTCATCTTACGCTGGCGACCGCTACGTCGATCTGGAAAGCGTCGCCCCGATGAAAGCGATTGTCGGACTCGCCTGGGATGATGAGGCGCGCGGCTACGGTGCTGCCGTCACCGCCACGTTTGTTAAGGGCAAGAAAGCCAGCGCCACAAACCGCAACAGCTATGCCAACACCGGTAATAGCCTGACCGATTCCAGTACCGATTACATGCGGGTGCCGGGCTATGGCATGGTGGACATGACCGCCTACTGGCGCGTCACGCCAAACGTCAGGCTGAGCGGTGGGCTTTACAACCTGACCGATCGCAAATACTGGGATTACCTCAGCAGCCGTGAACTGACCAGCGGCACCCAACAGGATCGTAACGATCAGGCACTGGCCGTAATGCCGGGTCGTACTTTCCAGTTAGGTGTTAATGTCGATTTTTAACTATCGTCGCCCTGCGCTGGTGCAGGGCATTACCAGGAGAATCATAACCATGGACTCGATTTATCAGCACTATCTCGCTCTTAAAGGTGAACACCCGAAAAAATATGCCCGCGACCTGGCCACGCTGATGGGTATCAGCGAAGCGGAACTGTGTGAAGCGCGTATCGGCGTTGATGCCGTGGCGCTGAAACACGATTTCCCGGCGCTGCTGAGGGCACTGGGCGCGGTCGGCGAGACCAAAAGCATTACCCGTAACGCATATGCGGTGCATGAGCATCTGGGCGAATATCAGAATGTGCAGATCGGCGCACATGGCGGCCTGGTGCTGAATCCCCGTGCGCTCGACCTGCGTCTGTTTGTCGGACAGTGGTTCAGCGCCTTTGCCCTGCAGGAGTCGGGTGCGCAGGGCGTACGTCACAGCATTCAGATCTTTGATCGTCACGGCGATGCGGTGCTGAAAATCTATGTGACGGAGCAGACCCATATGGCGGCATGGCACGCGCTGATCGCCGACTTCACTGACGCCGCTGCGATGCCGCTGGAAGTTGAGCCGGTAGCTGCAGCCACCCTGTCGGAAGGGATTGATGCCATCGCGATTGACCGTGAATGGCGTGCCATGACCGATGTTCATCAGTTTTTTGCCCTGCTAAAGCGTCATCAGGCCTCACGACCGCAGGCGTTCCGCGCAGTGGGTGAGGATCTCGCCTGGCAGACCGGCAACGATGCACTCAGGCGTGTCTTGCAGATGGCACAGCAGGCGGGCAACGAGATTATGATTTTTGTCGGCAACCGTGGCTGTACCCAGATTTTCACCGGCAAAGTAGAGAAGCTGGTACCCATGGATAACTGGCTCAACATCTTCAATCCCCGCTTCACGCTGCACCTGATGGCGGACCAGATCAGCGAAAGCTGGGTCACACGCAAACCCACCGGCGATGGCTTTGTGACCAGCCTGGAACTGTTCGCCGCTGACGGCACGCAGATCGCCCAGCTCTACGGACAGCGCACGGAAGGCATGCCAGAACAGGCCTGCTGGCGTGAGCAGGTGAACGCACTTCGCACACCAGGAGCGGCGGCATGAAACGCCTGAGTCTGTTATGGCTGCTGCTGACGCTGCCCTCACTGGCCGCGGAGCGGGTGGTGTCGATTGGGGGTGACGTCACCCGGATTATCTACGCGCTGGATGCTCAGTCACAGCTGGTGGCGCGCGACAGCACCAGCCTGCATCCGGCGCAGGCTGCCCGGCTGCCGGATGTGGGCTACATGCGCCAGCTGAATGCCGAAGGTATCCTGGCGCTGAAGCCGACGCTGGTGCTCGCCAGCGCACAGGCAAAGCCGTCGCTGGTACTGCAACAAATTGCCCGCGCGGGCGTCAGGGTGGTGACGGTCAGCGGCGACAACAGTCTGCAGGCGATCCCGCAGAAAATTATCACGGTGGGCCAGGCGCTGCAGCGTGAAAGCGAAGCGCAGACACTGGCGCAGCAAATAACGCAGCAGATTCGCCAGTTGCCGCAGCAATCGCTGCCGGTAAAGGTGCTCTACATCATGGCAAACAGCGGCATGAAAACGATGGCGGCCGGAAATCAGACCGCAGCCGACGGTGCTATTCGCAGCGCCGGGCTGGAGAATGCCATGGGTTCGGTGCCGCACTATCAGGCGCTGTCGCAGGAAGGCGTGATCGCCGCCGCGCCGGATCTGGTAGTGATCGGCGAGGATGGCCTGAAAACCCTGGGCGGTGAAGCGCAGCTGTGGCAGTTACCGGGCCTGGCGCTGACGCCAGCCGGACAGCAGCACCGTCTGCTGATCGTTGATACCCAGGCGCTGCTGGGATTTGGCCTTGATACGCCGCAGGCAATAGTGAAATTGCGTCAGGCTGCGGAATCGCTGAACCATGATTAATGGCAATGCGCTGCGGGGTCTGACGCTGATGCTAAGTTTTCTGCTGGTGGCGATGGTAGTGGCGGCGAATCTGGGGGCGATGTCGCTGTCGGTGCAGGCGCTGTGGCAGGCACCGCTCAGCGATCTCATCTGGCAGATCTGGCTGAATATCCGCCTGCCGCGCGTGCTGCTGGCGGTGGCGCTTGGTATGGCGCTGGCGGTCTCTGGCGCGGTGATGCAGGGTGTTTTCCGTAATCCGCTGGCCGATCCCGGCCTGCTGGGTATCAGCAGCGGAGCGGGGCTGGCGGTCGCGCTGGCAATCGTTATTCCGCTGGCGTTGCCACCCCAGCTGGCATTGTGGCTACCGATGATCGCCGCCTTTATCGGCAGCCTGCTGGTTACGCTGCTGATCTTCAGTTTCAGTCGGCTGGCATACGGCAATCTCTCCCGGCTGTTGCTGGTGGGTATTGCAATTAATGCGCTGTGCGGTGCGGCGGTCGGCGTGTTGTCGTGGCTGAGCGATGACCAGCAGCTGCGTCAGCTATCACTGTGGGGGATGGGTAGCCTCAGCCAGGCGCAGTGGCCTGCGCTGCTCATCTGCCTGCTGCTGATTCTGCCTGCGTTGCTGCTGTTACAGAGCCGTGCCCGCCATCTCAACCTGCTGCAGGCAGGTGAAGAGGATGCGCACTATATGGGGATTGATGTGAAGCGTACTCAGCATCAGCTGCTGATCCTCAGTGCGCTACTGGTCGGCACGGCTGTCTCGGTCAGTGGCATAATCGGCTTCGTTGGATTAGTGGTGCCGCATGTGATGCGCTTTTGTCTTGGCAGCGATCATCGCTGGCTGCTGCCCGGTTCAGCGCTGGCGGGCGCGATTCTGCTGCTGCTGGCCGATACGCTGGCGCGCACCCTTGTGGTTCCGGCAGAGATGCCGGTCGGACTGCTGACCAGCCTGATTGGCGGCCCCTGGTTTCTCTGGCTGATCCTGCGTCAGCAGCGAGGATTTGAATGATGGAAAGGTTAGAGGCGAGGGGACTCTGTCTGGCGCGCAACGGCAGAACTGTTATCGATAATCTTGACGTTACACTGTCAGGTGGAGAGCGGGTGGCGCTCATCGGGCCTAACGGCGCAGGTAAATCAACACTGTTGCGGATGCTGACCGGATTTTTAACGCCCGATCGGGGTGAGTGCCGGCTGGGCGATCGTGTGATGTCCGCATGGCCGCGTGAGCAGCTGGCGCGACGTCGGGCCGTGATGCGGCAGCAGAACAACCTGACTTTTGCCCAGTCGGCGCAATCGGTGGTGGCGATGGGCCGTGCGCCCTGGCCTGAGACGCAGACGTCGCAGATTGTGGCAGACGTCATGCAACTGACGGGCTGTGATTCGCTGGCGCAGCGCGATTACCGCCAGCTCTCCGGCGGTGAACAGCAGCGGGTGCAGCTGGCGCGGGTGCTGGCGCAGCTCTGGCAGGAGGGAAGACCGCGCGGCTGGCTGTTTCTGGATGAGCCGACCTCGGCGCTGGATCTTTTCTGGCAGCAGCAGACTCTGCGTTTATTACGCCAGCTGACGTACACGGGTGATCTTACCGTCTGCACCGTGTTACATGACCTTAATCTGGCGTCTTTATGGGCCGATCGCATACTGCTGCTGCACGCGGGCAGACTGGTGGCTCAGGGTTCACCGCAGACGGTTATGACTGAAAAGACGCTGACACGCTGGTATCAGGCTGATTTGCAGGTGGTGGCACATGCAGAGAGTGGGAAGCCACATATTCAGCTACGGATTTAGACCGTTTCGCTTTAAAAACATTGCCTTGCGTGCTTTTAATTACTGATTTTGCGCTATACCTGGTGTTCAGGACAGAAGACTTAGGAGACCATAATGGCAAAATCATTAGATCAAACCGCTGAGCAACTGGGTAACATTTTACTCTCCTCCGGACTTCATCTGACGACCGCCGAATCCTGTACCGCCGGGCTGATCAGCATGACACTGGCCGCGGTGGAAAGCAGCGGCGACTTTTATACCAGCGGCTTCGTCACCTACAGCGAAAATGCCAAAATTCGTCTGCTGGGCGTGCATCCTGATACGCTCAAACAGCACACGGCGGTGAGCGAGCAGACGGCACGTGAAATGGTACAGGGAGCCTGCGCCCGCTCAGGCGAACCGGTGGGATTATCGATTACCGGCTATGCCGGACCCGATGGTGGCGAAGATGGCACGCCTGCGGGCACTATCTGGTTTGGCTGGGTATTACCCGACGGCAGGGACGATGCGGAGTGCCATCAGTTCAGCGGTGATCCGAAATCCGTGATGGAGCAGGGCACGCAGTTCGCGCTGGAAGGGTTGATCAAACGACTGCAGCGAACCAGTCAATAAAGGCGCGCGGTACGCGCCTTTAAACGCGGGTCAGCGGCAGTCGACAATCAGACGACCCTGTACGCTGCCTTCCAGCAAGGCCTTCGCACCTTCTCTGGCTTCACTCAGCGGGATCACCCGGCTCAGTTTGCTGAGCCGATCGCTATCCAGCAGCTCGCCAAGCCGCTGCCACGCCTGCTGACGAAGCGGCTTCGGACACATCACGCTGTCGACACCCGCCAGCGTGATGCCACGCAAAATAAAAGGTGCGACGCTGGCTGGCAGGTCGAGTCCCTGCGCCATACCGCAGGCAGCCACCACGCCGTCACGCTGAATGCCGGCCAGCACGTTCGCCAGAGTGTGACTGCCGACGCTGTCTATTGCGGCGGCCCAGCGCTCTTTTGCCAGCGGTTTACCGGGATGGGAAAGCTCTTCGCGATCAATCACCGATGCCGCACCCAGCGTATCGATAAGATACGCATGGTCGCTGGCGCGACCGCTGGAGGCGATCACCTGATAGCCCAGACGCGCCAGCAGGCTGACGCTATAGCTGCCGACGCCGCCACTGGCACCGGTTACCAGCACGGGGCCATGTTCGGGCGTGATACCCTGTTTTTCCAGCGCCATGACGCAGAGCATTGCGGTCAATCCTGCTGTGCCAATGGCCATGGTTTGCAGCGGGCTAAGAGAAGCGGGCACGCGCACCAGCCAGTCGCCGCTGACGCTGGCTTTCTGCGCCAGGCCGCCCCACTGTTTTTCGCCTGCGCCCCAGCCCGTCAGCAGTGCCACATCATCCTCTTTCCAGTCGGGATGGCGGCTGGCCGTCACGCGGCCGACAAAATCGATACCTGGCACCATCGGAAACTGGCGCACAATCGGGCCTTTGTTGCAGATAGCCAGGGCATCTTTATAGTTCAGGGATGAGTAGCTGACGTCGAGTGTGACATCGTAGTCGGGCAGTTGAGATTCGGGGAGATCTTTCAGCAGGGAACGGTAACCTTGTTCGTCATTTTCAATGACCAGTGCCTTGAACATGCAGCCTCCGGCAGAGTGGGAATGAGAGGGTAAGTTTACGCCCGCGAGTGGCAATGCGGTAGGGCAATGGCCGCCTCTTCGGGTTAAGGAGGCAGCAGGCAGGGGAAAGTGCGCTGACAGCGCTAGCGAGTCACATGCATAAATCTGCATATAATTCATATAATTAGTCGTATTATTAATTTTTATGATAAATAGGCTATAAAAATCATGATGTTATGTTTTTATGGCGTGACTGAATAATTGTTTGGGGCGGGTTGTTCGTGCAGAAAAAAGATGACATTATGACCGCCACTTTTTGACCCTGTTTGTTCACCACAGAGGACGTCGCCATGTCCGGTTCACCGCGCACCTGCCCGGATTACCGTTCGCGTTTTCCGGCGCTCACCGGGTTTTCCTCTTTTCCGCACTCTCCGTTATCCACCATGCGGTGAGGCCAGCCAGGCAGCGGCTGTGGATCTGCTCTCTACACTGCAATATGCCTTCTGACGGTTAATTATTCGCCGGGGCGCTGTCCCCATAATTGTGCTTCTGGCACGTCCTCCCTGACGTTAGGGATCCTGTTATGACTCCACTGAAAATTGCTGCCAGCGCCGCTGTTGCGCCCAGCCTGACCCTGAACACCGCGCGTGACGTAGTGACGCTGGATAATACCGACTTTACGGATGTGGCGGCGGTCGTCGTCTCGCTGGCAGATACCCGCAGCGGCGTGCTGGCGCTGCTGCGTCACACCGGCTTTAATCTGCCGGTGTTTGTCGCGAATGCGTTTGAAGAAGAGGTGATGCACCTGCCCGGCGTCAGCGGTGAGCTGAATGGCGAGCCGCAAGAGTGGCTTGCGCTGGAAGCCGCTGCGCAGGCGTATGAAGCGGCGCTGCTGCCACCTTTCTTCGGGACGCTGACCCGCTATGTCGATATGCAAAACAGCACCTTTGCCTGTCCCGGACATCAGGGCGGCGCGTTCTTCAAAAAGCATCCGGCGGGCAAACAGTTCTATGACTTCTATGGCGAGAATGTTTTCCGCTCTGACATGTGCAACGCCGACGTCAAACTGGGCGATCTGCTGATCCACGAAGGCTCGGCTAAAGATGCGCAAAAGTATGCGGCAAAAGTGTTTAACGCCGACAAAACCTACTTTGTGCTCAACGGCACCTCAAGCGCTAATAAAGTGGTGACCAATGCGCTGCTGACCCGCGGCGATCTGGTGCTGTTTGACCGCAACAACCACAAATCTAACCATCATGGCGCGCTGATTCAGGCGGGCGCGACCCCGGTCTATCTGGAAGCCGCCCGTAACCCCTTCGGCTTTATTGGCGGCATTGACGCGCACTGCTTTGATGAGGCTTATCTGCGTGAGCAGATCGCGGCGGTTGCGCCCCAGCGCGCAGAAGAGGCGCGGCCTTTCCGTCTGGCGATTATCCAGCTCGGCACCTACGACGGCACGGTCTACAACGCCCGCCAGGTGGTGGATCGCATCGGTCATCTGTGTGATTACATCCTGTTTGATTCCGCGTGGCTCGGCTATGAGCAGTTCATCCCCCTGATGGAAGGCTGCTCGCCGCTGACCCTGGAGCTGAATGAAAACGATCCTGGCATTTTTGTCACGCAGTCCGTACATAAGCAGCTGGCAGGTTTTTCGCAGACTTCGCAGATTCATAAAAAAGATAACCACATTCGCGGACAGCGGCGTTTCTGCCCGCACAAGCGTCTGAATAATGCCTTTATGCTGCATGCTTCCACCAGTCCGTTTTATCCGCTGTTTGCCGCGCTGGATATCAACGCCAGAATGCATCAGGGTGAAGCAGGGCGTCGCATGTGGGATGAGTGCGTCACGCTGGGCATTCAGGCGCGTAAAGCAATCCTGGACCGCTGCGAAATGATCCTGCCGTTTGTGCCGGAGATCGTTGATGGACAGCGCTGGCAGGATGCGCCCACGGAAACGATCGCCCGCGATCTGCGCTACTTCAGCTTTGAACCGCAGGCGAAGTGGCACGGTTTTGTGGGGTACGCGCGCGATCAGTATCGGGTCGATCCCTGCAAGCTGTTGCTGACCACGGCAGGCATTGATGCGGCCAGCGGGGAATACAGTGATTTCGGGATCCCGGCAACCATTCTGGCGAATTACCTGCGTGAGAATGGCATTGTGCCGGAGAAGTGCGATCTCAATTCGATCCTGTTCCTGCTGACCCCGGCTGAAAGTCCGGAGAAGATGGCTAATCTGGTGGCGATGCTGGCGCAGTTTGAGCAGCACGTAAAAGAAGATGCGCCGCTGGCCGAAGTGCTGCCGACGATTTACCGCAAAAACGCGCAACGTTATGCCGGCTATACCCTGCGTCGCCTCTGTCAGGAGATGCACGACCTTTACGTCAGTCATAACGTCAAAGATCTGCAGCGCCTGATGTTCCGCGCCGCAGAGTTCCCGCCAATCAGCGTGAATCCGCAGGATGCGCATCAGGCGTATATTCGCGGCGAAGTGGAGCTGGTGCCTATCGCCGATGCCGCAGGCCGGGTCGCTGCGGAAGGCGCGCTGCCTTATCCACCGGGCGTGCTGTGCGTCGTGCCAGGCGAAGTCTGGGGCGGCGCAGTGCAGCGTTACTTCCTGGCACTGGAAGAGGGGCTTAATCTGCTGCCCGGCTTCTCGCCGGAGCTGCAGGGCGTTTACACCGAAGAGGATGAGCAGGGACGTAAGTGTCTGGTGGCCAATATGATGGTGGGGCGCTGATCTGAGCGGGGGCAGAGGCGGGTAGCGGCCCGCCAGGCCTTTTGTTCGCTGCGTGAACGGGCTATGAGAGGGGTTCCGTTCGCCTGGCGGCGGGGCACGCTTTGCAGCGGGCTGGCTTTGAGCAGGTTACGCCCGCCAGGCGGTCGGGAGTTTCAGGTTGTCCGTGCAGGCGGACGCGTCAAGGGGCGGACGCCCGCCCCTTAACAATCCCGGCGTCCGGCAGCCTGCGCGCCCCGCTATGCGGGGTGCCCTCGTCACGCCCTGCGGCCAGCGGACCGTCCGGACGCGCCATCCCTGGCGCGAACCGTCCTTTCGCCGACGTCCTGTCGGCTCATCCTTGCCTCCGGTTGTTCCTCAGCGCTCCGGATGCCTCTGAGAAACCCCCGCCTGTGATTTCTTTGTGTTAACTGTGGTGTTGTGTTGTCTGCTGTCCTGTAAAGCCAAAGCCAAAGCCAAAGCCAAAGCCAAAGCCAAAGCCAATCCCGGAAACGTAAAGCGATAAAGTACCCAACATAGAAATAAGAGATAACAGCAGGGGGGTGGGGAGGCCGTCAGAACCGCTGAGCGGATGAGGGATTTCAGGACGAGCGACAGGGATGTCGCGAAGAGGCGGGTTCGCGCCAGGGATGGCGCGTCCCGCTGGTCCGTGAGAAATCCGGAAGAAGCGAAGGGACCGCGAAGCGGCGGTGAAGCAGGCCGGAGCCGGGGGTCAAGGGGCGCGGCGACTGGCGCCCCTTGTCGGTCGCCAGCAGAGGCGTGTCTGAAACTGCCCAGCTGATCAGGCGAACGAAACCCTTCTCAGTGCCACCCTGCTGCAAGCGAAACCTTTTCATAGCAAGGCCGCTGCGAAGCGTGCCCCGTTCGCGCAGCGAACACCCCCCGCTTCAGCGGCTCCGATCAAAATCCCCGATAACTCTTCTGAGCCGTACTCACCTTATAAAGATAACGACGCGACTCCGCCGACGGATGCTGGTTCGCCAGGGTCGAATAAACCTTGCTGGGTGACATGCCGTTAATCATTGAGAACGCGCGATCTTTATCGCTGGAGAAAACGCGCAGTACGCTGCCTGCACCACCGTTATAGGCGGTGATCACTGCGTAGCGGCGTGACAGCGGATCCTGAATGCCGCCCAGATAGCTGCGCTGCAACAGCGACAGATAAGCTGTACCGGCATCGATGTTGTTCTCCGGATCCAGCAGATAGCTGCGGCTCGGCTTGCCCCATTTGCCCTTCATGCGGAACACGTCAACACCGGCGGTGTGCTGCACCACCTGCATCAGACCCAGCGCATCAGAGTGGCTCACGGCGTAGGGGTTGAAACTCGACTCGGTCTGCATAATCGCCAGGATCAACGAAGCGTCGACACCATACTGCTCGGCGGCTTTACGCACCATCGGCAGGTATTTGTGTGCACGCTTGTCAAGGTGGTTCGGCACCATCGGAATCGAAATGCTGTAAATCACATGCAGACCCGAGGTGCGGCGCATTAATTTATTCTGAATCAGATAGTCAGCAAAGGCTTCCGCGCGCCCCTGCCAGCGAATCGGCTGACCGGTGTTATCCAGCACCTGACCATAGAGCAGTGGCTCTTTACTGATCTCGATGTCGTTGGCGTCAGAATAGAGATCGACATTACCCGGATCTTCACCAATCAACAGGGTCGTCACGATCGCCTGACGCAGACTGGCCATCGGATCGGTGCCAGAAATTGTCTCAATGGTCAGCTTACCGCTTTCAAAGTTAATGTGGCTGCGGGTGTAATAGTTGTCGCTATATTTGACGTAATCTTTAGGTCCGGCGATCAGGACCTCATTGATACCCCAGATATTCTCAATATTGTGAGCAAACTGGCCCATCAGAATATCAAAGCCGTTGGTGTCTTTAACCCACTCCTCGTGGGATTGCTGATTCTTTGACCCGGAACAGGAAACCAAAAGTGGGGCTATCACCAGCAGGGCGATTAATTTTTTATTCATTGGGAATGCAAGCCTGACCTGGATAACCGGCCTCAGCGATGAGGCCCGGAATGTTTACGCTTCTGGCGGTGTATAGCCTTCGATATGAACGTCTTTACCTTCGAACAGGAAATTGATCATCTCCTTCTCCAGCACCTTACGATCTTCGGGATTCATCATGTTGAGCTTCTTCTCGTTGATCAACATGGTCTGTTTCGCCATCCACTTCTGCCAGGCTTCTTTGGAGATGTCGTTGTAAATGCGCTTACCCAGGTCGCCCGGATAGAGCTGAAAATCCTGACCTTCCGCGTCGCGCTGTAAAAAAGTACAAAAAATGGTGCGGCTCATTATTCTTCCTCATTAATCTCACAACTGTCCAAAGCCAGTTGTCGGGGATGGCGCAACTCGTGTAACAGGCGCTCAACGGGTGCAGCTAATCCCACAGATGGTGGCAGCGCTAAGTTATACCAGAGACCGCCTGCTTCATCCATCGCCGCCCCGGCAGAAGGCCACGACAGCCACATCGGCACGATATCAAGATGGAAATGGCTGAAGGTGTGACGAAACGCAGTAAGCTGCTGCGGTTTTGCATGGATGCCACGCGCTGCCAGCCAGTCATTCAGCGCCGCTTCGGTGGTGAACTGCGGGAAGCAGAACAGACCGCCCCACAAGCCCACAGGCGGGCGCTGCTCCAGCCAGACATCATCGCCATCCTGCATCATCAGGAACCAGCCGCTGCGCTCTGGCAGCACCTGCTTAGGCTTCTTGCCGGGATAGCTCGCCCAGTTGCTGGTGGCATAGGCCTCACATCCGCTGTTCAGCGGACAGATTTCACACTTTGGCTTCGAGCGGGTACAGACGATAGCCCCCAGATCCATCATCGCCTGATTAAACTGGCTGACGCCCTCGGCAGGCGTGACCTCTTCGCTGATCTGCCAGAGCCGTTTTTCGACCTCTTTTTTACCCGGCCAGCCGCTGACGGCATAGCAGCGGGCCAGCACGCGCTTGACGTTGCCATCCAGAATCGGGAAGTGCTGACCCAGCGACAGCGACAGGATCGCACCCGCCGTGGAGCGGCCAACGCCGGGCAGGGCAGAAACATCATCAAAATTACGCGGGAATTCGCCCTGATGAACGTCGACAATCTGCTTTGCCGCTTTATGCAGATTACGCGCACGGGCGTAGTAGCCGAGGCCGGTCCAGAGATGCAGCACCTCATCCAGCGGTGCCGCAGCGAGATCGGTGACCGTGGGGAAGCGCGCCATGAAGCGTTCAAAATAGGGAATAACCGTGGCAACCTGGGTTTGCTGTAGCATCACTTCGGAGAGCCACACCTTATAAGGTGTTTTCTCCAGCTGCCACGGCAGGGTTTTGCGACCAAAGCGCTGATACCAGTCCAGCACCTGTTGCGCGAACTGCGGCGCTTGCATCATAAGAAGGAAATTTTCCGTGTTTACTCTACACTCAGGCAGGAATTCCAGCACATGCGCACCTGGGTGTAAACCGGAAGATTGCAAAGGCTTGCTTCTGCTTATGAACTTTGCATAATGCCCGTTTCCCGGAACAGGCTAACCAGCAGGCTTTTACATGATTAATGACGTCATCACCCCAGAATTTGATGAGAACGGGCGGCCATTGCGCCGGATCCGCAGCTTTGTGCGCCGCCAGGGTCGCTTAACGAAAGGCCAGCAGCAGGCGCTGGATACCCTGTGGCCGGTCATGGGGGTGGAATATCAGCCTGAGCCTGTCGATCTGCCCGCGCTGTTTGGCCGCGAAGCTCCGGTTACGCTGGAGATTGGCTTTGGCATGGGCGCATCGCTGGTGACCATGGCGCAGAACACGCCGCATCAGAACTTCCTGGGTATTGAAGTGCATGCGCCGGGTGTAGGTGCCTGTCTCGCCGCCGCCAAAGAAGCCGATGTACAGAACCTGCGGGTGATGTGCCACGACGCCGTGGAAGTGCTGGAGAAAATGATTCCGGATAACTCGCTGCGCATGGTTCAGCTCTTCTTCCCCGACCCGTGGCATAAAGCGCGTCACAATAAACGCCGTATCGTTCAGGTGCCGTTTGCCGAACTGGTGATGCGTAAACTGAAGCCGGGCGGCGTTTTCCACATGGCGACTGACTGGGAAGCCTACGCGGAACATATGCTTGAAGTGATGAACAGCATCGATGGCTATCGCAACCAGTCAGAGCAACAGAATTACGTGCCGCGTCCTGAGACGCGTCCACTGACCAAGTTTGAGCAGCGCGGGCAGCGTTTAGGCCACGGCGTATGGGATTTAATGTTTGAGAGGGTGAAATAATGGCCACGCAACGCAGCCGCCGTTTACGTAAAAAACTGCACATTGACGAGTTTCAGGAACTGGGCTTTTCCGTTGCCTGGCGCTTCCCGGAAGGCACCAGCGAAAGCGAAATTGATGAGACGCTGAACCAGTTCATCAATGAAGCGATCGATCCTAACGGCCTGGCCTTTGATGGCAGCGGCTACCTGGTGTGGGAAGGGCTGGTTTGCCTGCAGAAAACCGGCAAATGCACCGATGAGCATCGTGCGCTGGTACGCATTTGGCTGGAAGACCGCAAGCTGCAGGATGTGCAGATGACGGAACTCTTTGACGTCTGGTGGGACTAAGTCGTCACACAGTGTCGGGCTGCGGCCCGATCGGCGGGTTTCAGACCCGATCTTAGGGAGTAGATATGATGCGTAAAGCGCTTCTTGCTGTGCTGCTGGTGGCAGCAACTCAGGCTCAGGCAGCCTACGAATGCAGCGTTAAGCCACAGGACGATGTGGTGATTAAGCCGCAGAGCGTGCAGGTGGTCGGTGCTAACGGCAATATAGAAATCTCGCCGCAGGGCGATGTACAGTTCAATGGCCAGAAAGTTTCGCTGGATATCGCTGAACGGCAGAAAGCGATCGACTATCAGAACGCGCTGCGTCGGGATCTGCCGTGGATCGACAGCGGAGCGACATCCCGTCTGGAGAAAGGACGTGCGGCACTGGATCGGGTCATCGTTGAAAAACTGGGCACTGACAGCAACGTGCGTAATCGCCTGACCACGCTGAATGGCCAGCTGAAACAGCAGATGAACCGCATCATTGAACACCGGGAAGACGGTCTGACGTTCCACCATCAGGCGATTGATCAGGTGCGCGCCGAAGGCGAAAGGCTGGTGCAGTCAACGCTGGGCGGCGTGATGCAGGATAGTCTGAATGAGATGGGCAGTAAGCAGGGCAGTGGCGGCAGTAATCCGCTGCAGGCGATTATGGGCAATCTGGGCGGTCTGCAACAGTCGATTCAGGCTGAGTGGAGTAAGCAGGAGCAGGATTTCCAGAACTTCGGACACGAAGTGTGTAATCGCGTTATTTCGCTGGAAGATCAGCGTAAACAGCTCACCCGCGCACTGAAAAAATAAGTTAACGCCTCAGCCTGCCGGGCTGAGGCGCTTTTGCTACTCTTCTGCTAAAAACAGCTCCAGCAGCGAATTCAGGAACAGCTTCCCTTTCTCCGTAATCTGCCACTGATCAGCGGTTTCAGTCACGTAACCGGCGGCAATCGCGGCATCCATTTGCGGACGGATCACCTCTTCTGATAAACCGGTGTAGCGGCTGAACTCGTCGCGCGGCGCGGCCTCCAGCAGGCGAAAGCGGTTCATGAAATATTCAAACGGCTTGTCGCTATCGGCAACCTCATACTGCTTTTCGCAGTAGTTACCCTGCATAAATCCACGCGGATGACGGGTTTTCACCGTGCGGACAATGCGACCATCCGGCTGCGTCAGCTTGCCGTGTGCGCCACAGCCAATCCCCAGATAGTCGCCAAAGCGCCAGTAATTCAGGTTGTGTTCGCAGCGATAACCCGGCTTCGCGTAGGCGGAGGTCTCATACTGCTGATAACCGGCCGCCTGCAGCAGCCGATCGCCCTGTTCGAAAATATCCCACAGTGCATCATCATCTGGCAGCACCGGCGGACGGGAACCAAACAGGGTGTTGGGTTCGATGGTGAGCTGGTACCAGGAGAGATGCGGCGGATTCAGCGCAATCGCCTGACGTAAATCATCGAGTGCCTCTTCCAGCGACTGATCGGGCAGGCCATGCATCAGGTCGAGGTTAAAGCTGCGCAGCGACAGCGACTCCGCCAGTTCGGCGGCGCGGACGGCCTCTTCCGGGCCATGAATGCGGCCCAGACGCTGCAGCTTTTGCGGACTGAAACTCTGTACACCAATCGAAATACGGTTGATACCGGCACGCTGATAAGCGCTGAACCGGTCCGCTTCCACGGTGCCAGGATTGGCTTCCATGGTCACTTCCGCATCAGGGGAGAGCGTCAGACGCGCCCGCACGCCATCCATCAGCATCTGCATCGCGCTGCTGCTCAGCAGGCTGGGCGTGCCGCCACCAATGAAAATCGTGCGCACTTCCCGGCCATTGATCAGCGGCAGGTCGATCTCCAGATCGCGCAGCAGGTGCTGCACATATTCAACGTGCGGCACCTCATCTTTCAGCGCATGGGAGTTAAAATCACAGTAGGGGCACTTCTGAACGCACCACGGAATGTGGATGTAAAGACTTAACGGCGGCAGATTAGGCATTACGCATCGCTTCCAGCAACAGCGTCAATGCTTTACCCCGGTGAGAAACCGCACCTTTTTCCGCTTTGCTCAGCCCGGCCGCGGTTTTACCCAGCGCCGGGACAAAGAAAATCGGGTCGTAACCAAAGCCGCCGTCGCCAGAGGCGGAGCGAGCGATCTCGCCCTGCCAGCTGCCGTGGAACACCAGTGGCGTCGGGTCTTCTGCATGACGCAGATAGACCAGCACGCAGTGGAACTGCGCCTGGCGCTGACCGTCAGGGACGTTCTCCAGCGCCTGCAATAGCTTCTCCAGGTTCTGCTGATCGCTCGCCTCTTCACCGGCGTAGCGCGCCGAATAGATGCCAGGCGCGCCGCCCAGCGCATCCACGGCCAGGCCGGAGTCATCGGCGATGGCCGGTAATCCGGTGATCTGTGCCGCGTGACGCGCTTTGAGAATGGCGTTCTCAATAAAGGTCAGGCCGGTCTCTTCTGCCGATTCAACCCCAAGGTCAGTCTGTGCGACGATATCCAGACCAAAGGCGGAGAGTAACTCCGCCAGTTCACGCACTTTGCCGGGATTGCCGGTTGCGAGCACAACTTTTTGCATAACAGTTCCAGTTTGATTCATTTACAGCAGATACCAGAGACCCGGGAACAGGTCCATGCCGAGAAAGTTCAGGGCATACAGCACCAGGATGACGATCATCGCAGAAAAATCGATGCCGCCCATCGCAGGCAGAATACGGCGAACAGGGGCCATCATCGGCTCGGTTAACTGCACCAGCAGATAATCGACCGGGCCACGTCCCTGGCTGATCCAGCTCATCAGAGAGCGTACGATAATGACCCAGAAGACCAGATAGCCGGCGGATTTCACCAGCGACAGCAGACCGACCAGGAGATTGGTTGGGTCAACCGAGAACACGCCCACCTGAATCAGCAGCAGAATCGGGTATTTCAGCGTGGTCAGCACAAAGGCCAGCAGCAGCGAGGCGGTATCAATTGGCCCCAGAGCCGGCAGTATGCGACGCAGCGGCTTAACAATCGGCTGTGTCACTTTTACGACAAACTGCGCCACTGGATTGTAAAAATCGCAGCGGGACCACTGCATCCAGATGCGTAACAGCAGCACCATGACGTAGAGATCGATCAGCGTTTTTACTAAAAACGTCAGTGTTAACATGAAGTTCCTCTGTTATTGTTGTGAGTTGTGCGCATAATCCCGTGCGCCAAAAATGGCGGTGCCGATACGCACCATCGTACTGCCTGCGGCGATTGCCGCCTCCATGTCATCGCTCATTCCCAGCGAAAGCGTGTCAATGCCAGCATACTGCTGTTGCAGCTGTAGGAAGGCTTCCGCCATCTGCTGACACACCGCCAGCTGCCGCTGGTAATCACTCTCCGCTGCCGGAATTGCCATCAATCCCCGCAGCCGCAGTTGCGGCAGGGCAGCGATCTGCTCCGCCAGCCCGGAAACGGCCTCCAGCATGATGCCAGATTTGCTGTTCTCGTCACTGATATTTACCTGAATTAACACATTCAGCGGTGGCAGCGAGGCGGGCCGCTGATCGTTAAGCCGCTGCGCAATGCGCTGGCGGTCAATGGTGTGACACCAGGCGAAATTTTCCGCCACCAGACGGCTTTTGTTAGACTGCAACGGGCCGATGAAGTGCCACTCCAGCTCAGGATGTGCGGCCAGTGCCTGAACCTTTTCAACCCCTTCCTGAACGTAATTTTCACCAAAGGCAATCTGGCCAGCGGTATAGGCTTCTTCGACCGCGCTCGCAGGTTTGGTTTTACTGACTGCAAGCAGGGTAATTTCTTCTGGTGCGCGGCCGCAACGCGCGGCAGCGGCGGCGATTCGCTGCCGCACTTGCTGTAGGTTTTGCTGGATTGAAGTCATAGTCAGGAGAAATTATGAATCTGGATGAAATGGTGGGGCTTAGTGTAAAGCATAATGCCGCCGATCTGCACCTTTGCAGCGGACATTTGCCCTACTGGCGGCGGCAGGGAAGGCTGGAGGCGATTCCGCAGCAGGGTCCGCTTTCTGTCGCCTGGATGGCAGAGTTTATGACCCGCTGGCTCAGTGACCCGCAGCGTCAGCAGCTGGAGCGTGCAGGGCAGCTTGATTTCGCCCTGAGCCTGAGCTGCGGCCAGCGTCTGCGTGCAAATCTGTTTATGCAGCGCAATGGCCTGTCACTGGCGCTGCGCATCATCGCCACGGCGTGCCCGACGCTGGAGAGTCTGAAACTGCCTGCCATTGTACCGACGCTGCTGGAGCAGCAGGATGGCCTGATTCTGGTGACCGGTGCGACCGGCAGCGGTAAATCAACCACGCTGGCGGCGCTGGTCGATGCGCTGAACCGTCAGCAGGCGCGTCATATCATTACGCTGGAAGATCCGATTGAATTTATTCATCACAGCCAGCAGTCGCTGATTCAGCAGCGGGAAATCGGCCTGCACTGCGATTCGTTCTCGCTGGGGATAAAGGCGGCACTGCGTGAAGATCCCGACGTCATCCTGCTGGGTGAGCTGCGCGACAGCGACACCATCCGTCAGGCGCTGACGGCAGCGGAGACTGGCCATCTGGTACTGGCGACGCTGCATACCCGTGGCGCGGCGCAGGCGGTGGATCGGCTGGTGGATGTTTTTCCGGCGGAGGAGAAGCAACTGGTGCGTACGCAACTCGCGGGCAGCCTGAAAGCAGTGATTGCGCAGCGGCTGGTGCCTTCAATTACCGGATCGCGGATCGGACTGTTTGAGGTATTGATCGCCACACCGGGTATCACGAATCTGATCCGGGAGGGCAAGATGCACCAGATCCCTGCGCTGCTGCAGACCGGCGCACAGGCCGGTATGCAGACGTTTGAGCAGAGCCGGCTGGCGCGTCAGGCAGCCGGTCTGATTGAGTAAGCAGATCAGTAATGGTTTTCGAACCAGTCCTGCAAAATGATGGCAGCAGACTGTGAATCGACCGACCCTTTGTTGAGCGCGCGATAGCCGCCGCGCTCAAACAGGCCAGCACGTGCTTCTACCGTGCTGAGTCGTTCATCCTGCAGCTCTACCCGGATGCCAAAGCGACCGTGCAGGCGGTTGGCAAATTTACGTGCGCGGTCAGTCAGCGGCTGCTCGGTGCCATCCATATTCAGTGGCAGGCCGACGACCACGAAATCGGGCTGCCACTCTTTCAGCAGCTTTTCGATCACCAGCCAGTCCGGGATGCCATCCTGCGCTTTAATTGCGGCCAGCGGACGGGCGCTGCCCGTGAGTTCCTGACCGACGGCGACACCAATACTTTTGGTGCCGAAGTCGAAACCTAACAGTGTTTGCGTTGACATCAGGCGTGTCCCGCGTCGCTGGCCATGTTGTGAATATCGACGCCAATACTGCGCGCCGCTTCGCGCCAGCGCTCTGAAATCGGCGTCTGGAACAGGATATTGCTGTTGGCTGGTGTGGTCAGCCAGGCATTTTCCATCAGCTCATTTTCCAGCTGATCTTTTTCCCATGCGCAATAGCCCAGCGCGACCAGCACATTGGTGGGCTGAGACGCAGTGCCAATGGACTCCAGCACGTCCCGGGATGTGGTGATAATGGTGTTATCTGAGACACGAATGCTGGAGGTAAAAGTGCGTTGTGCTGAGTGCAGGATAAAGCCACGATCTTCCGCCAGCGGGCCACCGGTGAAAACCGGCTTATCCAGCCTGATGGCCGGGTCGCGATCGTCAGCAGAAATTTTCAGCTTCTTCAGAATGCCTTCAACCGTCAGGTTTTCCATGGGTTTATTGATGATCAGTCCCATTGCGCCCTCTTCGTTATGTTCGCAGAGATAGACCACGGAACGTTTGAAGAAAGGATCCTGCAATGAAGGCATGGCAATCAAAAAGTGATGTTGTAAATTCATTCTCACACGATGTACCAAAAAAATAACCGGCACGCGACGACCGCACCGGTATTGGGTTGATCACGGAGCCACGCCCCGGCTTCTTGCTCAGCCCAGGCGCTTCTCAATGGCATCCATCAACATGCCGGTGATGGAGATCGGGAACGCAGCCTCAATTTCACGAATGCAGGTCGGGCTGGTCACGTTAACTTCAGTCAGTTTATCACCGATGATGTCGAGACCGACAAAAATCAGTCCTTTTGCTTTCAGCGTCGGGCCTACACGGCGTGCAATTTCCCAGTCGCTTTCGCTCAGCGGACGCGCTTCACCGCGACCACCGGCGGCAAGGTTACCACGCGTTTCACCGCCCTGCGGGATACGCGCCAGGCAGTAAGGCACCGGTTCGCCATCCACAACCAGCACGCGTTTGTCGCCTTCTTTAATCGCCGTAATGTAGTTCTGTGCCATGCAGAAGCGGCTCTCATGCTCGGTCAGGGTTTCGGTAATTACACCAAAGTTAGGATCGTCTTTCTTCACGCGGAAGATAGAGGCACCACCCATGCCATCCAGCGGCTTCATGATAATGTCGCCATGCTCCTGCCAGAATTCACGCAGCTGCGCTTTGCTGCGGGTCACCAGGGTGTCAGGCGTAAACTCGGCAAACCAGGCGGTGTAGAGCTTTTCGTTACAGTCACGCAGGCTCTGCGGTTTGTTCACGATCAGCGTACCCAGCTCTTCTGCGCGCTCCAGAATGTAGGTCGCATAGATGAACTCGGTATCGAATGGCGGATCTTTACGCATCAGTACCACGTTCAGATCAGCCAGCGGGATCACCTGCTCACTGCCGAACTGATACCAGTTGTCAGGATTCTGCTCGACGGTCAGCAGACGGGTGCGGGCAGAGGCCACGCCACCGCGCATGGAGAGATCGTGCATCTCCATGTAATGAATTTCGTAACCACGGCGCTGCGCTTCCAGCAGCATAGCGAAGCTGGAGTCTTTTTTAATATTGATGGACGAAATAGGGTCCATCACGATGCCAAGTTTAATCATTATTATCTCCTCGGTGAGGCGGTGTTTACCGCCTCGTCTGGTTCGGTCTGCAGTGGGCCGATCGGTCAGGACATCATGCCTGCGCTCTTTCCGCTGAAAGTATCGCTTAACCCAGGTCGCCAAACCTCACCTGAAGTGCCGTAATGGCCGTCAGCGCGGTGGTTTCGGTACGCAATACCCGTGGACCAAGCAGAATGTCAGTAAAGTCGTACTGGGCCGTCATCGCAATTTCGTCCGCAGACAAACCGCCTTCAGGGCCAATCAGCAGTCGTACCCGCTCAACAGGCTGTGGCAGCGTATTGATGCTGTGACTGGCGCGCGGATGCAGGTTGAGCTTCAAACCGCTGTCAGTCTCTGCACACCAGGCTTCCAGCGTCATCGCTTCCCGAATCTCCGGCACGCGATTACGGCCACATTGCTCGCAGGCGGCAATAGCAATTTTCTGCCACTGCTGGATCTTCTTCGCCAGACGTTCAGCATCAAGCTTTACGCCACAGCGCTCGGAAAACAAGGGTGTAATGACATTCACGCCCAGTTCGATCGATTTCTGGATAGTGAATTCCATTTTTTCACCGCGCGACATCACCTGACCTAAATGCAGATGTAAAGGCGACTCGCGATCGTCCGGCTGGCTCTCTGTGAGCGATACTTTTACACGCTTTTTATCAACATGCGTGATCTCTGCTGCAAAAGTCAGATTAGTGCCATCAAAGAGTTCCAGACGCTGACCTGCCGTCATCCGGAGTACCCGGCCTACATGATTGGATGCATCTTCATCCAGGGTAATTTCACTGCCGATCTCTAATGGCCCGGCGTGATAGATGCGAGGTATGCGCATAAGGTTCCTGAAACCGGACGCCGCATTGCGGCGGCGTCATGGGGAAAAAAGCTAGTGTAGGGCAGGGATTTTAGCGCTGGCAAGCCTGCTGCACATAAGGATTGTGATTACCCTGAACCTTTGCAATGCGCTGGTCGCGTTCGCACTCCCATTTTGTGACAGGATAGAGCCTGTCCCAGGCGGTAAACAGCTGCGTCTGCTGTCGCGAAATGCGCAGATGATACTGATCGCGCATGTAGAAATAGGTTCGGGCAATAGCTCCTCGTGCTCGCGCGGGTGGCTCCGCCTGTTTGAGTTTGAAATCGATCTTCATCTCACACTGGCCGTACTGCTTCTCGCTGCCATTCCACTGACTGTAGGCGAAGTTGCCGCGGTCACCATTCACTTCACCCACTGCAGGCTGCAGGTTGTGCAGATCGGTTTCGATGCGGCGATAGTCGGGGTCCTTGCTGCAGTTTTT
Organism: Pantoea sp. F_5; assembly: GCF_008631595.1. Lineage (NCBI taxonomy): Bacteria > Pseudomonadati > Pseudomonadota > Gammaproteobacteria > Enterobacterales > Erwiniaceae > Pantoea > Pantoea sp. F_5. The sequence continues at coordinate 227,997 of NZ_VWUO01000003.1, forward strand.
GCGGCCACCGTCCTGCCAGCACTGGCGCTGATGTCCAAACTCCCACGCCGGCATCACATGTTCCCACTCTATGCGCCCGGCGCGATTGGCATTCCTGCGCACCTGATAACCACAGCTGTTGAGATCGGGAATGCCCTTTTTGCCCTGCCACTGAATCTTGCAGCCACAGTAGAATGAACCCGGTGCATCAGCGTTAATCGCCGCCGCAAAGGTTTTAGCCTGCTGGAAGTTATTCTGATGATAGTTATTCAGATTAAGGGCGTCAGCGGCAGGTGCAAACAGCAGCGCAATCGCCAGACTTAGTATGCGAGACATATTCCGGATTTCTTCCTGGTACAAAAAAGGGCGGCAGGTTAACAGAATGTGGAATAGGGCGGAATGGGGATTGTTCTCAGGACGCGACAAACTCGCCTGCGACCAGCAGGCTGCCACAGTGAACGCAACGATATTCACTCTCTTTGCGCAGAACACGATTGTGGCGGCGAACCGTCAGTTGATGCTGCTGGCACTGGCAGCGGTAAGCAAAGGTGTTACTGCGCACGGAGGCGATCTCAAACTGATGGGTACGGCGTGCCGGAACGCCCAGAACCTGCTCCATCATCCACTTCCACTCTTTGCCGTGTGGTGCGACGCGGCCATACTGTTTCCACACCAGCAGATGCGCCAGCTCGTGCGGCACCACTTCATCGATAAATGCCTGCTGGTTTTCCAGCAGCAGCACCGGATTGATGCGGATTTCCCAGGCGGCCAGCCAGGCGGTGCCCGCCGCCGTACCGCGCTGCTGGTAAAGCAGCTTCGGTTCCGGATAATGGGTTTTCAGGGCCTGATTTGCACGCTCAAGCGACTGGCGCAATGAGCGCATCACGGCCTGCTGCAGGGCAATGGGGAGACGAGGTGTTTTCATGGCGCTCAGAATAATCGCCGTCGCCCAGGAACTCAACGTTACCCGCGAAAACGACAGCGCAGCGACTATACTCATCCGCCAGTTTCGAGCCATAGGATCCACCGCGGGCGAGTGGCCCGGCGCGCCTCTGCTATTGGCTGAAATTTCTGGATTAAATATGGTTACGATGTTTTTTAGAATATCCTGTTGCTAATGTTCACTGCAGAGTGAATGGATCAGAAGCGGAAGGCACAGTGTACGGACAACGCAATGAAAAATAATAACATCAGGAAACAGCGTATTGTGCTGGTTACCGATCTCATGGCTGGCCGCGGCGGTATGGAGAATGTGACCTGCCAGCTGATTACCGCTCTGAATGCGGAACCCGGAACGGAAGCGGGGCTGTTTATTATCAACAGCGGAGAGGAGAGCCTTTCCCGCGCCTGGACCGCCAACGCCGTTCTGGCAGAGAGCGTCTGCACGCTGCGGAATAAGAAAATTAAAAATCTTATTCACACGCTGAGAATAGCCGCCTTCTTTCGTCGTTATCAGCCCGATCATGTCCTGACCCTCAACACCATTCCCTGTCTGATGACACGCCGGGCCATTACGCTCTCAGGACGTAAAATCGTTCTTTCGAGCTGGATGCACCTGCCACCGCGGGAGCGCTACCGTCCCCATTATCTGCTGCGGGCCGATCACCATTTTGCCATCAGTAAACAGATCAAAGAGCAGCTGGTGGAGTTGGGTGCACGCGCTACTGACGTTGACGTTATCTACAACCCGATCAGGCGTAATGAGGTGGTTATCGGCAGGCCGCAGGGGCTGAAGTTTCTCTATATCGGTCGCGTCCATTTTCAGCGGCAGAAGCAGCTTAAAGATCTGTTTGATGCGTTGAAGCATCTGGATGCGCCGTGGACGCTGGAGATCGTAGGTGACGGAGAAGATCTGACGCAGTGTCAGCACTACGTGACGCAACTCGGCATTCAGGATCGTATTACCTGGCATGGCTGGCAGGAGAACGCCTGGGAGTACGTCATTCGCCATATCAGACAGGTCACCTGTCTGCTCATGACCTCGAACTTTGAAGGCTTCCCGCTGATACTGCTGGAGGCGATGTCACGGGGCGTCTACTGCGTCTCATCCGACTGCATCAGCGGCCCGTCAGAAATTATTCAGAACGGTCTCAATGGTCAGCTCTACCCCACCAATGACAGCATGGCGCTTGCCGCTATTCTCAACGGCATGAGCCGGGATTTCCACTTTCCCGATCATCAGGTTATTAAAGCGAGCATCACCGGTTTTTATGAGGAAAATTATATGAAGCACCTGATGAGTGTGTTTAACCGTCTGACTGAGGTTAAGCATGACGAATAAAAGCAGCCGTAATGGATTAACGTTAATGGTTAATGCTTCAGTTATTGCGCTCTGTCTGGCACTGGCACTGAATATGTTTGTATCCGGCCTGCCGCAAAAAATATTTTATCTGGTCTCTTATCTCTCCGTCGCGTCTGTGCTGTATGGCGTGGTGCGCAGACGAGTGGCGTTTAAAGAGAACGGTTTTTATATCGTCCTGTTTGCTGTGCTGATTATCTTCGCTCTGCTCCGTCTGTTCTGGGCGATACACACAAAGGGGATTGAGACCGCGCCCTCAAACGATGCCATCACCAATATCGGCAACTATTTGCTGGGGGCGAAGCGGCTGTTGCTGGGAGCCTTTGTGCTGCTTAGTCTGGCGATTTATGGCAATCGGGTCTCAACAACCACGCTGCGCATTGGAAAGGTGTTAATTCTGGTCGGTCTGCTGATTACGCTGGGCTTTGGTATTCATGAGCATCTCTATACCGAGAATATCCGCATCAAGCTCACCACCGAAGCGGCCTCCATGTCCTCCTACATGATTCTGTTTATCTATTGCGCCTGGCTGTGGCTGAGCCGTTACGAGACGCATGCATACTGGAAGATTGCCGATATCGCTGTGCTGGCGGTGACCTTTGCCTTGCTCTACCTGTGCGGCACCCGCGTAACGCTGATTGCGTTGATTGCCGTGGGGCTGCTGTTCCTGATGCAGACCTGGCGGCTGTCGCTGCTGACCAACTGGCGGGTTAGCGCACTCTTAGTGGGCGTGCTGGCCGTGCTGATCCTGATGACCAGTAACCGCTGGGTAGAAGGGGTGCAGGACATTGAGAACTACGGATCAAACAGCTCGACCTCGCTGGGCGCACGTGTGGCTATCTGGGGCGGGGCGGTCAACTTTATTGAGCACCATGGCGGTTTTGCCACGCCGGATGCGCGCACTACCGAGGCGCGTCAGTTCATCATGGCGCACTATCCACTAAATGTTGAAGGCTACACCAACGTTAAATACAACATGCATAATGAGTTTCTGGAAGTGACCACGCTACAGGGCTGGCTCGGTACGCTATCGCTGGCGCTACTCTATCTGACTGTGCCTGGCGGCTGGCTTAAGAAGTGCGATCTGCGCGGCGTGGCGCTGCCGATGCTGGCGCTGTTTATCTGCGGACTGACCGATTCGGTACTGCCGTATAATCAGACAGCCACTATTTTCATTATGGCGCTGGCACTCTGCTGCATACGGCAGCCATTGCCGGCAGGTCGGGTTAACACGCTGTAGTCATGGATTGAACAAATAAAAACGGCGGGGTTTCCAGTGAAACCCCGCCGTTTTTTTACCGCGTTTTTTATCGGGTAATGTTAATCGCGTGAACCGATGTCGCGCAGTTTTTTACCTGCCATCAGATTACGTTCGATATGTTCCAGCGAGACGTTTTTGGTCTCCGGGATCAGCATCAGCGTCAGCAGAATAAAGAACAGGTTAAGCAGTGCGTAGACCCAGAAGGTGTTTGCGTTGCCCAGCGTATTCAGCATCGTCAGGAAGGTCGCACCCACTATCATGTTGGCGATCCAGTTGGTGGTTGTGGAAACCGTGATACCGAAATCGCGGCCTTTCAGCGGCTGAATTTCGGAACAGAGTACCCAAATCAACGGACCGGCTGACATGGCAAAACCCACGATGAACATCAGCAGCATACCTACTGCGAAGTACTGCGCGCCCGCAGAGTGGATCCCGAAATGTAGCATCGTACCCAGGACGCCCATACCGGCTGCCATCACCATAAAGCCCAGAATCAACGTAGGTTTACGTCCCCAGCGATCCACCAGACCAATAGCGATGAAGGTGGCCAGTACGTTAACCAGACCTACAATCACCGTGCCCCACATCTGCTGGGTGGTGTTGGTGAAGCCCGCGATTTCGAAGATTTTTGGTGCGTAATACATGATGACGTTCATGCCGGTAAACTGCTGCATGACCTGCAACAGGATGCCGAGATAGACCGCACGACGGAAGTGGCTGCTGCTGGTGAACAGACCCCAGCCAGACTGTTTGATCTTCAGGCTTTCACGAATCTCTTCCAGTTCACGTTTTGCCTGCTCACTGGTGTCACGCAGACGATCCAGTACGCGCTGTGCATCACGGAAGTTGCCTCGTGCCGCCAGCCAGCGTGGGCTGTTTGGCAGGAAGAAAACACCAATCAATAAAAGCAGTGCCGGAATGGTGATGATGCCCAGCATCCAGCGCCAGTTGCCGGTAAAGCTGAAGGCGGTATCGGACAGGTATGCACCCAGAATACCGATGGTGATCATCAACTGGTAAAGCGAAATCATACTGCCGCGAATTTTTTCCGGAGCGATCTCAGAAAGATAAAGCGGGGCAGTATAAGAAGCGATACCCACTGCCAGGCCCAGCAGAACGCGGGCGCTGATCAGCATTTCCGGGTTCGGCGACATTGCCGACCAGAGTGAACCGATAACGAACAAAATCGCACCGGCCATCAGGCTTTTTTTACGGCCCAGGCGGGAAGACATCCAGCCGCTGCCGATAGCACCGACCGCCGCACCAAACATCATGGAACTGACGATCCACTCCTGCTGATGAGGAGTAACGTTAAAGTCCTTTGCGATAAACGGCAGAGCACCGGCGATAACGCCGATATCCAGACCGAACAGCAGTCCCGCAAGGGCCGCCAGAAAGCAGACAAATAAGGTCATCGCCTTATTTGAAGTTCTGCTTTTGTGTGTATTGCCAGGCATGGGAGCCTCCAGGTTTATCCATCATTGTTTTTATCAATGTTAAAAAACCTTTTGCGGGAAAAAAGTGAGTCTGATCACACCAGTGTAATCGCTTACACACGCTGAAACCCTGAAATTCAGCATATTTTTCCCGGAAAGATTAATTAACCAGTGAGGTATAGCACTCATTGAGTTTCTGACAATGCTCTATTTAGTGGCTATCAGACGACGCTGAAAATAACGCATTTTCAGCATAATAACTACGTGCGTTAATTCCTAAATATCAGAAAAACAAAGCATTTCAATTTGTAATCGTTAACATTTTGTCGTCAGAAAAAGCGAAAAGAAGTGTAGCTGAGAATGGAAAATTTGCTGCAGAGTGAAAGAGATGTCGGGCAGATTTGTTTTTATAGCGTCTGACGATAGCCATGAACTGCGCGAATATGGCGTGCAGTCTGTATGAGAAAGAGAAAATTCTCCGGTCAGCTGTGGGGCTGAAAAGGCGATAAAAAACCCCGCCGCAGGGGCAGGGTTTTCATCAGCAGTCGCTGATCTTACAGGCCAGCTGCTTCACGCAGCAGAGCCGCTTTGTCGGTTTTTTCCCACGGGAAATGTTCGCGACCAAAGTGACCATAAGCAGCGGTCTCTTTATAGATTGGGTGCAGCAGATCCAGCATCTGAATCAGACCATATGGACGCAGGTCGAAGAACTCGCGTACGAGCAGCGTCAGCTGTTCAGTCGAGATTTTCTCTGTGCCGAAGGTTTCCACCATGATGGAGGTCGGTTCCGCCACGCCGATTGCGTAGGAAACCTGGATTTCACAACGGTCAGCCAGACCCGCCGCCACGATATTTTTCGCCACGTAACGCGCTGCATAAGCTGCAGAGCGGTCAACTTTTGAGGGATCTTTACCCGAGAACGCACCGCCACCGTGACGCGCCATGCCGCCGTAAGTATCCACGATGATTTTACGACCGGTCAGACCGCAATCACCCATCGGACCGCCGATCACAAAGCGACCGGTTGGGTTGATGTGATATTTGGTTGAGGCGCTCAGCCATTCTGCTGGCAGAACCGGCTTGATGATCTCTTCCATCACCGCTTCCTGCAGATCTTTCTGGCTGATGGATTCCGCATGCTGGGTCGAGAGCACGACGGCATCGATGCCGACGATTTTGCCATCGTCATACTGGAAAGTGACCTGGCTCTTGGCATCCGGACGCAGCCACGGCAGGATGCCGTTTTTACGCACTTCAGCCTGACGCTGCACCAGACGGTGCGCATAGGTCACCGGCGCAGGCATCAGCACGTCTGTTTCGTTGGTGGCATAGCCGAACATCAGGCCCTGGTCGCCCGCGCCCTGTTCCAGCGGATCGGTACGGTCAACGCCCTGATTGATATCCTGAGACTGTTTACCAATCGCGCTTAATACCGCACAGGAGTTGGCATCAAAGCCCATATCGGAATGAACATAGCCGATTTCACGTACGGTGTTACGGGTGATCTCTTCGATATCGACCCAGGCGCTGGTGGTGATTTCACCGCCAACCAGCACCATACCGGTTTTAACGTAGGTTTCGCAGGCCACACGCGCTTTTGGATCCTGTTCCAGGATCGCATCCAGCACGGCATCGGAAATCTGGTCGGCGATTTTATCGGGATGTCCTTCTGATACGGACTCGGACGTAAAAAGGTGTTTAGCCATTCTGTTCTTTACCTTAAATATGGTTTGAATTCGACTGCATAGCGCCAGTGAGGTTATCTGACCTGACGCCCCTTCAGGCAAAGCCGCGAGCAGTGAGGTTGTGTCAGCACAGCAGGCCAACACCGCCTGGATATTAACCTGTTTAGATGGAAAACCATCTGGACGGCTATTTTAGGATAGAGGATAAACCAATTACCAGCCCTTTTTCTGTTTCGGCATTTTATCTGTCACCTTTATCGGCATAATTTGCTGACACTCCACGTAATTACCCGATAATCTTTTTGCTTTTTAGCTCCGTAAACGGTATAAAACGCCGCTGCTTCGCTAGCCGCAGCAAGGATGACGCCACTGTCTGCGTCGCGCCTGTCGGACTCTGATCTGGCTTTCACCCAGGTTGTTTTCCATGTGCCCCTGGCATATGCGGAGGTGATACAAGTAATGAACCACGCTTTTTCTCTTTCCGATTCTCTGCGCTGCGGCGTGGCGCTGGCTCTCTCCTGCTTCCCATCTGTTCCTCTTTTCTGCCGACACGACGTCCGATGCGGTAATTTTACCGACACAGGTGCCGGCTAATCTTTATCTCTGCTCGATCGGTTTTGTCTCTTCTCTGCGTCCGCGCAGCGGAACGACGCAGATTATCCATGGTCAATAGTGATCGGTTAAATGTTCTCAGTTTCAACGGAGATGGCCAGGGTGTTTTACACTTAACTCTCATGCGCGAATCGCGCTGACGGCAATGTCAGGTGAACAGGACAGTGCATTTAATGTGGCAACAGGTTTTCAGATTAGCGGCCATAAAGCCGGTTAACAGTTTTATCTTTCAACGGAAAATTGAGGTTCGCGATGTCTGACGACATGAAGAATATCAAAGGTTCGTCAGCTGGCGAACAGGGTACACTCCGCTCCATGCAGGAGGTTGCAATGAACGATCAGGATGCGAGCAAAATGTTGCGTACGTACAACATCGCCTGGTGGGGCAACAACTATTACGACGTTAACGAACTGGGCCACATCAGTGTCTGCCCCGATCCGGATCGTCCGGATGTGCGCGTCGATTTAGCCCGTCTGGTGAAAGAGCGCGAAGCACAGGGCCAGCGTCTGCCTGCCTTATTCTGCTTCCCACAGATTCTGCAACACCGTCTGCGTTCGATTAACGCCGCCTTTAAGCGTGCACGTGAATCTTACGGTTACAAAGGCGACTACTTCCTGGTTTACCCAATCAAAGTTAACCAGCATAAACGCGTGATTGAGTCGCTGATCCACTGTGGCGAGCCGCTGGGACTGGAAGCGGGTTCGAAAGCAGAGCTGATGGCGGTGCTGGCGCACGCCGGTCAGACGCGCTCGGTGATTGTCTGTAACGGCTATAAAGACCGTGAATATATTCGTCTGGCGCTGATCGGCGAGAAGATGGGCCACAAAGTCTATCTGGTGCTGGAGAAGATGACAGAAGTACGGCTGGTGCTGGAAGAAGCAGAACGTCTGAATGTGGTGCCGCGTCTCGGTATCCGTGCACGTCTGGCTTCACAGGGCTCCGGTAAATGGCAATCGAGTGGCGGCGAAAAGTCGAAGTTTGGCCTGTCCGCGACCCAGGTGCTGAAGCTGGTTGAGATCATGCGTGAAGCAGGTCGCATCGACAGCCTGCAGCTACTGCACTTCCATCTGGGTTCGCAGATGTCCAATATTCGCGACATCGCTACCGGTGTGCGTGAGTCGGCGCGCTTCTACGTCGAACTGGCGAAGCTGGGCGTTAACATCAAATGTTTCGACGTCGGCGGCGGTCTGGGCGTCGATTACGAAGGCACACGCTCGCAGTCTGACTGCTCGGTCAACTATGGCCTGAATGAGTACGCTAACAATGTGATCTGGGCGATTGGCTCTGCCTGTGATGAGCACGGTCTGGACCATCCGACGGTGATCACTGAGTCCGGACGTGCCGTGACCGCGCACCACACGGTGCTGGTCTCCAACATCATCGGTGTGGAGCGTAACGAGTTCAGCGAACCCGAAACGCCGGATGTGGATGCGCCGCGCCCGATCCTCAGCATGTGGGAAACCTGGCAGGAGATGCACGAGCCGGACACCCGCCGTTCGCTACGTGAATGGCTGCACGACAGCCAGATGGATCTGTCTGATATCCATACCGGCTACGCGTCTGGCACTTACGATCTCAAGCAGCGTTCATGGGCTGAGCAGCTCTATCTGAGCATCTGCCACTACATTCAGCAGCATCTTGATCCCAGCAACCGTGCGCACCGTCCGATTATCGACGAACTGCAGGAGCGGATGGCGGATAAGATCTACGTTAACTTCTCGCTGTTCCAGTCTATGCCGGATGCGTGGGGTATCGATCAGCTGTTCCCGGTCCTGCCGCTGGAAGGGCTGAACAAGAAGCCAGAGCGTCGTGCCGTGCTGCTCGACATCACCTGTGACTCTGATGGCACCATCGATCACTACGTCGATGGCGACGGTATCGCAACCACCATGCCGATGCCGCAATATGACGTTGATAACCCGCCAATGCTGGGCTTCTTTATGGTTGGGGCTTATCAGGAAATCCTGGGCAATATGCACAACCTGTTCGGTGACACCGAAGCGGTGGATGTCTACGCACGCGAAAATGGCGAAGTTGAAGTCCAGCTTTCGGATGAGGGTGACACCGTGGCTGACATGCTGCGTTACGTGCAGCTTGATCCTAACGAGCTGATGGCGCTGTTCCGCAATCAGGTGCAGGGATCCGATCTCGACGACGAGCTGCGCGCGCAGTTCCTGGAAGAGTTTGAGAGCGGCCTCTACGGATACACCTATTTAGAAGATGAGTAATCGGCTTCGGCAGCCCGCAATCGCATATTGCAGTTGCCGTTAACTATGTCGATAATCTGAACCACTCAATCCCTTCCTCGTCGGGCCTAACGACGCGGAGGGGATTTTTTTCATCTCAACCTTAATGGCTTGCGGGCCTGGCCCGTCTTACGCACATAGAGAGAGCAATTATGTATAACACGCTTGGCAATCAGTACGACAACTCCCTGGTTTCTAACGCCTTTGGCTTCATGCGTTTTCCGCTGAATTTCCAGCCTTACGACAGCGACGCCGAGTGGGTTATCACCGGCGTGCCGTTTGATGCTGCCACTTCCGGTCGTCCGGGCAGCCGCCTGGGTCCGGGCGCAATCCGCCAGATCTCTACTAATCTGGCCTGGGAAGGCTGCCGCTGGCCGTGGGATTTCGACCTGCGCCAGCGCCTGAACGTCGTCGACTGTGGCGATCTGGTTTACGCCTTCGGTGACTCGCAGGACCTCTCTGATAAGTTACAGGCCCATGCTGAAAAACTGCTGGCCAATGGCAAGCGCATGATGACCTTTGGTGGCGATCACTACGTCACACTGCCACTGCTTCGCGCTCATGCAAAACATTTCGGCAAGATGGCGCTGGTGCATTTTGATGCCCATACCGACACCTATTCCAACGGCCCGACCTTTGACCACGGCACCATGTTCTTTACCGCGCCGAAAGAGGGTCTGATCGATCCACAGCACTCCGTGCAGATCGGTATCCGTACCGAGTTCGACAAGAGCCTGGGCTTCAACGTGCTGGATGCGGCGCAGGTCAATGACCGCAGCGTTGACGATATCCTCGCCGAAGTAAAACGCACCGTCGGCGATTTGCCGGTTTATCTGACCTTCGACATCGACTGTCTGGATCCGGCCCATGCGCCTGGCACCGGCACGCCGGTCATTGGCGGCCTGACCACCGATAAAGCGACTAAGCTGATTCGTGGCCTGCAGGGTATGAACATTGTCGGCATGGATCTGGTCGAAGTGGCACCGGGTTACGACCATGCAGATTTAACGGCTCTGGCGGCGGCGACGCTGGCACTGGATATGCTGCATGTTCAGGCCGTGAACAAGGGCTAATTCTGTCCTGAGCCTGCCGGGTCAACCCGGCAGGCTTTGCGCTGCTGCCGGATGCGGCGAAATACTCCCAACGACTCCCATGCGCTTCCCCCTGTTTATTCTCCCCTTTGATACCGCACGCGCCTCAGGCATAACCGCGCATCAGCAACTAAACTGACGGATATCAATTCTCAACGTGGAGGCAATTATGGGCTTTCTGGATGAACTGGCGGGAGCGCTGCAGGGTAACCAGAGTGACGGGCATCTGCCTGGGCAGCTGCAGGCGGTCTGGCACTGGGTACAGGAGCAGGGCGGCATCGAAGTGCTGCTGCAAAAATTCCAGCAGGGCGGGCTGGGTGAGGTGTTTGGTTCGTGGATCGGCACCGGGTCAAATCAGCCGGTAGAACATAGCGACATCCACTCAGCGTTTGGTGAGGCGGAACTGCAGTCACTGGCGGATAAGCTGGGAACCGACGTGAAAGGTGCCGCGGGCACGCTGGCGGTGATCCTGCCGCAGTTAATCGATAAGATGTCACCTCAGGGGCACATGGATGAAGCATCGCTGCACGAGAACAAACTCGATTTAGGTTCGATGGTAGATCAGATATTCAAACGTTAGGCCACGGATACTGACCAGACTCTCCAGGCGCATGCACGGTGCATGCGCCTGGTTATGCGTTACTTCGCGTCAGCAGCAATACGCTCACGGATGTGCTCGGCGCGTGCTTCCGAAGCAGGGTGCGAGTCAAACATTGAACTCTGACGTCCCTGTTCCAGTTTCGCCAGTTTCTCAAAGCTGGTCACCAGGCCTTCCGGATTGATATTGCGCTTCTTCATCAAATCGTAAGAGTAGTCATCCGCCTGCGATTCCTGCGTCTGGGAGAACTGTGCATTCACCAGTTTTTCACCCATTTCACCCAGCTGCGACTGAGACAGTGAACCGATCACGCCGCCCACCGAGGCCGCTGCCGTGCGGGCTGCGGTCGTGGCATACGCCAGCTGCATTGCCTTACGCGTATGGCCTAACGCCACGTGCCCCATCTCATGGCCCAGAACGCCTTCCACTTCATTATCGGTCATCATATCCATCAGGCCGCTGTAAACGCGGATACAGCCGTTCGCCATCGCCCAGGCGTTGACATCTTTGGTCTGATAAACCTTGTAGTTCGCCGGAACGCCGTTGATGTTGTCGCCCAGCGCGGCGGCGATCTTGTTCAGGCGCTGCTGATACTCGCTGCCTGCAGGCGCAACCTGATTATCTTTGTCCATCTGCTCACAGGATTTATCGCTGAGCTGCTTAACCTGATCGTCGCTCAGGGAATAAGCCTGATACGCCTGCGCGCCCGACTGCATCAGCGCATTATTGTCTAAACCCTGACAGCCGCTGAGCAGCGTTGCCAGCCCAAGCGCTAACACCGTTTTCTGGATTTTCATGCTCTATCCCATTCATAACAAGGTAAGAAAAACAAACACCTGAAACTCACTCAGGTGAATAAACGATTTGGTTATAGCGTGCCACTCTGGACTTTGCTAGCAGAGTTGGCCGGAAAAGCCATACGAAGCGGTTACATTTAGCGTTTTACAGCATGTACTTTTGCCCCGATTTTCATGTACATTGATGGGCAACTTTTTCCTTGTTTTGCCCACTAACTCATTAATAACAATAAGTTAAGGCGCGAAGCATTAATCCGACCTGGAGTAGAAAATGCCCTCTCGTAAAGAGCTTGCCAACGCCATTCGTGCGTTAAGTATGGATGCAGTACAGAAAGCGAAATCGGGACATCCGGGTGCCCCAATGGGCATGGCGGACATCGCTGAAGTACTCTGGCGCGGCTACCTGAACCACAACCCAACCAACCCGCTGTGGGCCGACCGTGACCGTTTCGTCCTCTCTAACGGCCATGGCTCCATGCTGATCTACAGCCTGCTGCATCTGACCGGCTACGATCTGCCACTGAGCGAACTGGAAAACTTCCGCCAGCTGCACTCAAAAACTCCAGGTCACCCGGAATATGGCTACACCGTGGGCGTTGAAACCACCACCGGCCCGCTGGGGCAGGGCATTGCAAACGCAGTCGGCTTCGCCATTGCGGAGCGCACGCTGGCCGCACAGTTCAACCGTCCGGGTCATGACATCGTAGACCACAACACCTATGTCTTCATGGGTGATGGTTGCATGATGGAAGGTATCTCGCACGAAGTCTGCTCGCTGGCCGGTACGCTGAAGCTGGGCAAACTGGTTGCGTTCTATGATGACAACGGTATCTCCATCGACGGTCACATTGATGGCTGGTTCACCGATGACACCGCGAAGCGCTTCGAAGCGTATGGCTGGCACGTAGTGCGCGGCGTTGATGGTCACGATGCGGATGCGATTGCTAAAGCGATCGACGAAGCGAAAAGCGTCAGCGACAAGCCTTCACTGCTAATGTGCAAAACCGTTATCGGCTTTGGTTCACCGAACAAAGCGGGTACGCATGATTCACACGGCGCACCGCTGGGTGATGATGAAGTGGCACTGACCCGTAAACAGCTGGGCTGGAACCACGCGCCATTCGTTATTCCTTCTGACATCTACGCTGAGTGGGACGCGAAAGAAGCGGGCCAGGCGAAAGAATCTGCATGGGATGAGAAATTCGCTGCGTATGCGCAGGCACATCCTGAACTGGCTGCCGAGTTCAAACGTCGCGTCAGCAACGAACTGCCCGCTAACTGGCAGGAAGAGTCACAGAAGTTCGTTGAGCAGCTGCAGGCGAACCCGGCGAAGATCGCCAGCCGTAAAGCCTCACAAAACGCTATCGAAGCCTTTGGTAAAATTCTGCCGGAATACCTGGGCGGCTCAGCCGACCTGGCACCGAGCAACCTGACTATCTGGTCTGGGTCTAAGCCAATCAACGAAGATGCAGCGGGTAACTACATCCATTACGGCGTGCGCGAGTTCGGTATGACCGCTATCGCTAATGGCCTGGCGCTGCATGGCGGCTTCCTGCCGTACACCGCCACCTTCCTGATGTTCGTGGAGTATGCGCGTAATGCCGCGCGTATGGCGGCACTGATGAAGATCCGTCAGATCATGGTCTACACGCACGACTCTATCGGTCTGGGCGAAGATGGCCCGACGCATCAGCCGGTTGAGCAGATGGCGAGCCTGCGTACCACACCAAACATGAGCCTGTGGCGTCCCTGTGACCAGGTTGAATCTGCGGTGGCGTGGAAATATGCCATTGAGCGTAAAGATGGCCCGACCGCGCTGATTTTCTCTCGTCAGAACCTGGCGCAGCAGGAACGTGATGCTACACAGCTGGCTAACGTGGCACGTGGCGGTTATGTGCTGAAAGAGTGCGACGGCACCCCTGAGCTGATCCTGATCGCCACCGGTTCAGAAGTTGAACTGGCTGTCGGTGCCTGGGACAAACTCACCAGCGAAGGCCGCAAAGTACGCGTGGTCTCTATGCCGTCAACGGATGCTTTTGACAAGCAGAGCGATGAGTACCGCGAATCTGTATTGCCGAAAGCGGTCAGCGCACGCGTCGCTATCGAAGCGGGCATCGCGGATTACTGGTTCAAATACACCGGACTGAACGGCGCTATCGTGGGTATGACCAGCTTCGGTGAATCTGCACCTGCGGATCAGCTGTTTGAACTGTTTGGCTTCACCGTCGACAACGTGGTCGCGAAAGCGAAGGCGCTGCTGGCGTAAAAACCGGCCAGGCGGGTCCGTTCCCGTCTGGCAGTGAAACAAGAGGGGCGAAATTGTCGTCCCTTTATTTATTATTCCTCCAGTAATAACTGACAATGGCCCGAATTTGTGACGCAGATCCAAATTTAAGCAGTCAGATTGATCACAGTCATTCCTGTTATTCCTTCCTTCTATTATTGTGGCTGAACCGTTTCAGTCGGTGTGCATATTGCCCTGATTTCGGACAATGCCGGGTAAGAATCTCCTGTACAAAATGCAGTGAAACGCTCAGGCTAACGGCACGTTTTTTTCAGTCTGACGTGGCAGGAGAGAAATGACGGTACGGATAGCGATAAATGGTTTTGGCCGGATTGGACGCAACGTCCTGCGCGCGCTCTATGAAACGGGCCGACGTGCAGAGATCACTGTGGTCGCCATTAACGAGCTGGCAGAAGCCACCGGTATGGCGCACCTGCTGAAATACGACACCAGCCATGGCCGTTTTGCTTTTGACGTCCGTCAGGAGCGCGATGTGATGTGGGTGGGGGGTGATACCCTGCGCATCCTGCACCGTGCAGACATTGCCAGTTTGCCCTGGCGTGAACTCGATGTGGATGTGGTGCTGGACTGCACCGGCGTTTATGGCTCGCGGGCTGATGGCGAAGCGCATCTGCAGGCTGGCGCTAAAAAAGTGCTGTTCTCTCATCCCGGCGGCAACGATCTCGACGCCACGGTGGTGTATGGCGTTAACCAGCAGGCGCTGACCGCCAGCGACCGCATCGTTTCCAACGCGTCCTGTACGACGAACTGCATTATTCCGGTCATTAAACTGCTGGATGATGCGTTTGGAATTGAATCCGGTACCGTCACTACGATCCACTCGGCGATGCACGATCAGCAGGTAATCGACGCCTATCACAGCGATCTGCGCCGCACACGCGCAGCCAGTCAGTCGATCATCCCGGTAGATACGCGTCTGGCGGCCGGCATTACCCGTATTTTTCCGAAATTCAACGATCGCTTTGAGGCGATAGCCGTTCGCGTCCCGACGATTAACGTGACGGCCATTGATCTCAGCGTTTCTGTGCATAACGCGGTGACAGCGTGTGATGTTAACACCCTGTTGCGGAGCGCGGCAGAAGGGGCATTTCGTGGTATAGTTGACTATACGGAATTACCGTTAGTCTCAGTAGATTTTAACCATGATCCGCACAGTGCCATTGTGGATGGAACACAAACGCGGGTCAGCGGTCAACACCTTATCAAGACCCTGGTCTGGTGTGACAACGAATGGGGCTTTGCTAACCGAATGCTCGACACGACGTTAGCGATGGCCGCAAGCGGTTTCAGGTAAGACGCGGTTTGCGTCTGGCAAAACTTATGAGAATCAACGAGAGGGTTCACCATGTCTGTAATTAAGATGACCGATCTGGATCTGGCTGGCAAACGCGTTCTGATCCGTGCCGATCTGAACGTACCAGTTAAAGAAGGTAAAGTGACGTCTGATGCACGTATCCGTGCTTCTCTGCCAACCATTGAAGCGGCGTTGAAACAGGGCGCGAAAGTGATGGTTACCTCCCACCTGGGTCGTCCGACCGAAGGTGAGTACAACGAAGAGTTCTCGCTGCTGCCGGTAGTTAACTACCTGAAAGAGAAGCTGAGCGGCACCAATGTGACCCTGGCAAAAGATTACCTCGATGGCGTTGAAGTCGGCGCTGGCGAACTGGTTGTGCTGGAAAACGTTCGCTTTAACAAAGGCGAAAAGAAAGACGACGAAGCGCTGTCTAAAAAATATGCTGCGCTGTGCGACGTTTTCGTGATGGACGCCTTTGGTACTGCGCACCGTGCGCAGGCGTCTACCCACGGCGTCGGCAAATTTGCCCCTGTCGCCTGTGCGGGTCCGCTGCTCTCTGCAGAACTCGAAGCGCTGGGTAAAGTCATGAGCAACCCGGAGCGTCCGCTGGTGGCTGTCGTCGGCGGTTCTAAAGTCTCTACCAAATTTGACGTGCTGCAGTCTCTGGTCAAAATCGCGGACACCGTGATTGTGGGCGGCGGCATTGCGAACACCTTCGTGGCTATCGATAACAAAGTCGGTAAATCACTCTATGAACCAGACTTCGTTGAAGCGGCCAAAGGCCTGCGCGATCAGCATGGTATCCCGGTTCCGACTGACTCACGCGTCGGCACAGAATTCTCTGAAACTGCGCCAGCGACCGTGAAAAAGGTTTCGGAAGTCGCGGATAACGAAGAGATTATGGATTTTGGTGATGAAACCGCCCAGGCGATGGCGGCTATCCTGAAGGATGCGAAAACCATCCTGTGGAACGGCCCGGTTGGCGTGTTCGAGTTCCCTAACTTCCGTAAAGGCACCGAGATCGTGGCGAACGCCATTGCAGACAGCGATGCCTTCTCTGTTGCTGGCGGTGGCGATACCTTAGCGGCTATCGACCTGTTCGGCATTGAAGACAAAATTTCCTACATTTCTACCGGCGGCGGCGCGTTCCTTGAGTTCGTGGAAGGCAAAAAGCTGCCTGCAGTTGCTATGCTGGAAGAGCGTGCGAAGCAGTAATCCTTTGGGGGCGATGCCTGGTGGCATCGCCTGAAGTCTTGCCCGTCTGGGCGTTTAAATCGAGGTTCCCGAGCGGGAACAACGGTCACGAAACAGGACACAATCATGTCTAAAATTTTTGATTTCGTAAAACCCGGCGTTGTCACTGGTGATGACGTACAGAAGATCTTCAAAGTTGCGAAAGAGAACAAGTTCGCACTGCCAGCCGTAAACTGCGTCGGCACCGACTCTATCAATGCCGCACTGGAAGCTGCTGCGAAGGTTAAAGCGCCCATCATCATTCAGTTCTCTAACGGTGGTGCTGCATTTATCGCAGGTAAAGGCTTTAAGACTGATAAACCACAGGGCGCGGCCATTTTCGGCGCTATCGCGGGTGCACACCATGTTCACCTGATGGCTGAGCAGTATGGCGTGCCGGTGATCCTGCACACTGACCACTGTGCCAAGAAACTGCTGCCATGGATCGACGGTCTGCTGGACGCAGGTGAAGAGTACTTCCAGAAAAACGGTAAACCACTTTTCTCTTCTCACATGATCGACCTGTCAGAAGAGTCTCTGGAAGAGAACATCGAGATCAGCAGCAAGTACCTGGCGCGTATGGCGAAACTCGACATGACGCTGGAAATCGAACTGGGCTGTACCGGTGGTGAAGAAGATGGCGTGGATAACAGCCATATGGACGCCTCTGCGCTCTACACCCAGCCAGAAGATGTGAACTACGCGTACGAAAAACTGCATGCAATCAGCCCGCGCTTCACCATTGCAGCTTCATTCGGTAACGTTCACGGCGTTTACAAGCCAGGTAACGTGAAACTGACCCCAACCATTCTGCGTGATTCGCAGAAATATGTGTGTGAAAAACATGGCCTGCCGCACAACGCGCTGGACTTCGTTTTCCACGGCGGTTCAGGTTCTTCAGCTGCAGAAATCGAAGAGTCTATCAGCTACGGCGTGATCAAGATGAACATCGATACCGACACCCAGTGGGCCACCTGGGACGGCATCCTGCAGTACTACAAAAAGAACGAAGGCTATCTGCAGTCGCAGCTGGGTAACCCGGAAGGCGACGACAAGCCAAACAAAAAATACTACGACCCACGCGTCTGGCTGCGTTCTGCCCAGGCCTCAATGGTTGTGCGTCTGGAGCAGGCTTTCAAAGAGCTTAACGCTGTCGACGTGCTGTAACTGATTCATTCAGTACAAAAAAGGCCCGAAAGGGCCTTTTTTTTGTCCTTTTTTTGTCAGATTTATGTCAAAAGTCATGCAGGTTTGGCACACCGCCAATTATTGTTTACCCTTTTGTCAGGGATTGTCAGAGCGGTTCTGACAATGTGTTGTTATTTCCCCGGGCAATTTAATTACAGGATGGTTCCATGCAGGATACGGGTATGTTTGATGAGCTCAACAACGCGGGTAACTGGATAGTTCGCAACCAGGAGCTGCTGATTAGCTATGCGGTAAACATCGTCGCAGCTATTGCGATTATCTTTGTGGGGATGATGATTGCACGCATCATCTCTAATACCGTTAATCGTCTGCTGCGCGCGCGTCATATTGATACGACCGTTGCTGATTTTCTGTCGGCGCTGGTGCGCTACGGTATTATCGCCTTCACGCTTATCGCGGCGCTCGGACGCATTGGTGTGCAGACAACCTCGGTCATCGCTATCCTTGGTGCAGCGGGTCTGGCTGTCGGTCTGGCACTAAAAGATTCTCTGTCAAACCTTGCTGCGGGCGTACTGCTGGTGATTTTCCGTCACTTCCGTGCCGGTGAGTTCGTTGATCTGGGGGGGATCATGGGTACGGTAATGAACGTGCAGATCTTCTCCACGACGCTTAAGTCAGCCGACGGCAAGCGAGTGGTGGTGCCTAACGGTAAAATTCTTGCCGGAAACATCGTTAACTTCTCGCGTGAGCCGGTTCGCCGTAATGAATTTATCATTGGCGTCTCTTACGATGCTGATGTTGATGAGGTTCTGACACTGCTGCGTGAAGTGGTCGACGCTGACAACCGTGTATTGCAGGATAAAGGCGTGCAGGTTGGTCTGAACGAGCTGGCCGCTTCCTCCATGAACTTTGTGGTGCGCTGCTGGAGCAACAGCGGCGATCTGCAGGACGTGTACTGGGACCTGCTGAAGAACTTCAAACGTGCGCTGGATGGTAAAGGAATTGGTATTCCTTATCCGCAGATGGATGTGCATCTGCACCGTGTCAGACCGTCAGAGGCAACCGCGTCCGAAACTCAGTCGCAGGCGCAGTAATCGGTTAATGGGCGACGCCTGTCGCCCATTAATTTTGCTAATAGCAGATTAATTCTTTAAATTTCCTCTAATCATCTCATCTCTTTATACTTCTTCGCATCTGACGATGTGAGGACGTAATTCTATGATATCACTCTACTTTCAGGGACTGGCCCTGGGGGCCGCGCTGATTCTGCCGCTGGGTCCGCAAAACGCATTTGTAATGAATCAGGGCGTAAAACGTCAATACCATCTGATGACGGCGGCACTCTGCTCGCTGAGCGACATTCTGCTGATATGCGGCGGTATCTTTGGCGGCAGCGCCTTGCTGAGCCAGTCTCCGCTGCTACTGATGGTCATCACCTGGGCGGGCGTGGCTTTTCTGCTGTGGTATGGCTGGGGCGCGTTGCGCAGTGCTTTTCGCGGTGAGGCCGATCTGACAGATGGTGCGTCGTTAAAGCAGAGCAGGGGACGCATCATCGCGACGCTGCTGGCGGTGACCTGGCTCAATCCGCACGTCTACCTCGACACCTTTGTGGTGCTGGGCAGTCTTGGCGGTCAGTTGCCGACCACCACGGCGCGTCAGTGGTTCGCGCTGGGCACCATCAGTGCGTCAATCCTGTGGTTCTTCGGCCTGGCTCTGTTGGCCGCGTGGCTCTCACCACGCCTGCGTACCGCGAAAGCTCAGCGCATCATTAACCTGCTGGTAGGCGCGGTAATGTGGTTTATCGCCCTGCAACTGGCACGCCAGGGCATGGCCGGTTTTTGATCACGGCTGCGATCCGCGCCGGTAATTGCCGCGCCGCGGGCGAACTTTTGCCATAATGACCACTCAAAGCATGGCGCATACCGATGCGCTGTTGGGCTTCGCCGGTTAGAAGCCGTCATAGTGACCTTTTCAAGGAGGACTTTCATGAAACTGAAAGCATTGGCTCTGGCCGCAATCATGAGCGCCGGGGCATTGCCTGGCGTATACGCTGATGAGTTACCAAACGGACCGCACGTGGTGACCTCTGGCAAGGCAACGGTCGATGCCCGTCCCGATATCGCCACCCTCTCTATCGTGGTGAACGTCTCGTCAAAAGATGCCGCAGATGCGAAAAAGCAGGCGGATAGCCGGGTTGCGCAATATTTCGATTTTCTGCAAAAAAACGGCATTGAGAAGAAAGATATCGATGCAGCTAACCTGAGCACACAGCCTGAGTACGATTACACCAAAGAGGGTAAATCGGTACTGAAAGGCTACCGCGCGGTGCGTCAGGTGCAGGTCACCCTGCGTCAGCTGGACAAGCTGAACGATCTGCTGGACGGGGCGCTGAAGTCCGGTCTGAATGAGGTGCGCAGCGTCGAGTTAGGCGTGGCAAACCCGGAAAGCTACAAAGAGCAGGCGCGTAAAGCCGCGATTAAAAACGCGACTCAGCAGGCATCACAGCTGGCTGAAGGTTTCAACGCGAAGCTGGGATCCATCTACAGCATTCGTTATCAGGTTGCCAACTATCAGCCGATGCCAATGAACCGCATGTATAAAGCGGCGGCTGCGGCAGATACTTCGGCGCAGGAAACCTACGATCAGCAGAGCATTAACTTTGACGATCAGGTCGATGTGGTGTTTGAGCTCAAGCCCAACACGCCATAATGCAAAACGGGGCTGATGCCCCGTTTTTGTTTTCAGGCTGCCACGTCATCCTGCCGCAGCACCCGATGTCCATGCGCAATCAGCGCATCGGTCACCCGACGCATTAACCGGCTTTCCGGCGCAAACCGATGCCAGTAGAGCATCCGCCGCTGACACAGACCCGGCGTCAAATCGATTAACTCACCGCTTGCCAGCTCACGCTCAATCTGAAGATGTGGGATCATACAGCAGGTTGAACCCTGCCGAGCCATCTGCACAAAGGCTTCAGAGGAGTTCACGATGTGACAGGGCACGCTGCCCGGTGAAAGATCAAAGTTCTGCTGCAGGAAGGCCTGATGCATATCATCAAGATGGTCAAACGCTACCGCAGGCGCTTTCAGCAGAGCAGATCGGGTGACGCCGTTTGGAAAGAAGCGATCGGCAAAGTCGCGTGATGCCACAAACAGATAGTCGAGCGCACCGAGCTGATCCACCAGGCAACTTGGCAGCGGCTGCGGCTGAATACTCACCGCACCCACCACTTCACCCCGACGCAGACGCTCCTGAGTGCGGGTTTCATCTTCGACCTGCAGATTCAGACGCACAGGTGAATCCGCCAGTACATCTTTCAGTGCGGGCAGCAGCCAGGTCGCCAGACTATCGGCATTGACCGCCAGCGACAGCAGCAGCGGCGTGGTGCCACTGTTCTCATCGCCCAGCCACTCCTCTTCCAGCAATTCTACCTGATGCAGCAACGCCAGCAGTTTTTGTCCCTGTTCGGTCGGACGCGGTGGCACGGTACGCACCAGCAGCGGCTGACCAAACAGGTTCTCCAGCTGCTTGATACGCTGTGAAACCGCCGACTGGGTGATACACAACTTTTGTGCGGCACGCTCAAAGCCGCGTTCGCGGATCACTGAATCCAGCGCCTGAAGCGTTCGATAATCCGGGCGTTTCATTCTTCTTCTCTCTCCTTCAGGGTGGACGTCACTATGCCACAAAAGTGTCACCTGTGATGGCTCTCTTGTTTTTTGTGGGCTGGCTTCCAAAGCGATAAATCCACGTCGGACAGCCGAGCATTTTCAGCAAGCCTTGTTTTATACTACGCGCACTTCGTTGTCGCACAGGTTTTAAACATACCATGACCCAGGATGAACTGAAAAAAGCCGTTGGCTGGGCTGCACTTGACTATGTGCAGCCGGGCACCGTTGTTGGTGTAGGCACCGGATCCACCGCTGCCCACTTTATTGATGCGCTGGCCACGGTCAGGCATCAGATCGACGGTGCTGTCTCCAGCTCCGACGCCTCTACCCAGAAACTGAAAAGCCTGGGCATTCAGGTGTTTGATCTGAACGAGATTGACCTGCTGTCGGTTTACGTTGATGGCGCGGATGAGATCAACCCACAGATGCAAATGATCAAAGGCGGCGGCGCAGCGCTGACGCGTGAAAAGATCGTGGCCGCGGTGGCCGAGACCTTTATCTGCATCGCAGACGCCTCAAAAGAGGTCGATGTACTGGGGCGTTTCCCGCTGCCGGTCGAAGTCATTCCGATGGCGCGCAGTTACGTGGCACGTCAGCTGGTGAAAATGGGCGGCTTACCTGAGTATCGTCAGAACGTGGTGACCGATAACGGTAACATTATCCTCGATGTGCATAATCTGCGCATTCTCGATCCGATTGAGCTGGAAAAAACCATCAATGCCTTACCTGGCGTCGTTACCGTTGGCCTTTTTGCCGCACGCGGTGCCGATATCGCCTTGATTGGCGGTCCTGATGGCGTGAAAACCATTAAAAAATGATCTGTCTGGCGCTGTAAAGGCGCCGGTTATTTCTGCCTGCAAATCATCTTTTCTCACGTCGGTGAAATTTGGTGACTTATGTCACATAACCGTCATCGACAGTAGGTTCGTTCTCTCTTCATCGCTGACCTCATGATTTTGTCCGGCAATGTGCTGTTGCCAGCCATTGCCATGCTGGCTGGCGGGCAATCGTTTGTATTGCCGGACGCGATTTTTTTGATATTTTGACAGAAGGCTGGCTTATGGTAGTCCTCATTGAATGCTGAATAGGATCGGGAAATGGCAAAGGTATCACTGGAAAAAGATAAGATTAAGTTCCTGCTGGTGGAAGGTGTCCATCAGAGCGCGCTGGAAAACCTGCGGGCTGCAGGCTATACCAACATCGAATTCCACAAGGGCGCACTGGACTCCGACGCGTTAAAAGCATCGATCCGCGATGCGCACTTCATTGGTATCCGTTCCCGCTCCCAGCTTACTGAAGAGATTTTTGCGGCGGCTGAAAAGCTGGTCGCCGTGGGCTGTTTCTGTATCGGCACTAACCAGGTTGATCTGCAGGCGGCAGCGAGCCGGGGTATCCCGGTGTTCAATGCGCCTTTCTCGAATACCCGCTCGGTGGCGGAGCTGGTCATTGGTGAGATGCTGCTGATGCTGCGTGGCATCCCGGAAGCAAACGCAAAAGCACACCGTGGCATCTGGAATAAGATTGCCAAAGGCTCATTTGAAGCGCGTGGCAAAAAGCTGGGAATCATCGGTTACGGCCATATCGGTATGCAGCTGGGCGTGCTGGCAGAAAGTCTGGGCATGCATGTTTTCTTCTATGACATTGAAAACAAGCTGCCGCTGGGTAATGCCACGCAGGTACGCCATCTGGCGGATTTGCTCAACATGAGCGACGTTGTCAGCCTGCACGTGCCGGAAACCGCCTCTACGCAGGATATGATTGGTGCAGAGCAGCTGGCGCAGATGAAACCCGGTGCGCTGCTGATTAACGCCTCACGCGGCACCGTCGTGGATATTCCGGCGCTGTGTGATGCCCTGGCCAGCAAGCATGTGGGTGGCGCAGCCATCGACGTCTTCCCGACCGAGCCGGCCACAAACAGCGAGCCGTTTATCTCTCCATTGAGTGAGTTCGACAACGTGATCCTGACACCGCACATTGGCGGATCGACAGAAGAAGCGCAGGAGAACATCGGGATTGAAGTCGCGGGCAAGCTGGCGAAATACTCCGATAACGGCTCGACTCTCTCGGCTGTTAACTTCCCGGAAGTATCTCTGCCGATTCACGGTATCAGCGCCAGTCGCCTGCTGCACATCCATGAAAACCGTCCCGGCGTGCTGACGGCCATCAACCAGATTTTCGCAGAGCAGGGCATCAACATCGCCGCGCAGTATCTGCAAACCTCGCCGTTTATGGGATATGTGGTTATCGACATTGATGCAGAGCCGGAAGTGGCAGAGAACGCGCTGCAGCTGATGAAGGCGATTCCGGGTACTATCCGCGCGCGTCTGCTTTACTAAGGGGATTTTTACAGCCTGTAGCGTTTAGTGACGCTACAGGCTATTGAGAAACCTGAATCTGATAAATCTGACCGCAACACATTAATTCAATACGCTGGGAACACGATCAGAAGAGGAAAGCGTCCCGCCGCCCGGAAAAAAACGCCGGGAGCGTTTTTGAACAACGCCACGCGTTGGCCCGGCAACGGGCGCACCTCAGGGATGAGGTGCGTACTAAAAACGCCGGGAGCGTTTTTGAACAACGCCACGCGTTGGCCCGTTTACGGGTGCACCTCAGGGATGAGGTGCGTACTAAAAACGCCGGGAGCGTTTTTGAACAATGCCACGCGTTGGCCCGTTTACGGGCGCACCTCAGGGATGAGGTGCGTACTAAAAACGCCGGGAGCGTTTTTGAACAACGCCACGCGTTGGCCCGTTTATGGGCGCGCCTCAGGGATGAGGTGCGTACTAAAAACGCCGGGAGCGTTTTTGAACAACGCCACGCGTTGGCCCGTTTATGGGCGCACCTCAGGGATGAGGTGCGTAATCGCGCGGGCCGAGCATGTCACGGGCTGGCCTTAGCGTCTTTTCAATCTGACCGTGTTTCCTGCGCTGGCTCGATCTCACCGCTGACAGGACAGAATTGCCAGTCATCTCAGGCGCTTCACTGCGCACGTTTCTTAACAATTCTACTCCCACTGCCAGAGCTTTGACGGCGTCATCACCGCTGGCAACGGCACATCCCATTCTGCAACCGGCAGGCTATCCACCTGCTGACAATCGTGTGCCAGACCGACGGGCAAAAAACCGTGCTGCCGCCAGTTCTGCAGCGTGCGGTCATAGAAGCCGCCGCCCATCCCCAGCCGTTGCCCATGCTGATCAAAGGCCACCAGCGGCACCATCATCAGATCCAATTGATCAAGGGTGATCAACTGCCGGATATCGAGCGGCGGTTCGGGAATGCGCAGTTTATTCGGAAGCAGTGGCGTATCGGGCGAGTAGCGCAGAAACAGTAAATTACCGGGGGAGAAGGGGTGTAAAACCGGCAGATAGACGGCTTTCTTCAGATGCCAGAGCCGGGCAATCAGCGGACGGGTATTCAGCTCACCATCAACGGATAAAAACAGGGCAATATTGCGTGCGGCTGAGAGGGGGGCGTAGTTAAGGGCGAGATCAGCGAGCTGTTCGGCCGCCTTAGCCTGCTGATCATCCGTCATTGCACGACGCAGATGGCGCACCTGCTGACGAATTTCCTGACGCTGCAACATTGAAGGTGATGACATGGAAGGTTCAGACATGATTTCCCCGCCGGATAAGCCGCTGTGCAGCGACTATAACATGTCGATCTGGGGAAAAAAGCAGGACTGCAGAAAGGGAGATCTCCGAGATGCCGCCGTAGGCTGTAACCCTTGAACCCTTGGTTCAAGGTGAACATGCCGTCATAACCATCAGGCTTCTCGGACGAACCGAGCATGCACACAGGTTACAGAGCGTCACATTCTGTTTTTTCGAAATATCGGCTCAGGGGACTGGCCCACTTGCAAACATCTCAGAGAAAATTTACCTCGCCGTTGCCGTACTGAATGGTAGCAACCATGAAGTTTTATTCGAACTTCGCACCTTCACGCTCAGAGATGCGACCTTGCTCAACCAGTGCCTGTTCTATCGTCTGCTGCAACATACGGATACGCTGTTCCATATTAGCAGCATAATCGCGCGTTTTCACTTTCTCTTGCGCCAGTTCGTGGCAGACGTTTAACGCGGCGATGAACACCAGTTGTTCTGTATTTGTGACTCTAGTGCGAACTTTTAGATCTTGCAACCGTTGATTGAGATCTTCAGCCGCGCTATTGAGCGCATCTTGCTGCTCTGGCGGACAATTCACTCTCAACGAACGACCAAAAATTTGTAAATCTACCGGTTGTGCAGACATGCCACCTTCCTGACTGATTACTTCGCTCGCAACTCCCTTAGCAGTCAATGGCTTGGGAGGCGGGCAACTATATAGACCCACGAAATAAGATACAACCCCTTTTCTGGAAACCTTGAGGCAGCTAGTGGTAGCATAACACGAACTTATTCTGCCAACGACGATGAAAACTTATGTCCTTACAGAACGCAACCCCCGATTACAACGCGCTCGCGGCAGTGCTCTCCCAGCAGGGTGTTGGCATGACGCCCGCAGAAATGCACGGCCTGCTGAGCGGGATCCTCTGTGGCGGTAACCAGGACACCAGCTGGAAGACGCTGGTACACGATCTGGCTAACGAAGGCATGGCGTTTTCACACACTCTTGCCGTGCCGCTGGCGGCGCTGCATGAGCACACGGCGACCACGCTGGAAGATGACGGCTTTCTGTTTCAGCTGATGCTGCCTGCTGACGATGACATCACTGTCTTTGACCGCGCAGATGCACTGGCTGGCTGGGTTAACCATTTTCTGCTCGGCTTGGGCGTAACACAGCCTAAACTGGATAAGGTCACCGGCGAAACCGGCGAAGCAATCGATGATTTGCGCACTATCGCCCAGCTTGGTTACGAAGAAGATGACGACCAGGAGGAGCTGGAGCAGTCGCTGGAAGAGGTGATTGAGTATGTACGTGTCGCCGCACTGCTGTGCCACGATACGTTTACCCGTCCCCAGCCCACCGCGCCAGAAGTGCAAAAACCGACGCTACACTAATTTCAGGTCAACGCGTTTAACCGGTCAGTTTACAGGGAGTGCAGAGATGATTTCACTGGAACGATACCTGCAGCGTCGTCAGGCGCTGCTGGCAAAGATGGTGCCTGGCAGCGCAGCGCTGATTTTTGCTGCGCCCGAAGTGACGCGCAGTAATGACACGGAATACCCGTTCCGCCAGAGCAGCGACTTTAGCTATTTCACCGGCTTTAACGAGCCGCAGGCGCTGTTAGTGCTGATTAAAAGCGACGAAAATCATAATCACAGCGTGCTGTTTAACCGCGTGCGTGACCCGGCAGCAGAAGTCTGGTCTGGCCGTCGGCTGGGCCAGGAGGCGGCTCCCGAAAAACTGGGCGTCGATCGTGCCTTACCCTGGAGTGATATCGGTGAACAACTCCACCTGCTGCTGAATGGCCTTGACGTCATTTACCATGCGCAGGGCGAATATGCCCATGCGGATACGCTGGTGTTCAGCGCGCTGGACAAGCTGCGTCGCGGTTTCCGCCAGAATCTCAGCGCGCCGGCCACCGTTACTGACTGGCGTCCATGGGTGCATGAGATGCGCCTGTTCAAAGATGCAGAGGAGATTGCGCTGTTACGTCGCGCCGGCGAAATCAGCGCACTGGCGCATACCCGTGCCATGCAAATCTGTCAGCCCGGCATGTTTGAGTACCAGCTTGAAGGGGAAATTCATCACGAATTCACCCGCCACGGCGCGCGTTATCCCTCCTACAACACCATCGTGGGTGCCGGTGAGAACGGCTGCATTCTGCACTACACCGAAAACGAAAGTGAAATGCGTGACGGCGATTTGGTCCTGATCGATGCAGGCTGTGAATTCTACGGCTACGCTGGCGATATCACCCGCACCTTCCCGGTTAACGGCAAATTCAGCCCGGCGCAGCGCGCGATTTACGACATCGTGCTGGCTTCGCTGAAGCGATCGCTTGAGCTGTTCCGGCCTGGCATCAGCATTCGTGAAGTGAATGATGAAGTGGTGCGCATCATGATTACCGGTCTGGTTGAGCTGGGCATTCTTGAAGGCGACGTTGACACCCTGATCGCTGAAGAAGCGCATCGCCAGTTTTACATGCATGGCCTGGGGCACTGGCTGGGGCTGGATGTGCACGATGTTGGTCACTATGGGACTCCCAGCCGCGACCGGATTCTGGAGCCGGGCATGGTGTTAACTGTCGAGCCGGGTCTTTATATCGGGCCGGATGCGGACGTGCCCGCACAGTATCGCGGCATCGGTATCCGAATCGAAGATGACATTGTGATCACTGAAAATGGCATTGAAAATCTCACTGACAGCGTCGTAAAAGAGGCCGATGAGATTGAAGCATTGATGGCGGCGGCAAAACAGGCATGACGATTCTGATTGCCGGAGGCGGCATGACCGGGGCGACGCTGGCGCTGGTGATCTCCCATCTTACCCAGGGCACACTGCCGGTGACGCTGATTGAAAGCAGTGAGCCGGGCAGTCGGGCGCATCCCGGTTTCGATGGCCGCGCGATTGCGCTCTCTGCCGGCACCTGCCAGCAGCTGGCGGACATCAATCTGTGGCAGCGCATCGCCAGCTGTGCCACCCCGATTACCGACATCCATGTTTCCGACCGCGGGCACGCTGGCTTTGTATCGCTGGCAGCGGCGGATTACGCGATTCCGGCGCTGGGACAGGTGGTCGAACTGTTTGACGTCGGTCAGCGGCTGTTTGCTGAACTGAAAAAAGCGCCAGGCGTGACGCTGCGCTGTCCGGCGCGCGTCACGCATGCCCAACGCAGCGAGCAGCAGGTAGAGGTATCGCTGGACAGTGGCGAGCAACTCAGCGGCAAACTGCTGGTGACGGCGGATGGTACGCGCTCTGCGCTGGCCGCCTCATGCGGTATTCAGTGGCAACGGGACGACTATCAGCAGCTCGCTGTGATTGCCAATGTCACCACTGCGTTGCCTCATCATGGCCGCGCGTTCGAACGTTTCACCGAACATGGCCCGCTGGCGTTGCTGCCGATGTCTGGCAACCGTCTGTCGCTGGTCTGGTGTCATCCGCTGTCGGAGCGTCAAAGGATTCAGGAGTGGAGCGAGGCTGAATTCCTGAGCCACTTGCAGCGAGCCTTTGGCTGGCGCCTGGGCAAATTCACCCACACCGGTCAGCGTGAATACTACCCGCTGGCACTCCACCGGGCGATCTCGCCCGTGACCCACCGCGTGGCGGTGGTGGGCAATGCAGCGCAGACGCTGCATCCGATTGCTGGTCAGGGCTTCAATCTTGGCCTGCGGGATGTGATGTCGCTGGCTGAAACTCTGGCCGCCGCCCATCGCCAGCAGCAGGACCCCGGCAGCTATGCGGTGCTGAACCATTACCAGCAGCGTCGTCAGCCCGACCGCGCCGCGACCATCGGTATTACCGACGGGCTGGTTCGTGTCTTTGCGAATCGCTATGGCCCGATGGTGGCCGGTCGCAACCTGGGTCTGCTGGCGATGGATCATCTGCCGTGGCTACGAAATCAACTGGCTGAGCGTACGCTTGGCTGGGTTAAGCGTTAATAAAGAGGCTCAGATGCAAACTTTTGATGTGGTGATTGCCGGTGGCGGTATGGTGGGGCTGGCGGTGGCCTGCGGCTTGCAGGGCAGCGGACTGCGCATCGCCGTGCTGGAAAAATCGCTGGAGCCACCGCTGGCGCTGAGTGCGTCTCCGTCCATTCGCGTGTCAGCCATCAACGCTGCCAGCGAACGGCTGTTACAGAAGCTGGATGTCTGGTCGACCATTCTCTCGCTGCGCGGCCGCGCGTATCACGGCATGGAAGTGTGGGATAAGGACAGTTTCGGTACCATCGCCTTTGATGGTCAGCAGCAGGGCCTGTCGCATCTGGGCCATATCATCGAAAACCCGGTGATTCATCACGCGCTCTGGCAACGCGCCAGCGCCTGTAGTGACGTAACGCTGATGGCACCCTCGCAGTTACAGCAGGTGGCATTTGGCGACAACGAAGCCTTTATTACTCTGCAGGATGGCAGCATGTTAAGCGCGCGATTGATGATTGCCGCTGACGGGGCTAACTCCTGGCTGCGTAATAAAGCCGATATTCCGCTGACCTTCTGGGATTACGAGCACCATGCGTTAGTGGCTAACGTCCGCACTGAGAAGCCGCACGACGCGGTGGCGCGCCAGGTGTTCCACGGCGACGGCATTCTGGCTTTCCTGCCGATGCAGGATCCCCATCTGAGCTCCATCGTCTGGTCGCTCTCGCCGCAGGAAGCGAGTCGTCTGGAAACCATGCCAGACGCGCTGTTCAATCAGCAGCTCTCGGTGGCGTTTGATATGCGCCTCGGCCTGTGCCAGCTGGAGAGCGAGCGTAAGTCGTTCCCGCTGGTGGCGCGCTATGCCCGCAACTTTGCGGCACACCGTCTGGCACTGGTGGGCGATGCGGCCCACACCATTCATCCACTGGCGGGTCAGGGCGTTAACCTTGGCTTTATGGATGCCGCCGAACTGATTGGTGAAATTCGCCGTCTGCATCAGCAGGGAAAAGACATTGGTCAGCACCTTTATCTGCGTCGCTACGAGCGCAGCCGTAAGCACAGTGCCGCGATGATGCTGGCGGGAATGCAGGGCTTCCGTGAAATGTTCGCTGGTAACAATCCGGCGAAAAAACTGCTGCGCGACGTCGGCCTGAAGCTGGCGGATCGCCTGCCGGGTGTCAAACCGGTAATGCTGAAGCAGGCGATGGGCCTGAATGATTTGCCCGCCTGGCTACGCTAAATCCGTGCCTTCTGATAAGCCAGCGTCTGCTGGCTTTTTTTATATCTGAACGCTTCTGCACTACCAAAAGGCAACGCTGCACCATCAGCGAACTTCATTTGATTTATTCTAATTTTGCGACTGAATTCGCATTACTTTTTCTCATTCATCTCCTGGCAGCGTACGGAATTTTTTTAACATCCTGAATGCCATCCCGCATAAATTTGCTGCGTATATTTAAAAGCCCTGCATTTATTGCGCGATTAATCACAAAATTGCAGTTTTTTATCCTGTGGCAGGTCGTTTCTGGTTAGGCTGTGCATCTGCTTTCGACCCCGTTTTGCTTATGGTTAATCGTCAGATTCGGTGGTAACGTCAGCCATAAGAGAACGTTTGCGTCGGCACTGAATTCCGACGCACTTTTGCACTCAACCGCTTCTGCACAGGATGGTTATGACTCAGCAAACACCTCTGTTTGAACAGCATCAGGCCTGCGGTGCCCGCATGGTGGATTTTCATGGCTGGATGATGCCGCTGCACTATGGCTCCCAGATGGATGAACATCATCTGGTACGCACCGACGCCGGTATGTTTGATGTCTCTCACATGACCATTGTTGACCTGACAGGTCCGCGTACCCGCGAATTCCTGCGCTACCTGCTGGCAAATGATGTGGCAAAACTGACGCAGCCGGGTAAAGCGCTCTACACCGGCATGCTGAATGCTTCAGGTGGCGTCATTGATGATTTGATTGTTTACTTTATGAGCGAAACGTTCTTCAGGCTGGTGGTGAACTCCGCCACCCGTGAAAAGGACCTCGCCTGGATCACCCAGCACGCAGAGGGCTATGGCATTACGCTCACCGAACGTGATGACCTGGCGCTGATTGCCGTGCAGGGGCCGCAGGCGCAGCAGAAAGCACAGACCCTTTTCAGCGAAGAGCAGCGTCAGGCCGTCGCAGGCATGAGGCCGTTTTTCGGTGTGCAGTCAGGTGACCTGTTTATCGCTACGACCGGCTACACCGGCGAAGCGGGCTATGAAATTGCGATGCCCGCTGAAGAAGCGGCCGATTTCTGGCAGCGTCTGCTGGCCGCTGGTGTAAAACCGGCTGGCCTTGGCGCACGCGATACGCTGCGTCTGGAGGCGGGCATGAATCTTTATGGTCAGGAGATGGATGAAGGCGTTTCACCGCTGGCCGCCAACATGGGCTGGACCGTCTGCCGGGAACCCGCCGATCGCAATTTCATCGGCCGGGAAGCGCTGGAACTGCAGCGTGAACGTGGCACCGAAAAACTGGTGGGGCTGATCCTCACAGAAAAAGGGGTGCTGCGTAACGGCCAGCCGGTACGCTTCACCGATGACCAGGGGCAGTTGCTGGAAGGCATTATTACCAGTGGTTCTTTCTCACCAACGCTGGGTTGCAGCATCGCCCTTGCGCGTGTTCCGGCCTCCGTCGGCAGCACTGCCATCGTTGAGATTCGTAACCGCCAGATGCCGGTTCAGGTTACCCGTCCCGTTTTTGTCCGCGCCGGTAAACCGGTCGCCCAGTAAATTTTATTCAGGAGAAATGGCCAATGAGCAATGTGCCGAATACGTTGAAGTACCGCGACAGCCACGAATGGGTGCGCAAAGAAGCCGATGGCAGCTACACGGTGGGGATTACGGAACATGCGCAGGAGTTACTGGGCGACATGGTATTTGTTGATCTGCCTGAAGTGGGCGCGACGTTTGCTGCCGGTGAAGAGTGCGCGGTGGCGGAATCTGTTAAAGCGGCCTCAGACATCTATGCGCCGATCAGCGGTGAGATTGTGGCGGTCAACGAAGCACTGACCGACTCACCGGAGCAGGTTAACAGCGAGCCTTATGACGGCGGCTGGTTATTTAAAATCAAAGCCAGCGACGCGTCTGAAATCGACACGCTGCTGGATGCGGATGCTTATAAAGCCTCCATCGACGAGTAGTCGTCAGGCGGCCTCGTGCAGAGGCCGCAGATTTCTGTTTGCTCTCCGGTTCCCCCAGCCCGATTCAGGATTTACTGCTAATGACCCAGACTCTCAGCCAGCTTGAACACAACGGTGCATTCATTGAGCGCCATATTGGTCCTTCGCCTGAGCAGCAGGCACAGATGCTTGACGCGATTGGTGCCCGTTCGCTGGACGCGTTAATCAGCACGATTGTGCCGGCAGACATTCAGCTGCCAGGCCCGCCCGCGGTGGGCGAAGCCGCTACGGAACAGCAGGCGCTGGCCGAACTGAAAGCCATTGCCAGCCAGAATCTGCGGTACAAATCCTGGATCGGTATGGGATACAGCGCGGTCATCACCCCACCGGTCATCCTGCGTAATATGCTGGAGAATCCGGGCTGGTACACCGCCTATACCCCATATCAGCCAGAGGTCTCGCAGGGCCGTCTGGAAGCGCTGCTGAACTTCCAGCAGCTGACGCTGGACCTCACCGGCATGGATATCGCCTCCGCGTCACTGCTGGATGAAGCCACTGCCGCCGCTGAAGCGATGGCGATGGCAAAGCGCGTCAGTAAGCTCAAAAACGCCAATAAATTCTTCATTGCCGACGATATTCATCCGCAGACGCTGGATGTGGTCCGTACCCGTGCGGAGACGTTCGGCTTCGAACTGATCATCGACAGCGCCGACAAGGCATCCGATCACGACGACCTGTTTGGTGTGCTGCTGCAACAGGTGGGCACCACTGGCGAAGCGCACGATTACAGCGCATTGATTACCGGACTGAAAGCCCGCAAAGTGGTGGTCAGCGTGGCGGCAGACTTTATGTCGCTGGTGTTACTGGAAGCGCCAGGCAAACAGGGCGCAGACATCGTCTTTGGTTCCGCTCAGCGTTTCGGCGTGCCGATGGGTTATGGCGGCCCGCACGCGGCCTTCTTCGCCAGCCGCGACGAGCATAAACGTTCCATGCCAGGCCGCATCATTGGTGTGTCACGTGATGCCGCGGGCAATACGGCGCTGCGTATGGCGATGCAAACCCGTGAACAACATATCCGCCGCGAAAAGGCCAACTCCAACATCTGTACCTCTCAGGTGCTGCTGGCCAACATCGCCGGTCTCTATGCGGTGTTCCACGGCCCAACCGGTCTGAAACGTATTGCCTCACGCATTCACCGCTTCACGAATATTCTGGCAGCCGGACTGCAGCAGGGCGGCCTGAAGCTACGCCATCAGCACTGGTTCGATACGCTGACGGTGGAAGTGGCGGATAAAGCCGCCGTGCTGAACCGCGCCCTGAGCTTTGGCGTTAACCTGCGCAGCGACATCCATAACGCCGTCGGCATCACGCTGGATGAAACCACCTGCCGCGACGATATTCTGGCGCTGTTCGCTATTCTGCTGGGTGATGAACATGGCCTGGATCTGGAAAAGCTCGACAGCGAAGTCGCCAGCGAAAGCCACGCGATTCCGGCTGGCCTGCAACGCCACAGCGAAATCCTGGCCCATCCGGTGTTCAACCGTCATCACAGCGAAACCGAGATGATGCGTTACATGCACAGCCTGGAGAAAAAGGATCTGGCGCTGAATCAGGCGATGATCCCACTCGGCTCCTGCACGATGAAGCTGAATGCCGCCGCCGAGATGATCCCGATCACCTGGCCGGAATTTGCGGAGCTGCATCCGTTCTGCCCGGCGGAACAGGCGACCGGCTATCTGCAGATGATCGGCCAGCTTTCACAGTGGCTGGTGCAGCTCACCGGCTATGATGCACTCTGTATGCAGCCGAACTCCGGCGCGCAGGGTGAATATGCCGGGCTGCTGGCGATCCGCCGCTATCACGAAAGCCGCGGCGAGGGCGATCGTCATCTCTGCCTGATTCCCAGCTCGGCGCATGGCACTAACCCGGCTTCCGCCCAGATGGCGGGCATGGATGTGGTGGTCGTGGCCTGCGATAAACAGGGCAACATTGACCTTGGCGACCTGCGGGAAAAAGCGGCGCAGGCGGGCGACAAGCTCTCCTGCATCATGGTGACGTATCCCTCCACCCACGGTGTCTATGAAGAGACCATCCGTGAGGTGTGCCAGATTGTGCATCAGTATGGCGGTCAGGTGTATCTGGATGGCGCGAACATGAATGCGCAGGTCGGCATCACCACGCCGGGCTATATTGGCGCGGATGTTTCGCACCTCAACCTGCACAAGACCTTCTGCATACCGCACGGCGGTGGCGGCCCGGGTATGGGACCGATCGGCGTCAAAGCGCACCTGGCACCGTTTGTTCCGGGACACAGCGTGGTGCAGATCGACGGTGTGCTGACGCAGCAGGGCGCGGTCTCCGCAGCGCCGTTTGGCAGCGCCTCTATTCTGCCGATCAGCTGGATGTACATTCGCATGATGGGCGCGGAAGGGCTGAAGCAGGCCAGTTCGGTGGCGATTCTGAATGCCAACTATATTGCCAGCCGCCTGCAGTCTGCTTATCCGGTGCTCTACACCGGCCGTGACGGGCGCGTGGCGCATGAATGTATTCTCGACATCCGCCCGCTGAAAGAGCAGACCGGTATCAGTGAACTGGATATCGCTAAGCGCCTGATCGATTATGGCTTCCATGCACCGACTATGTCTTTCCCTGTGGCAGGCACGCTCATGGTGGAGCCGACCGAGTCTGAGAGTAAAATCGAACTGGATCGCTTTATCGACGCAATGCTGGCGATCCGCATGGAGATTGACCGGGTTACGGCAGGAGAATGGCCGCTGAACGATAATCCACTGGTGAATGCGCCGCATACTCAGCTGGAAATCGTCAGCGAGTGGTCACATCCTTACAGCCGAGAACTGGCGGTTTTCCCGGCGGGCAGCCACAACAAATACTGGCCGACGGTGAAACGTCTGGATGATGTATTTGGCGACCGTAATCTGTTCTGCTCCTGCGTGCCGATGAGCGACTATCAGTAAGCTCACCGCAGGTAAGTATTAACTATCAGGGGCCGATTTTTCGGCCCTTTTTTCTGGAGAATCAGCATGAAAATGGCACTGGTTACGGGGGGCAGCCGCGGTATCGGACGGGCCACGTCGCTGTTACTGGCCGCGCGGGGTTATCGGGTTGCGGTGAACTATCGTCAGCGCGAGGACGAAGCGCAACAGCTGGTGGCGCAGATCCAGCAGCAGGGCGGCGAGGCCTTTGCGGTTCAGGCGGATATCAGTGATGAAGCCCAGGTGATGGCGATGTTTGCGCAACTCGACCAGCAGCCTGTGCCGCTGGCGTTGCTGGTGAACAACGCCGGGATTCTTTTTCAGCAGTGCCATACAGAGCAGCTGGATGCGGCGCGTCTGCATAAGGTCTTTGCCACCAACGTTATCGGGAGCTTTCTCTGCTGTCGTGAGGCGGTGAAGCGGATGGGCACCCATCACGGCGGTCAGGGCGGTGCGATCGTCAATGTCTCGTCGGCCGCGTCGCGTACCGGTGCGCCTGGTGAATATGTCGATTACGCCGCCTCAAAAGGGGCGATGGACACGCTGACGAAAGGCTTGTCGCTGGAAGTGGCGCAGCAGGGGATTCGTGTCAACGGCGTACGTCCGGGATTCATCTATACAGAGATGCATGCCGATGGCGGCGAGCCAGGCAGGGTAGACAGGCTTGCCAGCGTGATCCCGATGGGACGTGGCGGTGAGGCAGAAGAGGTGGCGCAAGCGATCGTCTGGCTGGCCAGCGACGCGGCCTCTTACGTCACCGGCAGCATCATTGATGCTGCCGGTGGGCGTTAATCGCCGCTGCTGATGCGGCGAGGTATTAAATCAGAGGTTTTCGCCGTTGCTGGCGATAACCTGCTGATACCAGCTAAAGCTCTTCTTCTTCGCACGAGAAAAATCACCGCTGCCATCATCGTTTTTATTCACATGAATAAAGCCGTAACGCTTGTCGTACTGACCGGTAGTGAACGAAACGCAATCCAGGCAGCCCCACGGCGTATAGCCCATTAAATCCACACCATCATATGCCACCGCTTTCTTCATCTCTTCGATGTGTGCACGCAGATAGTCGATGCGGTAATCATCTTCAATCAGCCCGTCGGCATTGGGCTTATCGATAGCACCAAAGCCGTTCTCTACAATGAACAGCGGCTTCTGGTAACGTTCGTACATCTCGTTCATGGCATAGCGCAGGCCAACCGGATCGATCTGCCAGCCCCAGTCTGATGCTTTCACATGCGGGTTTTTTACCACACCTTCAAAGCTGGTGATCGGGTCGTCAACACCGCTGGCATCGGTCTTCACGGCGTTGCTCATGTAGTAGCTGAAACCGACATAGTCGGCGCAACCCTGACGCAGGGTTTCGGCATCGTCCGCTTCCATCTGGATGTCATACCCTTTGCGCGCCCACTCTTTCAGGGTGTACGCCGGATAGTAACCGCGCATCTGCACATCACTGAACACATAGCGCTGATGCATCGACTCCTGCGCCAGTACCACATCGTCCGGGTGGCAGGAGAACGGATAAATCGGGACCATGGCGATCATGCAGCCAATCTGAAAGTCTGGATTGATATCGTGGCCGAGTTTGACCACTCTGGCGCTGGCAACAAACTGGTGGTGCATCACCTGATACATCGCCTGTTCAGGCTTCTCGTGTTTGGTGAAGATCACGCCTGAACAGCAGTAACCAAACAGCGGATACTGCCAGTTACGCTGGTTGTTGATCTCGTTAAAGGTCATCCAGTATTTCACTTTATTCTTATAGCGATTCATCACCACTTCGCTGAAACGAACAAAGAAGTCGACCACTTTACGGTTATGCCAGCCGCCATACTCTTTGACCAGGTGATAGGGCATTTCGAAGTGCGAAAGGGTGATGACCGGTTCAATGCCATACTTCAGCAGTTCATCAAACAGATCGTCATAGAATTGCAGGCCCGCTTCGTTGGGCTGTTGTTCATCTCCGTTGGGGAAGATGCGGGTCCAGGCAATGGAGGTACGGAAGCATTTGAAGCCCATCTCGGCAAACAGCGCGACATCCTGTTTGTAGTGGGAGTAAAACTCCACGCCTTTATGGTTCGGATAGAAATGGCCCGGCTGCACGCCGTCGGTGATCACCCGGTCAACGCCATGCGAACCGCCGGTCAGCACGTCAGCAATACTGACGCCTTTGCCGCCCTGATCCCAGCCGCCTTCAACCTGATGCGCGGCCACTGCGCCGCCCCAAAGAAAACCTTTTGGTAACTGCAATTCTGCACTCATGCTTCACCCCATTGCGGATATTGAAATTGGGCTGAGTGTAGCAAGGAAATAATGAAAGTCACGATATAACATCGCGCAAAAAATGGCGTTTGTTACATCTGAAAAACAGGCTGTTTTATTTCCCCAGCTGGCGGCCTATAGCTTCAATAATATAGGTCACTGGCACCTGCGTCGTAATATCGGTATTGTCCGCCATGCGGATAATCGGCACGTGATAGCAGAGGTTGAAATCACCAATTTTCGCCAGCGAACAGCTTTCCGTATTGGTTATCGCGATGATTTTGCACTTATTCAGACTAAACTGGCTGGCAATGCGCAGGATCTCTTCGGTTTCGCCTGAGACCGATAAAATAATGGCAATAGCATTTTCATAGAGATCGGGTGCAACCGGATAATAGGGATCGTCAATCGCATGGCTGAATTTACCGAGGTTTGAGAAAAAACGCGCGCCATATTTTGCCAGGCTGCCGGAGGTGCCGACGCCAATAAAGAAAATTCGCTCCGCCTGATTAATCTTCTGCGCTGCCTGGGCAATGAGTTGTTCAAATTCCGGGTTATTAATGCTCTTAAAAAAGCTCAGCATTTCGCTGACGCCCGCCGTGTTGAGCAGCGGCGCGCTCTGTTGTTCGCTTAAGCGCAGGCGGATACGAAATTCCGACCAGCCTTCGCAGTCCATCTTGCGGCAGAAGCGCAGCACGGTGGTGGTGGAGACACCAGCCTGCGCAGCCAGCTCGCGGATCGTCATGTAGCTGACGCCTTCGCGGTGCTTAATGATGAACTGATAGACCTGCATTTCCAGATCGTTAAGGCGGGCAAGATCGCGATGCGAAAACATGGATGACTCATTGAACAGTTGACCGGCAGTCAGTTTACCAGATTCAGCAACCGGTTTAACGGATAGTGAAATTCATCAGATAATTTTAGCGTACAGGTGTACACTGAAATCGTTATCATCCCGTCTGGAGAATATTATCACTGCGATTACGCTGTTCAGGACACACTTATGACCTCCACACTTTCTCAAAAACAACGACACGCCGCAGACGAGTGGTTCGGCGAAGAAATTGCCAACAGTATCAGTCATGGTCTGGGCTGTCTGTTCGGCATCGTCGGACTGGTGCTGATGCTCTATCAGGCCATCGAACATCAGGCGGACGCCCTGACCTTTGCCAGCTACAGCCTCTATGGCGGCAGCATGATCCTGCTGTTTCTGGCCTCGACACTCTATCATGCGGTGCCGGATGGACCGGCCAGACCCTGGCTGAAAAAGCTGGATCACTGCGCCATCTATCTGCTGATTGCCGGCACCTATACGCCGTTTCTGCTGGTCGGGTTAAGAACGCCGCTGGCGTATGGATTAATGGCGGTGATCTGGGGTCTGGCGCTGGCCGGTATTCTGTTCAAGCTCACAATTGCGCATCGCTTCAAAGCGCTGTCGCTGGTGACCTATCTCTGTATGGGGTGGCTGTCGCTGATTGTTGTTTATCAGCTGGCGATGATCCTGCCAGCGGGCTGCATCTGGCTGCTGGCCGCAGGCGGAATTATCTATTCGCTGGGCGTGATCTTCTACGTGGCGCGCCGCATTCCCTATAACCATGCCATCTGGCACTTATTCGTGCTGGGCGGCAGTCTCTGCCACTTCTGCGCCATCTACTTGTATGTGCGTTGATCTGAATTGCAGCACTGGCCCTTCCCTTAACGGAAGGGCCATTCGGTGGAATCAGTTCTCATCCAGTGAGTAGGGCAGCGGCTGAATGGTCAGATGGCCGCCTTCATCACCTTCAACCCGCAGCACGCTATCCGGCTCCAGATCGTTATTCAGCACCACCTGAATCCAGCTGACGCCATCATCTAACTGCACTGCAGCCAGCACGCTGCCGGTGCGACGCCAGCGTTCACCCATCTGTAACTCCAGCGAGGCATTCGCTTCGGGCAGATGACTTGCCTGACCCGCCAGCCAGTAAAGGGCGCGTTTATTGGCACCGCGATATTTCGCCCTGGCGACCATCTCCTGACCGGCATAGCAGCCCTTTTTAAAGCTGATGGCATCCAGCGCCTGCAGGTTGGTGGCCTGGGGAATAAACTGCACGCTGGTGGCCGGATCGATCACCGGAATTCCCGCTTCAATATCCAGCGCCAGCCACTGCTGACCGTCATTGAACTGTGCATCATCGTTGAGCTTCTGCTTCAGCGCTTCTGCCTGAGACAGCGAAGTGACAATCAGAAAGCGCTCGGCTGGATGGGCAAACCATAGCAGCGTCGTTTCGCCCTGCTGTACCACCGGTTTCTCGCTGTCGGGCAGGCTATCAAACAGATTGGTCAGCGCGGCACGCGCCTGAAAACCGGCTACGCCCAGCAGCACAGACTCGTCGTCAGCCGCCATCGTCACTTTCGAAAACACCGCGTATTTCTTCAACTCGGTAAGCTGGGTGTCGCGCAGTTCACGGCGAATCAGATAGGCATAGCCTTCGCCGCGATGGAACAGGCGCAGGTTGCTCCACATTTTGCCTTTGGCATCGCAGTGAGCGGCGGGCGAATGGTGGTCAGCATCCAGCGCCGCGACATCCAGCGTTAACTGACCCTGCAGGTAAGCGGTGCTGTCGGCCCCGGTAACGGAGACCAGCGCCCAGCTATCCAGTGACATCAGGGTTAACGGCAGACGAGACGACGCGGCAGGCTGGCGCGGCGGTAAAGTAAAAGTGGGCATGGAGATATCCTGTGTAAGAAGGTTCATCCGGAATATTGTCTTCAATGTTAAAAGAGCCGACTGGCAATGCAACCTGTTTACGGAAAACGGCGCACAAAAGGCGTGATACCCCTGAAAACATGCGCTCTGAAATGTGGCAGGTTGCACAGCCTGCGACACTGTGCCTGCGAGCCACAGTAAACCAGGTTACACTAGCGGCCACGTTGTGACTTGTGGAAATTGATGCATGGATATTAATGATAAATCACGTATTCAGTGGGCCTGCCGTCGTGGCATGCTGGAACTGGATGTGGCGATTATGCCGTTCTTCAAATTTGAGTATGACACGCTGAACGACACCGATAAGCAGGTCTTTGTTGCCCTGTTGAAGAGTGACGATCCCGATCTGTTTAACTGGCTGATGAACCACGGTGAACCCGCCGATCCGGAGCTTAAGCGGATGGTAAAACTGATCCAGCAGCGTAACCATGATCGCGGCCCGGTGGCAATGTAAGCTGCGCCCCTCTCGCCTGGCATGCGGATGTCTGTGCGCCTGGCTGATGGCTGCCGTTCCCGGTGTGATGCTGATGACGCTGCCTGTGAGCGGCTGGTTGATTAAAACGCCGGTTATTCTGCTGATGCTGGCTGAGGGCTGGCGTTGTTACCGGCGATTGATTCGGCGACACGGCACATTGCAGCGGGAAAGCGTTCATTGCTGGATCTGGCAGGGAAAACGCTGGCGGCCAACCCAGCCGCTGCGCTGGTTGCCGATTGGCGTGCTGCTGGTAGCGACGAGCGAACAGGGTGCCACGCTGCGCTGGTGGCTGATGCGGGACAATATGCAGCCTGCCGAATGGCGGGCGTTACGCGCCTGCTGTTTCAGTAAGGCGCGGCATTAACGGCAGCAGGCAAGGCAATCATCATCTGCTGGCGCATCGGTTCGACAACTGCAAACCAACGCGCCTGATCAGTCAGAGCAGCGCGGCGGTTTCGGTCAGCACCTGCTCGCACCACTGCTCAACGCGCTCGTCGGTGACCTCGAACTGATTCACATCATCCAGCGCCAGACCCACAAACTGCGAACCATCAGCAGTCAGCGGTTTCGGGCTGGTAAACTCATAGCCCTCAAGCGGCCAGTAGCCGACAAAACGCACGCCCATTGGCTGCAGCAAATCGTGCAGCATGCCAAGCGCATCTAAAAACCACTCGCCATAGCCAATCTGATCGCCCATGCCATAGAGCGCGACAATCTTGTTTTGCAGATTCAGCGCGGGCAGCTGCGTCCAGATCGCCTCCCAGTCCTCCTGCAACTCACCGAAATCCCAGGTCGGGATGCCCATGATCAGCAAATCGTACTGCTCCATCAGGTGCGGGTCGTCATCTTTGACGTTATGCAGCGTCACTAACTCTTCGCCAATAAAATCGCGAATTTTCTCCGCTACGATTTCGGTGTAACAGGTACTGGAACCGTAAAAAAGACCGATTTTCATGCAGATAACACTCTGTAAATACTGACTTTGGCGCAATTGTACCAGAAGCGCTGCTGAATCAGGCATAATGAGCATGATTTTACACCAGACGGCGGAGATAACGTGCAGGACAGCGATCTGACAGAACAGTTTCTTGATGCGCTCTGGATTGAACGCAATCTGGCGCAGAACACCCTCTCCTCTTATCGTCAGGATCTTCAGACGCTGACCGGCTGGCTGGCGCATCATCAGCTGACGCTGCTCAGCGTGACGCCACTGGATCTGCAGCAGTTCCTGGCTGAACGGCTGGAGGGGGGCTACAAGGCGACCAGCTCAGCGCGGCTGCTCAGCGCCATGCGTCGCCTGTTCCAGTATCTTTATCGCGAAAAGCTGCGCCCGGACGATCCCAGCGCGCTGCTGTCCGCACCAAAACTGCCCCAGCGTCTGCCCAAAGATCTTAGCGAAGCCCAGGTTGAGCGGCTGTTGCAGGCACCGGATACCAACATCCCGTTAGAGCTGCGCGACAAAGCGATGCTGGAAGTGCTCTATGCCACCGGCCTGCGCGTGTCTGAACTGACTGGCCTGACGCTCAGCGACATCAGCCTGCGACAGGGGGTGGTCCGGGTTATCGGTAAAGGGGATAAAGAGCGGCTTGTCCCGTTAGGTGAAGAAGCGGTTTACTGGCTGGAGCAATATATGGAACATGGTCGTCCGTGGCTGCTCAACGGGCAGACGCTGGACGTAATGTTTCCCAGCAACCGGGCGCAGCAGATGACGCGCCAGACCTTCTGGCATCGAATTAAGCACTACGCCACACTGGCGGGTATTGATAGCGAGAAATTGTCGCCGCATGTCATGCGCCACGCCTTTGCGACCCATCTGCTGAACCACGGCGCGGATCTGCGTGTCGTACAGATGTTGCTGGGACATAGCGATCTCTCCACCACCCAGATTTATACGCACGTCGCTACTGAGCGCCTGCGTCAGTTACATCAACAACATCATCCGCGAGCCTGATTCGCGGCCATAAGGATAAAAATGAACAAGCATTTTGCCATGCTGGCCCTGTTAGCCAGCGCCTTTTCCGGTCTGGCCCATGCCGATGACAGCGCCATTCAGCAATCCCTTAAAAAGCT
Organism: Pantoea sp. F_5; assembly: GCF_008631595.1. Taxonomy (NCBI): domain Bacteria; kingdom Pseudomonadati; phylum Pseudomonadota; class Gammaproteobacteria; order Enterobacterales; family Erwiniaceae; genus Pantoea; species Pantoea sp. F_5. The sequence goes on from NZ_VWUO01000003.1 coordinate 270,876, forward strand.
CGGTCTGAACCAGACGGAGATCAGCCCGTCACCGCTGCCAGGTTTTAAAACCGTGCTGTCTGAAAGCGGTGTGCTGTATGTTACAGACGACGGCAAACATATGATCCAGGGCCCGCTCTATGATGTCAGCGGCAAACAGCCCGTTAACGTCACCAATCAGTTGCTGGACAAAAAAGTCGAGGCGCTGGTGCCGGAGATGATCGTCTACAAAGCGCCAAAAGAGCAGCACGTGATCACGGTCTTCACCGATATCACCTGTGGCTACTGTCACAAGCTGCACGAGCAGATGGCGGACTACAATGCGCTGGGCATTACCGTGCGCTACCTGGCGTTTCCGCGTGAAGGGCTGAATGGTCAGATCGCACCGGCGATGAAAGCGATCTGGTGCAGCGCTGACCGTAATAAAGTGTTCGACGAGGCGATGAAAGGTAATGCGCCGAAGATGGCCGCGCCGGACAGCTGCAAAATTGATATTGCTCAGCACTACAAACTGGGCGTGCTGTTCGGCATTCAGGGCACTCCTGCAATGCTGACCGACACCGGCATGATGATACCGGGTTATCAGTCGCCGCAGGAGCTGAAGCAGGTGCTGGACAATCAGAAGCGTGGTGGTTAATCGGTGGTAAAACAGGATGTAGAACTCCGTCGCCGTGAGGTAACGGTTGACGATGCGCTACCGGCCACGCTGCCGCCGCTGCTGAAACGACTTTATCTGCAACGCGGCGTATGTGACGCTGCGGAGCTGGAGCGCGGTGCAAAAAACCTGCTGCCCTATCAGTCCTTAAGCGGGATTGAAAGCGCCGTGGAACTGCTGCATCAGGCGCTGCTGGATGGGCGTCGCATTATGGTAGTGGGCGACTTTGATGCCGATGGTGCCACCAGTACCGCACTGACGGTCATGGCGCTGCGCAGCATGGGCGGCGGCAACGTGCAGTATCTGGTGCCTAACCGCTTTGAAGATGGTTATGGCCTCAGTCCGGAAGTGGTTGAGCAGGCGCGCGCGCGTGGTGCCGCAATGATTCTGACGGTCGATAACGGCATCTCCTCTCATGCCGGTGTAGAGTGCGCGCATCAGCACGGTATTCCGGTGCTGATTACCGACCACCACCTGCCGGGCGAAACCCTGCCGGCCGCTGAGGCGATCGTGAATCCCAATCTGCCGGACTGCAACTTTCCTTCACGCGCGCTGGCGGGCGTGGGCGTTGCGTTCTATCTGATGCTGGCGCTGCGCGCCCATCTGCGTATCCAGGGCTGGTTTGGCGCTACCCGCACTGAACCGAATCTGGCAGAGATGCTGGATCTGGTCGCGCTCGGCACGGTTGCTGATGTGGTGCCGCTCGACGTTAATAACCGCATTCTGGTGTGGCAGGGGCTCAGCCGCATCCGGGCCGGAAAATGTCGGCCAGGCATCCGGGCGCTGCTGGAAATTGCGAATCGCGATGCCCGTCAACTGGCGGCCAGCGATCTCGGCTTTGCGCTGGGGCCACGGCTCAACGCCGCAGGCCGCCTCGACGATATGTCGGTGGGCGTGGCGCTGTTAATGACCGACGATCTTAGCCAGGCGCGCATGCTGGCCAGTGAGCTGGATGCGCTGAACCAGACGCGCAAAGAGATAGAGCAGGGCATGCAGAGTGAAGCGCTGGCGCTGTGTCAGGCGCTGGAGCGTGAACAGAGCGATCTGCCGCTGGGACTGGCCTTCTATCATCCCGAATGGCATCAGGGCGTGGTGGGCATTCTCGCCTCTCGTCTGAAAGAGCGTTTCCATCGTCCGGTCATTGCCTTTGCGCCCGCGGGCGACGGCACGTTGAAAGGCTCGGGCCGCTCGATTGCCGGTCTGCATCTGCGCGATGCGCTGGAGCGCCTGGACACGCTGAATCCCGGCCTGATGCTGAAGTTCGGTGGTCACGCCATGGCGGCCGGTTTATCACTGGAAACCGCACGCTACGAGGAGTTTCGTCAGCGCTTTGCCGACCTGGTCGGAGAGTGGCTGGATGGCGAAGCCCTGCAGGGCATCATCTGGTCTGATGGCGCGTTACAGCCGCAGGAGTTTTCGCTGCAGACCGCAGAGATGCTGCGCGAAGCGGGTCCCTGGGGCCAGGCCTTCCCGGAACCTGCGTTTGACGGCAAATTTAAGCTGCTGCAACAGCGGCTGGTGGGCGAGCGGCATCTGAAAGTGATGGTCGAGCCGCTGGATGGCGGTCCGCTGATCGACGGTATCGCCTTTAATGTCGATACCACGCTCTGGCCCGACAGCAGTATTCGTCAGGTCGAACTGGCTTATAAGCTGGATATTAATGAGTATCGCGGTAATCGCTCGGTGCAGCTGATCATCGACCATATCTGGCCGCTCAACTGATTCAGACAGGGTGCGCGCATCGCCTGCCATGGCAGATGCGCGACAGTCTGATTATCTCCGGCGTTAAGCTGCTGCGCGCGAGGATGTCACATAAATGCGACGCCTCACGCAACCCCGGCATCCGCCCGCTGTCTCAGCGCTACAATCTGCCGCCAGTTTCGGGTAAACTTGTGCGTTAATTTTCCTGTCCCATCGAACATAAGAAAGACGCTAAAGCCATGTTTGAAATCAACCCGGTCAAAAACCGTATTCAGGACCTCAGTGAGCGCAGCGACGTTCTTCGGGGGTATCTTTGACTACGATGCCAAGAAAGAACGCCTCGAAGAAGTAAACGCCGAGCTGGAACAGCCCGATGTCTGGAACGAACCTGAGCGTGCTCAGGCGCTGGGCAAAGAGCGCGCCTCGCTGGAAGCGATCGTGCAGACGCTGGATCAGATGTCGCAGGGCCTGGAAGATGTGCAGGGTCTGCTTGAACTGGCCGTAGAAGCGGAAGACGAAGAGACCTTCAACGAAGCCGTTATTGAGCTGGATGTCCTTGAGGGCAAGCTGGGCGAGCTGGAATTCCGCCGCATGTTCTCTGGCGAATATGACAGCGCCGACTGCTACATCGACCTGCAGGCGGGTTCGGGCGGCACCGAAGCGCAGGACTGGGCCAGCATGCTGATGCGTATGTATCTGCGTTGGGCGGAAGCGAAAGGCTTCAAAACCGAAATTATCGAAGAGTCTGAAGGTGAAGTTGCGGGCATCAAATCTGTGACCATTCGCGTATCAGGCGACTACGCCTTTGGCTGGTTACGCACCGAAACGGGCGTTCATCGCCTGGTGCGTAAGAGCCCGTTCGATTCCGGCGGCCGACGTCACACCTCGTTCAGTTCCGCCTTTATCTATCCGGAAGTGGATGACGATATTGATATCGACATCAACCCGGCCGATCTGCGTATTGACGTCTATCGCGCGTCAGGTGCGGGCGGTCAGCACGTTAACCGGACAGAATCAGCGGTGCGTATTACCCATATTCCAACCGGTACCGTCACCCAGTGTCAGAATGACCGTTCTCAGCACAAGAACAAAGATCAGGCGATGAAGCAGATGAAGGCGAAGCTGTACGAGCTTGAGATGCAGAAGAAAAATGCTGAGAAACAGGCGCTGGAGGACAATAAGTCCGATATCGGCTGGGGAAGTCAGATCCGTTCTTACGTTCTCGATGATGCACGCATCAAAGATCTGCGCACCGGCGTAGAGACGCGTAACACCCAGGCGGTGCTGGACGGCGATCTGGATCGATTCATTGAAGCTAGTTTAAAAGCAGGGTTATAAGGAACCGACATGTCTGAACAACAACCGCAGAGCGCTGATGCCGCCGTTGAGTTAAATAACGAACTGAAAACGCGTCGCGAAAAGCTGAGCGTGCTGCGTGCAAATGGCGTGGCGTTTCCTAACGATTTCCGTCGTGACAGCCTCTCTGACCAGCTGCACGCCAGCTATGGCGAGAAGAGCAACGAAGAGCTTGAAGATCTCGGCATCGAAGTGAGTGTTGCTGGCCGTATGATGACCCGTCGCATCATGGGTAAAGCCTCTTTCGTGACCCTGCAGGATGTGGGTGGCCGCATTCAGCTGTACGTTTCGCGTGATGACCTGGCGGAAGGGATCTACAATGAGCAGTTCAAAAAGTGGGATCTCGGCGATATCCTCGGCGCGCGCGGCAAGCTGTTTAAAACCAAAACCGGCGAACTGTCGATTCACTGTTCTGAACTGCGCCTGCTGACCAAAGCCCTGCGTCCGTTGCCGGACAAGTTCCACGGCCTGGCCGATCAGGAAACCCGTTACCGTCAGCGTTACCTTGATCTCATCGCCAACGAAGAGTCTCGCAACACCTTCAAAATTCGTTCGCAGATCATGGCTGGCATTCGCCAGTTCATGGTGGGCCGCGACTTTATGGAAGTGGAAACCCCGATGATGCAGGTGATCCCGGGCGGCGCGTCTGCGCGTCCGTTTATCACTCATCACAATGCGCTGGATATCGACATGTATCTGCGTATTGCGCCAGAGCTTTATCTGAAGCGTCTGGTGGTGGGTGGCTTCGATCGCGTGTTCGAGATCAACCGTAACTTCCGTAACGAAGGTATTTCGCCACGTCATAACCCTGAGTTCACCATGATGGAACTCTATATGGCCTATGCGGATTACAAAGATCTGATCGAGCTGACCGAAAGCCTGTTCCGTACGCTGGCGCAGGACGTGCTGGGCAGCACCGTAGTGCCTTACGGCGAGCAAGAGTTTGATTTCGGCAAGCCGTTTGAAAAACTGACCATGCGTGAAGCGATCAAGAAATACCGTCCGGAAACGGATCTGGCCGATCTGGAAGACTTCGATAAAGCCGTGGCGATTGCACAATCCCTGCACATCAAAGTGGAGAAGAGCTGGGGTCTGGGCCGTGTCGTAACCGAGATCTTTGAAGAGACGGCAGAAGCGCATCTGATTCAGCCGACCTTTATTACCGAATATCCGGCTGAAGTCTCGCCGCTGGCCCGTCGCAATGACGAGAACCCGGAAATCACCGATCGCTTTGAGTTCTTCATTGGCGGTCGTGAAATCGGTAACGGTTTCTCCGAGCTAAACGATGCGGAAGATCAGGCTGAGCGTTTCCTGCAGCAGGTGAATGCCAAAGATGCGGGTGATGACGAAGCGATGTTCTATGACGAAGACTATGTCACCGCGCTGGAACATGGTCTGCCGCCAACTGCCGGTCTGGGCATCGGTATTGACCGCATGGTGATGCTGTTCACCAACAGCCATACTATCCGCGATGTCATTCTGTTCCCGGCACTGCGTCCAGGCAGTAAGTAAGTAAGTAAGTAAGTAAGTAAGTAAGTAAGTAAGTAATATCCTGCCCTGAGCACAGGATAAAGCTGCACCTCAAAGGTCTGTTTCAGGCTGATTAGGGTGCAGCTTTTTTATATCTGTAACGACCATACGATATCGCGTGGCAATGTAACTAAAGGGATTGAGTAGCAAACAGTTATCCTAAAAAAGACTTCATAAGCAAAGTTTCGTTCTTTTTGAAAGGAATACTTGCCCGGTAAATAGAATTGTTTAAATGGTAATTTAATAATTAATTTTAAAAAAAACAGTTCTCGAACCAATTGAATGTGAAAAATTGCATGAAGCTGCTTCAGTAACCTGTTGTTAATTATCATTAAAAATAAAGGTATTTAAGTGATGAGCTTTTTTTTATCGTTAAAGTAATAATATCTGTAATTTTAGGTTGCATGTTTTAAATGTTAAAGCACGTTAAGATTAAGCCCTGTCTGTTTATCTCATTATCATTTTCCCGATAAAAATTCACGCTATTCTCTATTTATGGCAGCATGTATTTAACAGGGGTAATTATAATGAGCTACGACTGGTTCATTCTTGGTGACGACGAGATGCTTTTATTCGGTGCGCAGGCGCTGGCGAATAGTATGCTGACTGGCAGAGCCATTACTATTACGATAAAACGTGTGACACTGCTGGAATTGATGAGGATTGATGCAAATTATAAGCGCAGTAAAAAAAAGAGCGTCGCCATAGTTCCCGATGACATGTATGAGGTATTAAAAACTTTTTCTGGTATGGACACGATAGAGGTTGTGTCCAGCAAAATGAGCTTGCTTTCCTATTCTGCAATAATAAATGACGCCATTCTGTTAAATGATTCAGTTAAATCAGTTAAATCAGTTAAATCAGTTAAATCAGTTAAATCAGTTAAATCAGTTAAATCAGTTAAAGATGACTATACAATGCGCTCCTTGTTTCTTACCACTAAAGAGAGACGTTATTGCTATATGCTTTACAATGGCATACCTAGTAAAAAAATTGCCATTTATTTTCAGTGCAATAGTAAAAACATCAGTTATCTTAAGCGAAAGATAATGTCAAAATGGAAATGTAGAAATAAAATAGAATTTTACAAAATGATTAACTATTTTTATCATTAATTGTAGGGTTTTATTTTAATCAGATTTTTGCTCAGCCCTGGCACTAACATAACAAGCTGCGATTGTTAATAACCCAAAGGCTGAGCTGTAATCCCCATAGTGCATCATACTCATCCTTTCTCCTCTGTTGCCTAATCCCCGCCTGGTGATGCGTTTGTCGTAGATAAAAGCGACTAAAATGCCCACTGTTGTGTTCTGATTTCATTCTTTTATCAAAAAACAGAATAGTTGGTTTGCAATCCAGTTTAACAACTGGAAATCTAAATTTTTTCATATTCATTGTGGTTTGACAACGCTTGTTCTTTTTTATTTAAACACTAGGGCTAATGATCCGGTCAACGACTGAATGCCAGCAAGAGTGAAATTCGATTAAGGAATAGCGTTGTTTTTTTAATTGCACATTCAATAAACTAAGGCACATATCTCCCTGAGTGAAAATTCTTAAAAATGTCAGCAGGTGTGTTACGCATCTTTACTGCGCACTCAAATGAATTATCTATTCTTTTTTTAGTTTTGTTATCATTTGATACTGGGGCTGGCATTCCTTCTTATGCCGATTTGGATTTTTCCTATAAGTTCTCTGCTTTTCATTTTTTTATTTGGTTGTATAAATAGCGCGGTCAGAGCGTGCTGGTAACGCTTCTGGGTTTTTTCAATAAAGATAAATGTTTTTCCTTAGTCCGATAACAGAATGGGTTAGGTAAACATTTATACAACACGTGTAGTCAATTTAATTTAAGGATGATGTAAATGAACTTCAATTTAAAAGCTATTGTAACTGCTATGGGTCTCGGTCTGGTACTGTCTGCTTCTATGGCACAGGCTGCCACTACTACTGTTGTAGGTGGTACAATAAAATTTGAAGGTGACGTTGTTAACGCTGCCTGTGCAGTTGATGCTAACTCGACTAAACAAACTGTACAGATGGGTCAGGTGCGTGTAGCTGATTTGAAGAAAGATACTGAAGCGTCTACCCGCATTCCGTTCACTATTGGACTGGAAAACTGTGATACCACTGTAAGTACAACTGCGGCGACTTATTTCACCGGTACAGCAGCAAGTGGTTACACCAATGCTCTGCAGGCGGGTGAAGGTACTGATGCTGCTTCAGGTGTGGGTATCCGCATGTATGATCAGGCTAGCAAGGTTGTGACGCTGAATACACCTGCAACAACGACTACCGCGCAAACTCTGGTTGATGGTTCGAACACCCTGAGCTTCAACGCAGTATATGTGGGTGTGGCTGATACCATTACAGCAGGTAACGGTGACGCTACTGCTACCTTCAATATGGTTTACAACTAATTTATCACTTAAAAGTCCGGGGGGCACTCCGGGCTTTTTTTCTGAGTAAAGATTTTATTTTCAGGGATTTTCATACTTGGAAAAAATAAAAATATCAAAACCCAACGGTCGTTTTACGCTAATTATGTCAGGGAGCTAACATGCTTAGTTTGTCTAAAAACTATAAAATATTTATAACATTGCTGAGTCTGGTGCTATCTGTTTGCTTTTCTGTCGCTCAGGCTGGTGGTGTAGGGCTGGGAGCAACACGCCTGATTTTTTCATCTCAAAATAAACAGGCTTCACTTTCCATCAATAATACAGATGATAAAAATGTATTTTTAATCAAGTCCTGGGTAGAAGACAAGGAGGGTAAAGTTACCAGTGACTTTTTAGTGACGCCTCCTCTTTTCCTGATTAAGCAGAAAAGAGAAAATATATTGAGGGTTATGTCAGTAAATAAATATCTCGCTACTGACCGTGAAACCGTGTACTGGTTGAATGTCAAGGCCATTCCATCACGTCAAAAGGATACTGACAGCGAGCAGAAAAATGCATTGCAGCTAGCAATACAGTCGAGGATTAAGCTTTTTTATCGGCCTGTTAACCTTCAGGGTGATCCTATGACTGCTTATAAAGAACTGACGTTTTCTCGTGTCGGTAACGTGCTGACAGTAAAAAACCCTACGCCTTACTATGTTAACCTTGTCAATATTAAATCAGGCGATAAGAAGTTTGCGCAGATGATAGCCCCCAAATCGTCGGAGCCGCTAAATGTTGATTTACATGGTAGTAATACAATCAGCTTTCAGGCGATTAATGATTATGGTGCTACCATGCCAGTACGCTCTGCTAATATAAATTAATTTTCGTTTGGCATGGAATGGCCAGGGGGCAATTGTGCACTTTTACGATTTTCGAAAGTTAACAAAATCAAAAATAAAAAGAATCGCTGTTCTGGTTTTTTTATCCTGTTACTCAGGGGTAGGCTCTGCGGGAGAATATAACTTTGATCCCTCTTTTTTATCAGATAACCCGGAAGATGTTGCCGATTTAGCGCGTTTCAATAAAGGCCTAAGCGCCGCGCCTGGCAGTTACCATGTTGATGTTTATGTCAATGGAACGGCTGTTGGTGCACGAAATATTAATTTTTTTGAAAAAGAACGCACTAATGCACCTTCTGAACTTAGTCCTTGTCTGAATATGGAAAAGCTGCGTGACTTCAATATAAATATCGAATCACTGGAAAAACTGATTAAAAATGAAGTTGAACGTCATGCAAAATGCGTCGATATTGCACGATATATTCCTGAGTCCAGTGCCGATTTTGATGTGGAGCATTTACGACTCGATCTGAAAATACCTCAGGCGATGATGAACCGTAATGCGCGCGGATATATTCCTCCTTCCCAGTGGGATGAGGGTATCCCTGCCGCACTGTTAAGTTACGCATTCACTGGTTCCAATTCCCGTGGTGATGACACTAAAAATGACAGCTATTTTTTACGTCTGAATAGTGGTCTTAACGTCGGATCATGGCGTCTGTACGATCAGTCCAGTTTTACCTACTCAAAATCCCGTTATGGAGATGCGACGCGAGACTGGAACCATATGCAGACTTATCTGCAGCGCGCCATCATTCCGTGGGATTCTCAACTGACAGTCGGTGATACTTATACCTCATCCGAAATTTTTGACTCTGTTAGCGTTCGAGGGATCACACTTGCCACTGATGAGTCAATGCAGCCTGACAGCTTGCGCGGTTTTGCGCCTGTCATTCGCGGCATTGCTAATGGCGATTCGCAGGTTACACTCAGGCAGAACGGCAACGTTATTTATCAGTCTTACGTGCCTTCCGGTCCGTTTGAGATTAACGATCTCTATCCTACCGGCTCCAGCGGCGATATCGAGGTCACTGTAAAAGAGAAAAATGGCAACGTTCGCACTTATACAGTGCCTTTTGCTTCAGTGCCAAAACTTCAGCGTGAAGGGCATCTGAATTATTCCATCATGGCCGGACGTTTCCGGAGTACGGATGGAAATCAGTCAGAGCCATATATGACTCAGGCGTCACTACTCTGGGGGTGGCGAAACGGGATAACACTTTATGGTGGCAGTCAGGTTGCAGAGCGTTATCTTGCTTTCACAGCCGGTGCAGGTAAAAACCTTGGCTTTCTTGGTGCAATTTCGATAGATGCGACGCAGGCTAATAGTAAGATTGCCGATGGCACTCGTCATAGCGGGCAGTCTTTCCGTTTTCTCTATGCTAAATCGCTAAATGAACTAGGCACTCGCTTTGAACTATTAGGCTATCGTTATTCAACCCGCGGTTTTTATACGCTGGCGGAAACCACGCGCGAAAATATGTCAGGCGGCGTGACACACGACAGTGATGGCAATCTCGACTATTCCGGCTATTACAACCTTTATAATAATAAACGTAGCCGTGTTCAGCTTTCGCTGACTCAACAGTTGGGGCGTAACTATTCAGTCTATGCCAGCGGTAGCGATCAAAGCTACTGGAATACGGACGGCAAGACGCGTCTGCTGCAGCTTGGTTTTACCGGCATGGTAAAAGACGTCAGCTATAACCTGAATTACAGCTATAACAAAAATACCTGGAGCAGCGAAGCCGATCGCGTCTTTAACTTCTCTGTTTCATTGCCTATAGGCAAGTGGTTATCAGGAAACCGAGCCAGCAACAGTAACCTCGACTCAATGAAGGCTACGTACGGTCTTTATAATGATGGAGAAGGGAATATGACGAATACGGCTGGGTTATACGGCACCATGCTGGCTGATAAAAACCTGTCATATAACATGCAGATGGGCACTGTTAACCGTGGCAATGGCAGTACCGGTAGTCTCAATCTTGATTACTACGGTCGCTATGGACAGGTTAATGCGGGATATAGCTCCAGCCAGGATACTCACCGTGTGAACTACGGTGTGCAGGGCGGTATGGTGCTCCATCAGGATGGTCTGACACTTTCTCAACCTTTAGGTAAAACCAACGTTCTGGTGAAAGCGCCGGGCGTTAAAGATGCGGCCATTCAGAATAAAACCGGTGTGCGAACCGACTGGCGCGGCTACACCGTGGTGCCTTATGTCACTAACTATCGCCTTAATCGTATCAGTCTGGACGTAAATTCTCTTGCAGCGGATAGCGAGATTGATAACTCAGTGGTTTCAGTGGTGCCGACCGCGGGTGCATTAGTGAGGGCGGAGTTTAAAACCCACATCGGTCAGCGCGCCCTGATTACCCTGACGAATAATGGCAAGCCGTTACCGTTCGGAACCACTGTTGTGGTGATGCAGGAAGGTGATGAAGAGAGCACCGGAATCGTGGGGGATAGCGGACAGGTTTATCTTTCCGGGCTGCAACCCTCAGGAATGCTGGAAGCGGTGTGGGGGACATCGGCAAACAGTCGCTGCAGAATTCCATATCAACTGCCACAAACAAAAACGCAGCAGGATATTGTTTATCTGAAGGCCCGTTGTAACTGAGTCTGGCTAATAATAGACGGGCGCTGACAAGGATATTAAATGAAAAAATTAATTAATTATTTTACTTCATTATTGTATTTCCAGATGCTTTTATTTCCTCACGTCTCTCAGGCAGCATTAACAAATGTAGTCCCTGCGGGAGGGGTAGGCACTGTTACAATAACTTTTCCGGCTGTAACTGTAATGAAAGATGCACCAGTAGGAACTGTGCTATCGACGCAGACGGTCTATACCGGATTAAAATCATTTTTAACCACATCATCCGGCACGTTAGGTTTCCTTTTCTCATGCGAGACTGACACCTGCCCAACCGGTGTTGAGGGCATCAGCTATAAGCTGAGCGCCAGTAGTGACACTTTTCTTTGGCCTCATACTTTTACTAATGTGCCGGGAGGAATTGGCTGGATGTGGGGTACCGCGGGAATGAGCGTTGTTGTTGAGCTTTATAAGTCTGGTGAGAAAACAGTCTCTGGTACCATTCAGCCGCAATCTATTGGTAAATACAATGTGCAGATGGAAGAGGATGCTACACCACAAACACTTGCCGAAATCGTCTTGTCTGGAGCCGTTCAGGTTACAGCACTTGGATGTAGCCTGTCTTCATCCGATAATCTGAACGTAGATCTGGGTAATGTGCCGTCACGTAATTTCAGCGGTATTGGTTCTACATCCGGAGCCAAAGATTTTAATGTCAATCTCGAATGTGATGCTGGTACCAACGTTAATGTCAACATGAGCGGTACACAAAGTGCCGACTCGACTGATAGCAGCGTGCTGGCGCTAACCAGCGCGGGCAGCACAGGCGTTTCGAGTGGTATCGGCGTGCAGGTTCTCTACAACGGAACTCCGCTGGCACTCAACAGCGATGTGGTATTGGGAACGTCTGTTGCAGGTGGGGCGACCACGTATACTTTTTCTGCTCGTTATATTCAAACGCTCTCGAAAATTACGGCGGGAACCGCAAATACGATTGCCACGCTCAATATTAGTTACGAGTAGTCAGGAGCCGGTTAATGATACTTAACAGAATATTTGCATTAATAGCTATCCTCGTTTCCGGAAGTGCCCTGAGTGCCAGTGAAGTAACGGTCAACATTAATGGCAATATTTCCTCAAATACCTGCGAAGTCGACACAGCTTCATCGAAACTGACTGTTCCGATGGGAATGATCGCCACCAGTACCTTTTCGCAGACAGGTGCAGCAAGTCCATCTGTACCTTTCGATATTAAACTGGTCGATTGTGGTGCGGACGCTTCCAGCGTGTCGGTAACATTTACCGGAACGGGCGACTCGACAAACAGCGATCTGGTGGCTGTTGCAAGCGGTGGTGCAACTGGCCTGGGGATTGCACTTTATGATTATCAGGGCAAACAAATTGCAGTAAATAAGGTAAGTAACGCTGTCACGCTGACTGCTAACGCGGACAACACGCTAAATTTTAGCGCTGCCTATGTCTCGACTGCATCAAACGTGACGGCCGGATCCGCGGATGGCAGCGTGACTTTTTCGTTAACTTATGAATAGCATTGTGCGGACAGAAGGTTTTAGTGCTTAAAGCAGGGCGTAGTACGTCCTGTTTTTTCAAATAATGTCGTCACTCGTATCTCAGGACTTAATCGCCTGATCCAGCCAGGCCTGGAATCGCGAATAGGGCACATAGAGCGCAACGTTCTTGTAGAGCGTCTTACCGGTGACATTGTCATCGATGTTATTGCTGTAGCCCACAATTACCCCCGCCAGCGTATCGTCAGAGGCGTTATAAACCGCACCGCCTGACATGCCTTTCACCACACCTGCATTCGCCGCCACGACGACGCAGTCCGGCTTATTCCAGCGGTTTGCCAGCGTGGTATTAATCAGATTCTGCCCGCTCGAGCTGACCGGCATGGCCGAAATGAAACTGTAACCGTAGAGATTTACCTGGTCGCCGATATGACTGTTGCGGAAGCTGGGTGGCAGGTTTATTTCGCTGTTTTTGTGGTAGACCACCGCCAGATCGCATTGCGGATGCCAGGCTTTGACGCGGTAAAGTGAAAACTTCGCCACGTGCGCGGCGGTCAGGCTGTACTCCGGCGTCAGCGGGATAGTAGTTCCAAGCGTGCCAAAACCCAGCACGGTGGGAATGCCGGTCACGGTCATATCAACCCGTTTTTCAGCTTCTTTACTGTACTCATAATGACCTACCGAGCAACCGGTTAAGCCAAAAACCATTAAGGCTATGAGTCGTTGCATTCTCTCTCCCTGCGTCAGAAGTTGATTACATCACCTGGCAATTGATTATGTATATATCGGCAACGTTAAAGATTTATTAACTAATTCCGCATTAAAAAGCGTAACCGGTTAACGAAAAATGACAACCTGACCGTGGGATATTGGGCCTGTGCAGGCTTTGCCTTCAGGCCGGAGGCGAAAGATTTTTCCCCTGAGCGGCAGGATTATTGCGGTGGCGGCAATAATCCTTTGCTGCATGCAGGCTATGTCGCAAATCAGCGCTGTGCTGTAATACTCAATGTGACGCAGATCAAATTCTAATAGGCGTCGAGGGGCTGTGCGTCTGTGCGGTTCACCTGCAAATAAAACCGGGAGAGTGTTATGCCTGTAGCATTAATGGCGCTGGCGTTAAGTGCGTTCGCCATCGGAACTACCGAATTTGTCATTATGGGGTTGCTGCCGGAGGTGGCGCGTGACCTTCAGGTGTCGATTCCGTCGGCGGGCTGGCTGATCAGCGGCTATGCGCTGGGAGTGGCGATAGGAGCGCCGATAATGGCGATGCTCACCGCCAGACTGCCGCGCAAAAAAACGCTGATTCTGCTGATGGTGATCTTTATTGTCGGCAATCTGCTGTGTGCGCTGGCTTACAACTATAACCTGCTGATGCTGGCGCGAATCGTCACCGCGCTTTGTCATGGTGCTTTCTTTGGTATTGGCGCGGTGGTTGCCGCCAGCCTGGTGCCGGCGGGTCGTCAGGCTTCCGCTGTGGCGCTGATGTTTACCGGGCTGACTCTGGCTAACGTGCTGGGCGTTCCGCTGGGAACCAGCTTCGGACAGATGTTTGGCTGGCGCGCCACGTTCTGGGGCGTAGCGGTGATCGGCGTGCTGGCGTTTATCGCCCTGATTGTGAGTCTGCCCAACAATAGAGAGGAGAAGCCGGTTCATCTGGCGAGTGAAATCGGTGCGCTGGCCAACGGGAAGCTCTGGCTCTCGCTGCTGATGACGGTGTTCTTTGCCGCGGCGATGTTTGCACTGTTCAGTTACATTGCGCCGCTTCTGTTAGAGGTAACGGGCATCAGCGATCGGGGTGTCAGCTGGACGCTGTTCCTGATTGGCGCGGGCCTGACGGTGGGTAATATCCTTGGCGGCAAACTGGCCGACTGGAAAGTCTCCTTCAGTCTGATCCTCAGCTTCTCTCTGATCGCCATCTTCTCGCTGCTGTTCAGCTGGACCAGCCATGCGCTGTGGCTGGCGGAGCTCACTCTGTTCCTGTGGGCGATGGCGACTTTCGCGACAGTACCGGGTCTGCAGATCAATGTGGTCCGTCACGGTAAAGAGGCCCCGAACCTGGTCTCAACCCTGAACATTTCAGCGTTTAACGTCGGTAATGCGCTGGGTGCCTGGTTCGGCGGGGCGGTCATTGGTCGTGGTTTTGGCCTGACGGCCGTGCCGGTTGCCGCGGCTGCGCTGGCCGTTATTGGCCTGCTGATCTGCCTGATTACCTTCCGTAAATCGGGCAGCGCAGCCGCCAGCGTTCGCGCTTAAGCCAGGCGGGCGGCAATACGTGCAGGAAAGTCAGCCACCTGCTGTTGCAGATGGCTGACAAAAGCATCGACCAGTGCCGACGCGGGGCGGTGCTGCGGCCTCACCAGGCTGACGGTAAACGGCACCGTCACGCTGAATTTTCGCATCACCACACCGCTGTCGGCGTAATCCAGCGCCGTCAGCGGATTCACAATCGAGACCCCCACGCCCGCTCTGACCATCGCGCACACCGACGCGGCGCTGTGCGTCTCCATCACCAGCCGCCGTTCGACGCCCTGTTCCTGAAACAGCGCATCCAGCAACTGACGATAGCTGTCGCTGCGCGACAGACTCACATATTTTTCGCCCGCAAAATCGTGCGGCGTCAGTTCTGCACGCTGACTCAGAGGATGATGCTGCGGCAATACGCACACTTCATCACAGGTCAGCAGGGCGAGGCGGTCAGTCCCGGCCGGAGCATGCTGGGTTTCGGTTAAGCCGATATCGTAGCGCTGGGCTGACAGCCACTCCTCCAGCAGCGGCGACTCCTGCGGAATCACATTCAGGCTTACATCCGGGTAGCGCTGTAAAAAGGGCTGACACAGCGGAGGCAGCAGCGACTGCGAAAAAACCGGCAGGCAGGCGATCGACAGCTCACCCTGACGAAACTGACGCAACCCTTCTGCCGCTTCCATAATGCGATCCAGCCCATACCAGGAGCGCTGCACCTCTTCAAACAAACGTAACCCCTGCACGGTCGGTTGCAGGCGACCGCGTACCCGCCCGAAGAGCGCTAATCCCAGCTGCTGCTCCAGTCGCGCCAACTCACGGCTTACGGTCGGCTGTGAGGTATGCAGCAGCGTAGCAGCCTGGGTCAGGTTGCCGCTGGTCATCACCGCATGAAAGATCTCAATATGTCGCCAGTTAATGTTCGCCACGCTGCCTTCCTATATCCATTCTGAATAGATGCTATTAAAACAGATATTTTTCGCTATGGCATGATTCTGGCTTAATGCAGTTATTGCCACAGGAGAATTGCTATGCCACGTTCCTTACAGAGTACCGACACCGCCCTCAACGCCGCTAACCTGCTGCCGCTGGCACGCCGTTATGCCGGGCCATTCTGGGCTTATGATGCGCAGATTATTCAGGCGCGTATTGCTCAGTTGCAGGCGTTTGATGTGGTGCGCTTTGCGCAGAAAGCCTGCTCAAATATTCATATCCTGCGCCTGATGCGCGCAGCGGGTGTAAAAGTGGATTCGGTATCGCTGGGTGAGATAGAACGTGCGCTGGCTGCTGGCTACCAGCCTGGCGGTGACGAGATCGTCTTTACCGCGGATCTGTTTGATCAGCCGACACTGGCGCGGGTTACCGCGTTGAAGGTGCCGGTCAATGCCGGTTCGATTGATATGCTGCATCAGCTCGGTGCGGTGTCACCGGGACATGCGGTGTGGCTGCGAGTGAATCCAGGCTTCGGTCACGGTCATAGCCAGAAAACCAACACCGGCGGTGAAAACAGCAAGCACGGTATCTGGCACGGCGATTTAGCCGAGGCGCTGGCAGCGATTCAGCAGCACGGCCTGAAGCTGGTGGGCATTCACATGCATATCGGCTCAGGCGTCGATTATGCGCATCTGCAGCAGGTCAGTGATGCGATGGTGGGGCTGGTGATGGCATCGGGTCAGGATCTGACTGCGATATCCGCAGGCGGCGGTCTTTCTATCCCTTATCGCTACGGTGAAGAGGCGATCGATACCGATCACTACTTTGGACTGTGGGACGCGGCACGTCTGCGTATCGCTCAGCATCTGGGTCATGCGGTTAAACTGGAGATTGAACCGGGCCGTTTCCTGGTGGCCGAAGCGGGCGTGCTGGTGTCGCAGGTGCGGGCAGTGAAGTCGATGGGCAGCCGTCACTTCGTGCTGGTCGATGCTGGTTTCAGTGACCTGATGCGCCCCTCCATGTATGGCAGCTATCACCATATCTCGCTGATGGCAGGCGATGAACGGGCGATTGATGAGCAGCAGACCATCAACACGGTGGTTGCGGGGCCGCTATGCGAATCGGGCGATGTCTTCACCCAGCTAGAGGGCGGCATGGTTGAACCGCGCGCGATTCCGGCGGCAAAAGTGGGCGATTATCTGGTGTTCCACGACACTGGCGCTTACGGCGCATCCATGTCTTCTAATTACAACAGCCGTCCACTGATCCCGGAAGTGCTGTTTGAACAGGGCCAGCCGCGCGAAATCCGTCGCGCGCAGACAATTGAGTCGTTGCTGGCGCTGGAAATCAATTAACCCATGAAAATCGTCCCGCTCAGCGATGTGCCGCAGTTTGCCGATCAGATCATCGACTGGCAGTGGCGCGCTTTTGGTGAAGCCAGTAGCCGGGCGTTCTTCGCCAGCGTAGTGAACAGCAGCCTGGCTGGCGCTGATTTTCCGGTGACGTTTGTCGCCGTGGAGGCGGGCAGGGCAATCGGCACGGTGGGATTCTGGCGCTGCGATCTGATCAGCCGTCAGGATCTCTATCCGTGGCTGGCGGCGCTCTATGTGGATGAGTCGGCGCGCGGCAAAGGGGTCAGTGAGGCGCTGCAGCAGCACGTCATTGCTTATGCACAGGCTCGCGGCTATCCACGGCTGTGGTTGTGGTCAACGTTTGGGGGATATTATGAACGGTCTGGCTGGCTGCCGCAGGGAGAGGCGCTGGAGTACCCCGATAAGCCGGTAAAGCTCTATTATCGTGACCTGTGAGAGAGGCCAGCCGCCCCTGCGGCAGCTGGCAACAGAGTGCTTATGGCGCAGGATAGGTGTAACGGCGGTGGATCGCCTCAATACCTTCCAGAATCTCTGCATTTAAGGTCAGATTGAAGCTGTCGATGTTAATCTGCAACTGCTCAAGCGTCGTGGCGCCCAGCAGCGTGCTGGCCACAAACGGCTGCTGACGCACATAGGCGAGCGCCATCTGCGACGGGTCAATCTGATGCTGTTGCGCTAACGCCACATATTCGGCAATCGCTTTCTGTGACTGCTCGCCGCTATAGCGGGTAAAACGGCTGAACAGGGTATTACGTGCGCCCGCAGGCTGCGCTCCGTTCAGATATTTGCCGCTCAGCGTACCAAACGCCAGGCTTGAATACGCCAGCAGCTCTACGCCTTCATGCTGGCTGATTTCGGCCAGACCCACTTCAAAGCTGCGGTTCAGCAGGCTGTAGGGATTCTGAATGCTGATAATGCGCGGCAGTTCATGCTTCTCCGCCAGCTGCAGGTAGCGCATCACGCCCCACGCGGTTTCGTTCGACACGCCGATATAACGGATTTTACCGGCGCGCACCTGCTCAGTCAGCGCTTCCAGCGTCTCCAGCAGCGTCACCTGCGCTGTGGTCTCGCTGTACTGATAGCCCAGCTTGCCAAAATAGTTAGTCTGGCGCTGAGGCCAGTGCAGCTGGTAGAGATCAAGGTAGTCGGTGTTCAGGCGTTTCAGGCTGGCATCGAGTGCAGCACGGATGTTTTTACGGTCAAGTGCCATATCCGGGCGAATCGACGCATCATTACCGCGTGACGGACCCGCCACTTTACTGGCCAGAATGATTTTGTCGCGGCTGCCGCGCTGTTTAAGCCAGCTGCCAATATATTGTTCGGTCAGACCCTGGGTTTCCGGGCGCGGTGGCACCGGATACATTTCGGCGGTATCAATAAAGTTGATGCCGGAACGGATAGCCAAATCCAGCTGAGCATGGGCGTCGGCTTCGCTGTTCTGTTCGCCAAACGTCATAGTGCCCAACCCCAGCTGACTCACTTCCAGCGTGCTGTGGGGAATACGATGATAGTGCATTGCCAGCTTCCTTTTTTTATGGAATGGAATGTTGTGTCCTCAGGGACTATAGCGCGAGCAACGGCGAGGAAGGAAGGGGGAAAAGTCGGGGAAATCACCTGCCAGCGCGGAATCGGTGGCAGGTAATTAAATCGGGCACTTAACGTTCAATGATCGTTGAAACCTCATCGCTGTTAATCTGCACCTCGTGACCCGTCTGGTCGGTGTACTGCACCAGGCCGGTCTCTTTATCAATGCTCGGCTTTCCCTCAGTCATGATCATCCGGCCATCTTTGGTCGCCATGACATAATCAGAACTACATCCACTCAGGAACGCTGCGGTTACCATCACCATTGCTACGCCTGCCCACCCTTTCATCACGCTTCTTCCTCACAAATCGTTAAGTGCAAAAAGTGTAGTAATAAATGGTTTTGCCGGCAGGGTTAATCGTAGGATTCTGAAAATAACCGGGCGAGCCTCCTCGCCCTTGACTTTATCAGGCGTGCTTTTTCTTGCTGCGCATCAGGTTAAGGCACTCAACCGCCATGGAGAAGAACATAGCAAAATAAATGTAACCTTTTGGTACGTGAACCGCGAAGCTCTCCAGAATCAGGGTAAAACCGACCAGAATCAGGAAGGAGAGGGCCAGCATTTTCACTGACGGATGGCGTTCTACAAACTCACCAATAGCGCGTGCCGCAAACATCATCATCAGTACTGCAATGACCACTGCCGCCATCATAATAAACAGATGATCGGAGAGACCGATGGCGGTAATCACGGAGTCGAGGCTGAAAATAATGTCGAGCATCATGATCTGCACTATCGCACCAAGAAACGAATGAACGCGGGTGTTGTGCTCGCCTTCGCTGCCTTCAATCGTTTCATGGATCTCCATGCTCGATTTCCACAGCAGGAAAAGACCGCCAAAAAGCAGAATCAAATCACGCGCCGAGAACGCATGATCCATCAGCGTAAACAGCGGATTAGTCAGACGGGCGACCCATGCGATGGAAGCCAGCAGGCCAAGACGCATTAACATCGCCCCCATCAGACCAATGCGGCGTGCACTGGCTTGCTGGTGTTTTGGTAGTTTAGCGACCACCAGCGACAGGAAAATAATGTTATCAATACCCAGCACCACCTCAAGGATGGTCAGGGTGCCCAGCGCCAGCCAGGCGTTGGGATCGGAAATCCACTCAAACATACCGGCATTCAATCCTAAACGAAAAGTAAACGGCGATTATACGCATTGAATTCGCCAATCTCCCACAAAATTGCGACGCTGGTCGCGCAGGGTAAGCGATTTACAGGAGAAAATGGCGCGCCAGCAGGGGACCGGTGAAGCTCTTCTTCAGGTAGAAGCCGCGCGGCAGTGTCATGATGGGCTGGCCCTGATCGCCAATTCCCTCGGTCAGTGCCTTACTGTTGGCGGCTTTGGGCCGGATTTGCAGCCAGGCACCATGCCGCGCGGTAATCTGCTCAACGCGCCCCAGCACGATCATATCCATCAGTTCTTCCCAGTCCTGACGCAACATCTCATCTTCTTCCGCATTCGGGCTCCATAACAGCGGCGCACCGACACGACGTTCCCGCAGCGGAATTTCACGCCCACCTTCAACCGGGATCCACAACACCCGCGCCAGCTTGTGACGCACATGGCTGGTGAGCCAGGTCACGCCGCTGTTACCGGTCAGCGGTGCGACACAGACAAAGGTCGTTTCCAGCGGTTTACCCTGTGCATCAATCGGGATGGTTTTCAGTTCGATACCCAGATGGGCAAAGTCCTGTTCCGCTTTGCTGCCCGCGCTCGCCCCAAGGTGCCACTCCAGCAGCATGCCGACCCAGCCTTTATCGCGTTTAAGATCCACAGGCATGGGCAGACCGGCACGTGCAGCCAGGGTTTCCATAGGTAATCCGGCTAAATCCTGCGCGCGTGCCAGCAGGCTGGCTTCATCTTCGGGTGGTCCTGGTGGATAACGCATGTTGATAACTCACAATGATTAAAATTTGTACAGGTGCGGATAAGTAAGTTGTCCCGCTAAAATGAATCGTGTCCGGGCTCGATAATAACATGATAGATCATGCTTTTTTGAGTGGATTGGCCTTGCGCTATCGGCGATGAGCCAGGGTTATCCCAGCTTACCCGCAACAATGAACAGGATCTCCAGCCCGGTTATCCACAGAAAAGTGGGATAACCCCCTTATCTTTGCAGTACTGGTTCCATTTACAGCCTTGACTTTTCGTTATCTGAGCATAATTTCACCGCTCTGACCTAACGATGAGCGATTATCTGTGGATAAAAAGCGATGTGATTATAATTTAATCAATTGTATGTGGGCGTAAAAATATTCGCTGTTTATAGAAAGCTTCTGAAGCAGGACTTTTCATTAATTTCCTTTATAATCAAACAAATAATAAATTAACTCTTTTCGGCTCTCCCGGGTGCGATGGCGGGGTTATTCAGTTAACTCCCGCGTTCTGCACAAAGCTATCCACAGAAAAGGTGAATAAGA
The DNA here is from genome assembly GCF_008631595.1 of Pantoea sp. F_5. Taxonomy (NCBI): domain Bacteria; kingdom Pseudomonadati; phylum Pseudomonadota; class Gammaproteobacteria; order Enterobacterales; family Erwiniaceae; genus Pantoea; species Pantoea sp. F_5. The sequence goes on from NZ_VWUO01000003.1 coordinate 292,068, forward strand.
TCGATATTTTTTGCGGTTTTTGTTTATAACTTTGCCCTTTTCTGTGAGTTATCCCGCTATTAATGGCTCAACCCCCCATGAATCCAGTGGTTTACCGCCTGTAAGGAGTGTGAAACAATCAGGCCATTCAAATTTTGCTTTGAGGTAGTCCGGTGATCGATGATGATGGCTACCGCCCGAATGTTGGTATCGTAATCTGTAACCGGCAGGGACAAGTGTTATGGGCCAGGCGCTTTGGACAGCATTCCTGGCAATTTCCTCAGGGAGGCATCAATCCCGGTGAAACCGCAGAACAGGCGATGTATCGCGAACTGTTCGAAGAGGTTGGATTACACAGGAAAGATGTTCGAATACTTGCCTCTACCCGTAACTGGTTACGTTACAAGTTGCCAAAACGTTTGGTGCGTTGGGACACAAAGCCGGTATGTATCGGCCAGAAACAAAAGTGGTTTCTTCTGCAGTTAATGTGTAATGACGCGGATATCAATGTGCAGCACAGCAGCACGCCGGAATTTGACGGCTGGCGCTGGGTCAGTTTCTGGTATCCGGTGCGTCAGGTTGTCTCCTTTAAGCGCGATGTCTATCGTCGGGTAATGAAGGAATTCGCTGGCGTGGTGATGTCTATGCAGGAGAGTGCGGGGCAGCGAAATAATCCTGCCCATCGACGTAAGAGAGGATAGGCCACGCCCTTTATGCTCACTCAGTTGCGCGAAATTGTAGAAAAAGTGGCGAGTGCACCGCGTCTCAATGAAGCACTCGACATCCTGGTCAATGAGATCTGTCTGGCGATGGATACGGAAGTCTGTTCTGTTTACCTCGCCGATCACGATCGTCGCTGCTATTACCTGATGGCGACGCGCGGCCTCAAAAAACCGCGTGGCCGCACCGTGACACTGGCGTTTGACGAAGGTATCGTCGGTTTAGTGGGCCGTCTGGCCGAACCGATTAACCTTGCTGACGCCCAGAGTCACCCCAGCTTTAAATATATCCCCGCAGTCAAAGAGGAGCGTTATCGCTCCTTCCTCGGCGTGCCCATTATCAGCCGCCGCCAGCTTCTTGGCGTGCTGGTGGTGCAGCAGCGCGAACATCGTCAGTTTGATGAAAGCGAAGAGTCATTCCTGGTTACGCTCGCCACTCAGATGGCGGCGCTGCTGTCGCAGTCTCAGATGGGCCAGCTATTTGGTCAGTTCCGGCAGACGCGGGTGCGCGCGATTGCGGCAGCGCCCGGTGTAGCAGTGGCACCCGGCTGGGTCGATGAGACGCAGCCTCTGCTCGATCAGGTTTCGGCCGCCTCAACGCTGGATGTGCAGCGTGAACGTGAGCGTCTGTCGCTTGCCATGAGCGAAGCGGCCAGTGAATTCCGCCGATTCAGCAAACGCTTCAGCGCCAGCGCCCAGAAAGAGAGCGCGGCCATTTTCGATCTCTACTCTCACCTGTTAACCGATGCCCGGCTGAAGAAAGGTCTGTTCGACGAGATCGAGCGCGGATCGGTCGCGGAGTGGGCCGTGAAACAGGTGATCGAGAAGTTTGCTGAACAGTTCGCCAGCCTGACTGACAACTATCTGCGTGAACGCGCAGGCGATCTGCGGGTGCTGGGTCAGCGTCTGCTGTTTCACCTCGATGATACCCTGGTCGGCACCAATGCCTGGCCGGAACGCTTTGTGCTGGTCGCCGATGAGCTGACCGCCACCACCTTAGCGGAGCTGCCGCAGGAGCGGCTGGCGGGTGTGGTCGTGCGTGACGGCGCGGCTAACTCCCACGCGGCGATTCTGACCCGCGCCATGGGCATTCCAACGGTGATGGGCGCTGACATCCAGCCTCATCAGCTCAACAAACGCCTGCTGATCGTTGATGGCTATCGCGGTGAGCTGCTGATCGATCCCGAGCCGGTGCTGGTGCAGGAGTATCAGCGTCTGATCAGCGAAGAGAACGCGCTGAGCAAAATGGCGGAAGGCGTGGTCGATCAGCCGGGTGAGCTGAAAAGTGGCGAACGCGTTCAGGTGATGCTGAATGCCGGATTAAGCCCGGAACATGAACAGGCGCTGGGCAGCTGGGTCGATGGCATCGGTCTCTACCGCACCGAAATCCCGTTTATGCTGCAGAACGGCTTCCCGTCGGAAGAGGAGCAGGTGGCGCAGTATCAGGGCATGTTGCAGCTATTCCACAACAAGCCGGTAACGCTGCGAACGCTGGATGTGGGGGCAGACAAACAGCTGCCCTACATGCCAATCAGTGAAGAGAACCCCTGCCTGGGCTGGCGTGGCATCCGCCTGACGCTCGACCAGCCGGAAATTTTTCTGGTGCAGGTGCGCGCGATGCTGCGCGCCAATGCTGCCTCCGGTAACCTCAGTATCCTGCTGCCGATGATCAGTCATATCGACGAGATTGACGACGCAAAGCAGCTGATTGAGCGCGCCGGACGCGAGGTTGAAGAGATGCTGGGCTATGCGATCCCCACGCCCCGTATCGGCATCATGATCGAAGTGCCGTCGATGCTGTTTATGATCCCGCATCTGGCGTCACGGGTCGATTTTGTCTCGGTCGGCACCAACGACCTGACGCAGTATCTGCTGGCGGTGGATCGCAACAACACCCGCGTCGCGAATCTGTACGACTCGCTGCATCCGGCGATGCTGCGCGCACTGAATGCGATTGCGCAGGAAGCCCGCCTGGCCAATCTGGAATTGTGCCTGTGTGGTGAAATGGCGGGCGATCCGATGTGCGTCGCGCTGCTGATAGGCCTGGGGTATCACCATCTCAGCATGAATGGTAAAAACGTACCGCGCGTTAAGTACCTGTTGCGTCATCTGGATCATGAAGAGGTACAGAAGCTCAGCGAGCAGGGAATGAATGCCGACACTGCCACCGAAGTTCGCCATCTGGTCTCGGCCTTTATGGAGCGGCGCGGATTAGGTGGTTTGATTCGCGGCGGTCGCTAAACGCTGAAGCAGGCTTTACGCGTTATCCGCGTTTACATTTGCAAGACAATTCACAAAACCGGCTGTGCTATGATGCGCAGCCTTAATTTATGTGCCTGACAACGCCCCTTTTCAGGGTTGAAAAATAGACGGTGAATGATGAATAACGGCTATATTGCATTTCCGCAGTTCGATCCGGTGATCTTCTCGATCGGACCGGTTTCGCTGCACTGGTACGGTCTGATGTATCTGGTGGGCTTTGTTTTCGCCATGTGGCTGGCGGTACGCCGTGCTAACAAACCTGGCAGCGGCTGGAAAAAAGAGGAAGTTGAGAACCTGCTGTACGCCGGTTTTCTGGGCGTCTTCCTGGGCGGCCGTATCGGCTATGTCCTGTTCTACAACTTACCGCTGTTCCTGGAAAATCCTCTCTATCTGTTCAAAGTCTGGGATGGCGGCATGTCGTTCCACGGTGGCCTGATCGGGGTGATTGTGGTGATGCTGATCTTTGCCCGCCGCACTAAACGTAATTTCTTCCAGGTTTCGGATTTCATTGCGCCGCTGATCCCGTTTGGTCTGGGTGCCGGTCGTCTCGGCAACTTCATTAACGGCGAGCTGTGGGGACGTGTCGATCCGGGCTTCCGTTACGCCATGCTGTTCCCTGGCTCCCGCAGCGAAGATGTCGCGCTGGCCGCCACCAATCCGCAATATCAGGAACTGCTTAACACCTACGGCGTACTGCCTCGTCATGCTTCGCAGCTCTATGAACTGGCGCTGGAAGGTGTGGTGCTGTTTATCATTCTGAACCTGTTTATTCGCAAGCCGCGCCCGATGGGCAGCGTCTCTGGCCTGTTCCTGATTGGCTACGGTGCCTTCCGTATCATCGTTGAGTTCTTCCGCCAGCCGGATGCCCAGCTTGGCCTGTTTGAAGGCGGAATCAGTATGGGACAGATCCTCTCTGTGCCGATGATTGTTGCCGGTATTATTATGATGATCTGGGCGTATCGTCGTCGCCCGCAGCCACAATTTCGTGAGGAAAAATGAAACAGTATCTGGATTTAATGCAACATGTGCTGCACGAAGGCACACCAAAAGCTGACCGTACTGGCACCGGTACGCTTTCAATTTTTGGTCACCAGATGCGTTTCAATCTGCAGGATGGTTTTCCGCTGGTCACCACCAAGAAATGCCATATCCGCTCCATTATTCATGAGCTGCTGTGGTTCCTGAAAGGTGACACTAACATCGGTTATCTTAAGGAAAACAACGTCTCCATCTGGGACGAGTGGGCTGATGAGAATGGCGATCTTGGCCCGGTGTATGGCAAACAGTGGCGCAGCTGGGGAACGGCCAGCGGTCAGGAAATTGACCAGTTAAGCCAGGTGATCGAGCAGCTAAAGCGCGATCCTGACTCACGTCGGATTATCGTTTCTGCCTGGAACGTCGGCGAACTCAGCGAGATGGCGCTGGCTCCCTGCCATGCCTTCTTCCAGTTCTATGTGGCGGATGGCAAGCTCTCCTGCCAGCTTTATCAGCGCTCGTGCGACATCTTCCTGGGTCTGCCGTTTAACATCGCCAGCTATGCGCTGTTGGTGCATATGGTGGCGCAGCAGTGCGATCTGCAGGTAGGTGACTTCGTCTGGACTGGCGGTGATACACACCTCTACAGCAACCATCTGGAGCAGGCACGCCTGCAGCTGACTCGCGAGCCGCGTCCGTTGCCAAAGCTTAAGATCAAACGCAAACCGGCGTCACTGTTTGACTATCAGTTCGACGATTTCGAGATTGAAGGCTACGATCCGCATCCCGCGATCAAAGCGCCTGTCGCTATCTGATTCGCGATAAAAGATAACGCCCTGGCAACGTCGCCGGGGCTTTTTTTTGCCTGCATACCGGTAAATTTGCGACATCGTTCGCACGCTTCTGCCACTGCCTGAGTGTGGGGGAAGATTCTCTGCGGCACGCTTTCCAGCCTGTCACATAGCCTGTTGTTTCGGCTGTTCATCACCCGCACTCTGACGCCATGAAAACAGCACACTTACGCGGTTTTACTCTGCCGGAGCTGCTGCTGGTGATGGTGATTACCGGCCTGCTCAGTCTTACCGCGTTGCACGGCTGGCAGCGCTGGCAACAGCGGCAGCAACTACGCGACAGCGCTCAGCAATTGCAGGGATTCCTGCTACGACTGCGTGCCCAGGCTAACCGGCAAAATAGCGATCTGGTGTTATGGTCACAGCCTGGCAATCCCTGGTGCATCGGTGCCGGCAGCCGCCCCGTAGCGGGGTGTGTTCACGGGAAACGGCTGCATTTCATCGTGCCGCACGCGGGCGTTGCACTCTATGACATTCGGGGCGAGCCGGGTTTCTATGGCCGCCGCAATGTTGCCAAAGCGGGCAGTATTGAGCTGGGGAACAGCGCCGGACGCATGCGGCTGATTATCTCAGCCAGAGCACGAATTCGCCTCTGCATAACGGATGAGGAGACGTGCCGTTGAAAATCGACGGATTCAGCCTGCTGGAGATGCTAATCGCCATGGCAATCAGCGCGGTCGTGATGCTAAGTACCGGACGTTTTCTGCCGCTGCTGCTGGCGGAGAATGCGGGCGTACTGCAACAGGCGCAGCTGCGTCAGGAGTTGCAGCAGATGATGGCGACGCTGGAAAAGGCAGTGCGACGTGCCGGTTATTGTCACGGTGAGTGCGGCAGTGGTGCGCTGAAAATCAGCGAGAACTGCCTGCTGCTGCGCTGGGATGAGAACAGCAATGGTAAATGGGAACCGGTTGGTCATGCAGAGAGTGACTACTACGGCTTTCGCCTGCGCCAGCAGCAGCTTGAGATGCAACGCGGTGTTGACCAGTGTCAGTCAGCGGGCTGGGAACGGCTCTCCGATCCCGCATTCATGACAGTGGAGCAGTTCGGCATCAGCCAGCAGGGCGGTCAGATCAGGATAGTGCTGCAGGGGCGGGCCGGGCGCTGGCTTGAAACCGTGGAGAGCTGGGTGGAGGGCGCAAACCTGTGAAGCAGGGAGGCAGCAGTGCGCTGGGCATGGTGTTGATGATTATGGTGATCGGCAGTTTTACGCTGCATGCCAGCCGAAAGATGTCTGAGCAGGGAATGCGACTGCTGGCGGATGAGCAGCAGTTTATTCAGGATTTCTGGCGGGCGCAGTCGGCGCTGCAATGGGGTCTTTCCCTGAGCTGGCCAGCGACGGAGGCAGCCCTGTGTCAGCGGGATGATCGCCAGGGCTGGCGCAGCTGTTTACAGCGAGGTGAAAAGGATGACGGTCTGCTTAAAGGTGAGGCCAGCGGCAGCGGCATGGCGGTATGGCATTGGGTGCGTTTACGGGGCAATCAGATTAGTGCGCTGCCGCACGGCTGGATTGATTACTGTCCGCTCACGCCACCGGCAACCTGCCAGTAAATGTGCCGGATTCAGTCTGCCGGAAGTGTTGTTTGCTCTGCTGTTAATGGCATTAAGCAGCAGCACGCTGCTGAACTATCATCGCGCACTGGCGCTGGGATTCAGTCAGCAGTGGTATCAGCGCGAGGCATGGCGGGTGGCTGAGCAGCGCCTGGCAGGGCATGACGTTGCCGGGTGGAAATCGACGCTGCAACAGCAGAGCGGCCCTTCAGGCTGTACCCTGGAGCGGGCGGATGTGACAGGGCCTTATCAGCGCAGCGCGACTCTGACCCGGCTGCGATGTTAAAGGTCACGGGTCGCCCTTTTGATGGGTTTCAACCGCGATACGCGGTAAAGTGACAGTGCCGCAATACCGCAGTCACGTTCTGAGTTATCACAGGAGTTTTCATGTTTCACGTTTATCACTCAAATCAGCTTGATGTGCTGAAGATTCTGGCGGCGGCGGTGATTAAACATGATCCTCTTGATGATCCTTTCGCCTCAGAAATGGTGCTGGTGCAGAGCCCGGGAATGGCGCAATGGCTGCAGATGGAGCTGGCGCAAACCTTTGGCATTGCGGCCAATATTGAATTCCCGCTGCCCGCCAGTTTTATCTGGGAGATGTTCGTCCGCGTTCTGCCCGATATCCCGGTAGAGAGTGCTTTCAGCAAGGCCAGCATGGGCTGGAAGCTGATGCACCGGCTGCCAGTGATGCTCGAACATGACGAGTTTGTCTCTTTACGCCACTATCTCCATGACGACGGTGACAAGCGTAAACTTTATCAGCTCAGTTCACGCGTGGCCGATCTGTTCGACCAGTATCTGGTTTATCGTGCCGACTGGCTCAACAGCTGGGAGCGTGGCGAAACCATTGACGGACTGGGTGAAGCGCAGCGCTGGCAGGCCGCACTGTGGCGCGATCTGGTAAGTTATACCCAGGCGTTGCGCCAGCCCGAATGGCACCGTGCCAACCTCTATTCGCGATTTATTCAGACGCTGGAGCAGGCGAAAACCACGCCGGAAAATCTACCGAAACGGGTCTTCATCTGTGGTATCTCTGCACTGCCGCCAGTCTATCTGCAGGCGTTGCAGGCGCTGGGACGTCACATCGACATCCATCTGCTGTTCACCAATCCCTGCCGCGACTACTGGGGCGACATTCAGGACTATGCGTTTCTGGCGAAACTGCAGAGCCGTCAGCGCCGACGTCATGGTGCCGATGAATCACGCGGGCTTTTCCGGGATGCAGAGCAGGCACCCGCGCTGTTTAACGACGCTGGCGAACAGCAGCTCACTAACCCGCTGCTTGCCTCATGGGGCAAGCTGGGACGCGATAACCTGTTTCTGCTCAGTCAGATGGAGTCAAACGACGATATTGATGCGTTTGTGGATGTAGAGCCGGATAACCTGCTGCACTGCATGCAGCACGATCTTCTCAACCTGCAGGATAACGCCATCATCGGACTGAATGCGGCGGAACTGGCGCACAGCGATCAGAAGCGCCGCCTGGATCCGAACGATCGCTCTATTGCGGTACAGGTCTGCCACAGCGCCCAGCGTGAAGTCGAAGTATTGCAGGATCATCTGCTGGCGATGATGGAGACCGATCCGACGCTGAAAGCACGTGACATTATCGTCATGGTGGCAGACATCGACGCTTACGCGCCGTTTATTCAGGCGGTGTTCGCCAACGCACCCGCCGATCGCTACCTGCCGTTTGCGATTTCAGACCGGCGGGCCAGTCAGGCGCATCCGGCCATTGTGGCCTTTCTGAATCTGCTGGCACTGCCGGACAGCCGTTTTGTCTCAGAGGATGTGCTGGCGCTGCTGGATGTCCCGGCGCTGGCTGCTCATTTCTCTATTGATGAAAGCGGCCTGCGCTTACTCCGGCGCTGGGTCAGCGAATCGGGTGTGCGCTGGGGGCTGGATGATGCCAGCGTGGAAGCGCTGTCACTTCCGATTACCGGCCAGCACACCTGGCGCTTTGGCCTGCAGCGCATGCTGCTGGGCTATGCGATGGAGAGCCACAACGGTGACTGGGAAGGGATTCTGCCTTATGACGAGTCGAGTGGTCTGGTGGGGGAACTGGCGGGACATCTGGCAGAGCTGCTTTCCCGGCTTAATCACTGGCGGCAACTGCTGGCCGAACCCCGTCCGCTGGTCGCCTGGCTGCCACTGTGCCGGGAATTGCTGAACGCCTTTTTCAGCCCTGATGCAGAAACCGAGGCTGCCCTGCTGCTGGTGGAAGAGCAGTGGCAGCAATTGATCGAATATGGCATGGATGCGCGCTTTGAAGAGGCGATTCCGGTGGCGCTGTTGCGTGATGATTTGCGTAGCCGGCTTGATCAGCAGCGCATCAGCCAGCGTTTTCTGGCTGGACAGATTAACTTCTGCACCCTGATGCCGATGCGCTCAATTCCTTTTAAACTGGTCTGTCTGCTTGGCATGAATGACGGCGTCTATCCCCGTACCCTGGCACCATTAGGTTTTGACCTGATGCAGCAGCAATCCCGCAAAGGCGATCGCAGCCGCCGCGATGATGATCGCTACCTCTTTCTGGAGGCGATGATTTCGGCACAGCAGCAGCTCTACATCAGTTATATCGGACGCGCGATTCAGGATAATACGGAACGCTACCCTTCGGTGCTGGTCACAGAACTGCTGGATTACATTGGTCAGAGTTTTTATCTGGAGGGTGACGGTCATCTTGAGCTTGATGAGAGTGCTGCGCGGGTGCGGATGCACCTGCAGCACCTGCACAGCCGGATGCCATTTGCTGCAGAAAACTTCCAGCCAGCTGCCAGACTCCAGAGCTTCGCCCGTGAGTGGCTGCCTGCCGCGCAGGGAACCGGGCAGCCGCAACCTGATTTTGTTCAGCCGCTGGAAGCGCCGTTAATTGATGCGCTGACGCTGGAGGCGTTTCTGCGTTTCTGGCGACATCCGGTCCGCGCCTGGTTTCACCAGCGGCTCGGTGTAAGTTTCTGGCTGGAGGAGAACGAACTGCCCGACAGCGAGCCATTTGCCCTCGACAACCTGGAGCGTTACCAAATCAATGCGCAGCTGCTGAATGCCCTGGTCGAAGGCGAGGACACCCAGCGGCTTTATGCGCACCATCGTGCGGCCGGTAATCTGCCTTATGGCGCGTTCGGTGAGCTGTTCTGGCAGGCGCAGCGTGATGAGATGCAGGAAGTGGCTGCTGAAGTGGTCACTCAGCGCAGTGATGGCGAGAGCTGGGAAGTAAACCTGCAGCTGGAGCAGGTCAGCTTAACCGGCTGGCTGACGCAGGTGCAGAGTGACGGATTACTGCGCTGGCGGCCTGGCGTGCTCAACATGAACGACGGACTGTTACTCTGGCTGGAGCATCTGGTCTACTGCGCACTGGGCGGCACCGGCAGCAGCCGGATGTTTGGCCGGCAGCAGAGCCGCTGGTGTTTCCTCGCCGTGCCGCAGGCTGAGGCGATCGCTGCGCTGAATGAATATGTCGCAGGCTATCTCGCGGGTATGCGCCAGCCGCTGATGTTGCTTAACAAGAGTGGCGGCGCGTGGCTGACCGCCAGCTATGACAAAAAAAGCCAGCAGTTGCTGACCGATGAAGCGACGCAGCTCAAAGCGCGTAATCGACTGCTGACCGCCTGGCAGGGTAATTATCAGGTTGAGGGCGAGGGCGGCGATCCCTATCTGCAGCGTCTTTGCCGTGTGCTGGATGAGCCACAATTGCAGCAGATAACTGAGGCGGCACAGCACTGGTATTTACCGGTGCTGGCTGCACATCAGGATGATGAATAGCAGGTCAGAAGGCACTTTTGCTAACTGGCTTATTACACAGAAATTTTGCTCTGCTTTGAGCCGCCGTGTCAGAGATTGGCGGCTTATCGGGAAACGAGAGGGGTTTACATGCGGGTACACGTACGCTGGATAGCGGCGCTATTGTTAAGCCTGGTGGCCTGGACAGCACAGGCGCAGGCATCATCAGGCTGGCAGCCAGTTAACGACACCATTCGCAAAAGTGAACAGGATCCTCGCCACTATCAGGCAATCCGACTTGATAACGGGATGACGGTGTTACTGGTTTCCGATCCTGTCGCACCGAAATCGCTGGCAGCACTGACGCTGCCGATAGGATCGCTGGACGATCCCAATCAGCAGGCGGGACTGGCACACTACCTCGAGCATATGGTGCTGATGGGCTCAAAGCACTACCCGCAGCCGGATAACCTGGCCGAGTTCCTGAAAAAGCATGGCGGCAGCCACAACGCCAGCACGGCCTCTTACCGCACCGCCTTTTATCTGGAAGTAGAAAACGATTCGCTGGAACCGGCGGTTGATCGACTCGCGGATGCGGTGGCTGAGCCACTGCTGGATCCGGTTAACGCCGATCGCGAACGCCACGCCGTGAACGCCGAGCTGACCATGGCGCGCTCGCGCGATGGCCTGCGTATGGCCCAGGTGGGCGCTGAAACGCTTAATCCGGCGCATCCGGCGTCACGTTTCTCGGGCGGCAATCTTGAAACATTGAAAGATAAGCCCGGCAGCAAACTACACCAGGCGCTGCTGGATTTTTATCACACCCATTACTCTGCGAACCTGATGAAGGCGGTGATCTACAGCAACAAACCGCTGCCGGAGATGGCATCAATTGCGGCCAGAACCTTTGGCCGGGTGCAAAATCATGACGCCAGCGTGCCGGAGATTACGGTGCCGGTGGTGACGGAAGCGCAGCAGGGCATCATCATTCATTACGTTCCGGCCCAGCCGCGCAAGCAGCTCAAAATTGAATTCCGCATTGCCAATAACAGCGATCGCTTCCGCAGTAAAACCGACACGCTGATTAGCTATTTAATCAGCAACCGCAGCAAAAATACGCTGACTGACTGGCTGCAAAAGCAGGGGCTGGCCGATGGGGTCAATGCGGGCGCTGACCCGATGACCGAGCGTAATAGTGGCGTATTTGCGATTACCGCGTCACTCACGGATAAGGGGCTGGCACAGCGTGACGAAGTGGTAGCGGCTATATTCAGCTACATCAATCTGCTGCGTCAGCAGGCCGATGATAAGCGCTATTTCGATGAAGTTTCACACGTGCTGGCGCTCGATTTCCGCTATCCCTCCATCACCCGCGATATGGATTACATTGAATGGCTGGTTGATACTATGCTGCGTGTGCCGGTTGAACACACGCTGGATGCGCCTTATCTGGCGGATCAGTACGATGCTGCCGCGATTAAAGCCCGGCTGGACGAGATGACCCCGCAGCATGCACGCATCTGGTATATCAGCCCGCAGGAGCCACACAACAAAACCGCCTATTTTGTGGATGCGCCTTATCAGGTTGAGAAGATCACGCCACAAACCTTTGCCGACTGGCAACAGCGCGCCAGCCAGATCACGCTGGCGATGCCCGTGCTGAACCCCTATATCCCGGACGACTTCACCCTGTTGCCGTCGGACGGAAAAACGTATCAGCATCCGGTGAAGCTGGACAACAATGACGGTATGCGCATTTACTGGATGCCCAGCCGTTATTACGCCAGCGAGCCTAAAGCGGCGATCACCCTGGCGTTACGCAATAAAAACGCCATCCGCGACGCCCGTCAGCAGGTGCTGTTTGGCCTGAATGATTACCTCTCCAGCCTGGCACTGGACGAACTTAACTCGCAGGCTTCGGTGGGCGGCATCAGCTTCACAACCGGCGAAGATGAAGGGCTGGTGTTCAGTGCCAACGGCTTCACGCAACGTCTGCCGACGCTACTGAAGAAACTGGTGGAGGGTTATGCCACTTTCCAGCCGACAGAACAGCAGCTTGAGCAGGCTAAATCCTGGTATCTGGAGCGGCTGGACGCGGCAGAAAAAGGCAAGGCGTTTGAGCAGGCGATTCAGCCGATGCAACTGCTGTCGCAGCTGCCTTATACCCAGCGCGAGACGCGCCGCAGGCTGGTCAGCACAATCTCACTCAAGGATGTGACGACCTACCGCGATACGCTGTTCCGCGATGCGACGCCAGAGATGCTGGTAGTGGGTAACCTCAGTGCTGACAGCGTGAAGCAACTGGGACATGAGCTTAAGCAGCAGATGCAGAGTAATGCCACCCGCGACTGGCACAGCCAGTATGTAACCATTAAAAAACCGCTAAAAGCCAACCTGCAGCAGAAGGGCAGCAGCACCGACTCCGCTCTTGCCGCCCTCTATGTTCCACTGGGATATGGTGAATATCAGAGCATGGCGCACAGCTCAATGTTGAGCCAGATCGTTCAGCCGTGGTTTTACAATCAGCTGCGTACTAAAGAGCAGCTCGGCTATGCGGTCTTTGCCTTCCAGATGCCAGTGGGCCGCCAATGGGGTGTCGGCTTCCTGCTGCAAAGTAACAGCAAACAACCGGACTGGCTGTTGCAGCGTTATAAGGCCTTCTATCCACAGGCAGAAAAACGATTACGCAGCATGAGTAAGGCAGATTTTGCCCAGTACCAGCAGGCGATGATCAATGATTTGCAGCAGCGTCCTCAGACGCTCTTTGAGGAAGCAGATCGTTTTAGCCGCGACTTTGATCGGCAGAATGATCACTTTAATACCCGGCAAAAAGTGATCGAGCAGGTTCAGCAGTTAACCCCGGCCAGCCTGGCAAACTTTTTCCGGCAGGCCGTGATTGAACACAAGGGCATGGTAATGACCTCGCAGATTGCCGGCACCGGCAATGGCAAAACTGAATTTGCCCGCCAGCCTGGCTGGAAAACCTGGAATGAAGTGGCGCAATTGCAGCAGTCGCTGCCGGTAAAGAGTGAGACCCAATGACGCAGTTACCTCCCGTATCGCTGAATCCTTTAACGCTGCCGCTCAGAGGCGAGCGGCTGATTGAGGCGTCAGCGGGAACCGGAAAAACCTTTACCATTGGTCTGCTCTATCTGCGGCTGCTGCTGGGGCTGGGCGGAGAAAACGCCTACAGCCGCCCGCTTTCGGTTGAAGAAATCTTAGTGGTGACCTTCACCGAAGCCGCCACTGCGGAACTGCGCGGACGCATCCGCGAGAATATTCATCAGTTACGTCTGGCCTGTATCCGCGGCAAAAGCAACAATCCGATGCACCAGTTACTGCTGGAGCAGATGCCGGATCTCAGTCAGGCCGCCGCGCAGCTGCTGGCTGCTGAGCGGCAGATGGATGAAGCCGCCATCTTCACTATTCACGGTTTCTGTCAGCGGATGCTCAATCTCAACGCGTTTGAATCGGGCATGCTATTTGAGCAGGAGCTTATTGAAGATGAGCAGGCGCTGCTGAAGCAGTCGACCGCTGATTTCTGGCGTCGTCAATGCTATCCACTGAGTCTGGATGTGGCGCGAATCATTGCTGCGGAGTGGAGCGGGCCTGACAGCCTGCTGACCACGCTGCGCCCCTGGCTGCAGGGAGAATCACCCAGCCTGAAACGTCCGCCCGCAGCCGATGAGACGCTGGCATCACGCCACGCCCGTAACCTTGCGCGCATTGAGGCTATCAAACAGCAGTGGCAGACGCTTAGCGCCGATGTTGAAGGCATGATCAGTGCTTCTGGCGTGGATAAGCGCAGCTACAGCAGTAAACATCTGCCCAACTGGGTCGCAAAAGTCACGCAGTGGGCCAGCAGTGAGACGCTGGATTATCAACTGCCGAAAGAGCTTGAGCGCTTTGGGCAGCAGGTGCTGGATGAGAAAACCAAAAAAGGCGACGCCCCGCGACATTCGCTGTTTGAGGCGATCGATCAGTTTCTGGCAGAACCCTTGTCGCTGCGCGATGTGATCATCGCGCAGGCGCTGACCGATGTGCGTGCCACGGTGCAGCGTGAAAAGCGGTTACGCGCACTGTTAGGCTTTGATGATCTGCTCAGTAAACTCGATGAGGCGTTGCAGCAGCCCGGCGGCGTGTTGCTGGCAGAAACCATCCGGGCGCGTTTCCCGGTGGCCCTGATTGATGAATTCCAGGATACCGATCCACAGCAGTATCGAATCTTTCGCACGCTCTATATGAATCAGCCGGAGCAGGCGCTATTACTGATCGGCGATCCCAAGCAGGCAATCTATGCGTTTCGCGGTGCGGATATTTTTACTTATCTGCGGGCCAGAAGCGAAGTCAGTGCTCACTATACGCTCGATACCAACTGGCGTTCTTCACCTGAGATGGTCGGGAGTGTCAACCGCCTCTTTTCTCAGCTCGATTCACCTTTCCTCTTCTCGGCGATCCCCTTCCAGCCGGTTAAGCCTGCTGCACCCAACGAGTCACTAAAGCTGATTTTTGACCAGCAGCAGCAACCCGCATTGCGTTTCTGGCTGCAGCCTGGCGAGGGCGTTGCCAACAGCGACTACCAGCAGTTTATGGCGCAGCAGTGTGCCGCCGATATCAGCCGCTGGCTGGTGGCGGGACAGCAGGGACGAGCCTGGCTGGGTAAAGGTGAGGCGCTGCAACCGGTGCGGGCTTCCGATATCACCGTGCTGGTGCGCAGTCGCAATGAGGCCGGTTTAATCCGCGACGCGCTGAATGCATTGTCGATTCCGTCGGTCTATCTCTCCAGTCGGGACAGCGTCTATACCACGCCGGAAGCGCGCGAATTACTCTGGTTGCTGCAGGCGATACAGGCACCGGAACAGGAACGGCTGCTGCGTAGCGCCCTGGCAACGTCGATTTTTGCCATCGATGCGGCGACCCTGGACGCGCTGACACAGAATGAGCGCGAGTGGGATGCGCTGGTGGAGCAGTTTGCCATCTGGCAGCAGTTATGGCATCAGCGTGGCGTGTTACCGATGCTGCGTGATGTGATGATCAAGCGGCAACTGGCGGAGAATATGCTGGCCTCGGAGAACGGTGAACGTCGCCTGACTGACCTGATGCATCTGGGGGAACTATTGCAGGAAGCCTCGGTGCAGCTGGAGAGTCCGCACGCGCTGGTGCGCTTCCTGGCGCAGCAGATTGCCCGGCCAAACAGCCAGGCCTCCAGCCAGCAGCTGCGTCTGGAAAGCGACCGCCATCTGGTGCAGATCATCACCATCCATAAATCGAAAGGGCTGCAGTATCCGCTGGTCTGGCTGCCGTTTGCCGCCGGGTTTCGCGAGGCGGCCAGCGCACTCTATCACGATCGCGATAACTTCACGGCGCTGCTGGATGTGCAGGGTGATGCGCAGAGTCTGGCGCTGGCCGAAGAAGAACGGCTGGCAGAGGATCTGCGTCTGCTCTACGTGGCGCTGACCCGTTCGGTTTATCACTGCAGCGTGGGCATTGCACCGCTGATCAAAGGCACTCGTAAAAAAGAGGGCGAAAGCGATCTGCACAAGAGCGCGCTGGGCTACCTGGTACAGCAGGGTCAGGCGGCCGATGCGCAGCAGCTCAGCCAGCGACTCAATGCATTAACCGGTGAAGGGATTGCCCTGGTTGAAGAAGATCTGCAGCCGGGCGAAATGTGGCAGGATGCACAGCAGGGCGACGAGGCGTTAAGCAGCCGCGACGTAACCCGCGCCCTGGCGGATGTCTGGCGGGTAACCAGTTATTCCGGTCTGCAACAGCATCACAGCTCGCCACTGCTGGATGCGTTACCTAACTTCGATATTGATGCAGCGGGCGAAGAGGAGAGGGGTGAAGAGGCGGCATTAACGCCGCATCACTTTCCTCGCGGTGCCGCACCCGGCACCTTCCTGCACGGCCTGTTTGAGTCGATCGACTTTACCGAACCGCCGGATCGCATCTGGCTGGAAGATCAGCTACAGCACAATGGTTACCCGCTGAGCTGGTTACCGGTCATTGAACAGTGGATTGATCGGGTGTTACATACGCCGCTCAACGCAGAGGGGCTGACGCTATCGGCTATCAAAGGCAGCGAAAGACTTATTGAGATGGAGTTTTATCTGCCGATCAATAATCTGCTGACGGCGACGGATCTTGACGATCTGCTGCGTCGTCACGATACACTCTCTCAGCAGGCCGCTCCGCTGGATTTTCGCCAGGTGCGCGGCATGCTGAAGGGTTTTATCGATCTGGTCTTCCGCTGGCAGGGAAAATATTATCTGCTGGATTACAAATCCAACTGGCTGGGGGAAAGTCACGCCGCTTACACGCCCGAAGCGATGGCGCAGGCGATGATTGGCCACCGTTACGATCTGCAGTATCAGCTCTATACGCTGGCGCTGCATCGCTATCTGCAGCATCGCCTGCCGGACTACGACTATCAGAACCATTTTGGCGGGGTGTTTTATCTGTTTTTACGTGGGATGGATGGCAGCTCGCCGGACAACGGCATTTTTGCCACCCGACCTTCCGAAGCTTTTGTGGAAGAGATTGATGCGCTGTTTGGTGAAACCGGGGAGATGTTATGAGTGACATGCTGAGTCTGCTGCTGCAGGCGGTTGAGAAGCGTCTCCTGCGGCCACTGGATATTCAGTTTGCCCGTCTGGTGGCGACAGAATCACAGCCTGCGCTGCTGCTGGCGGCTGCCTGCGTCAGCGCGGAGGCGGGAGAAGGGCACGTCTGTTTACCGCTGAGTAACCTCTGTGAAGATAGCCTGTTTGCGGGGCGTCAACCTGCACTGGCCCAGGCCATCTGGCAGGCGGCTGGCGCACCGGATGACTGGCCATCACGCCTGGCAGACTGGCCGGCCGTCAGTGACGGCAGCCGTGTGACACCGCTGGTGCTGAGTAACCAGCGTTTGTATCTGCATCGGCTGTGGCACAGTGAAGGCCGGGTCGCCGACTTCTTTGCTGTGCAGGAAATCAAAACCGCGTTTGATATGCGTGCCGCAGGTGACGTGCTGAACAGTCTGTTTGGTGACCAGCCGGAGAACTGGCAGAAAATTGCTGCAGCCGTGGCGCTGACCCGCAAGACGGCGGTTATTTCCGGCGGGCCGGGCACCGGTAAAACCACTACCGTGGCGAAACTCCTCGCCGCCATGATTCGCCTGAATCCCGGCGCGCTTCGGATTCAGCTGGCGGCACCGACCGGTAAAGCTGCTGCACGGCTGACTGAGTCTCTGGGCCGGGCGCTGCAGGATCTGGCGGTCAGCGACGAAGAACGGCGGCGTTTCCCCGCCGAAGCCACCACGCTGCATCGCCTGCTGGGCGCACAGCCTGATACCCAGCGGTTACGTTATCATGCCGGCAATCCGCTGCATCTTGATGTGCTGGTAGTAGATGAAGCGTCGATGGTCGATCTCTCGATGATGGCAAAACTGATCGCCGCGCTGCCTGCCCATGCCCGCGTGGTGTTTCTGGGCGACCGCGATCAGCTCGCCTCGGTGGAAGCGGGTGCGGTGCTGGGCGACATCTGCCGCTGCACGGAAAGCGGCTACAGCCTGGCGCGGGCAGAACAGCTCGCTCTGCTGACCGGCTGTACATTGCAGGGCAGTGACGACAGGCAGGCACCAGTCGTGCGTGACAGCATCTGCCTGTTGCAGAAAAGTTATCGTTTTGACGCTTCATCCGGTATCGGCCAGCTGGCCAAAGCGATCAACCGCGGTGATGCAGAGCAGGTCAGGGCGGTGTTTGCTGCGGCCCATGACGATGTCAGCTATCAGACGCTGAACAGCGCGGAAGCGTATCAGGTGATGCTCGATGAGGTCGCACAGGGTTATCAGCCCTTCCTGCAGCTTATCCGACAGCAGGCGGAGCCGGCTGAGGTGATTGCCGCCTTTGGCCGCTATCAGCTGCTGTGTGCGTTACGTGACGGGCCTTTTGGCGTGCAGGGCCTGAACCAGCGCATTGAGCAGCGGCTGATGCAGCTGCAGCGCATCCGACGTCCTGGTATCGGCAGCCGCTGGTATGCCGGGCGTCCGGTAATGATCACCCGCAATGACAGTGCGCTCGGCCTGTTTAACGGTGATATCGGCATTACGCTGCGGGATGAAGAGGGTAACCTGAAGGTCTTTTTCCCGCTGCCGGATGGGTCAATCAAGGCGATCCAGCCGAGCCGGTTACCTTCACATGAAACGGCCTGGGTGATGACGGTGCATAAATCGCAGGGATCGGAGTTCGACCACACTGCGCTGGTCATGCCGACGCAGTTTCTGCCGGTGCTGACCCGTGAACTGGTCTATACCGCGATTACCCGTGCCCGCAAACAACTGACCATTTACAGCGAACCGGGCGTATTTCAGCGCGCCGTGCAGTTACAGACGCAGCGACGCAGCGGTCTGGTGGAGCGACTGGGTGAAACCAGCTGAGAAGAAGGGGGGACAGTCCACAATGGAGGCCTGTCCCTTCAGGATTAAATCAGGTCAGGTCGGCCATCAACACCTTGGAACGGCGCTGATAGTTGTACATCTCTTTTTTACTCTCGGGCAGTGACTCAATATCAACCGGCGTAAAGCCGCGCTCCTGAAACCAGTGGATGCTGCGCGTGGTTAACACAAACAGCTTTTGCAGTCCCATCTGCTTCGCCTGCAATGCCACGCGCTGCAGCAGCATCTCACCGCGTGAGGAGCTGCGATAGTCAGGATGAACCGCCACACAGGCCATCTCGCCAATCTTCTCATCCATAAACGGATAGAGGGCGGCACAGGCGATGGTCAGATTGTCGCGCTGAATAATCGTGAACTTATCGATCTCCATTTCCAGTTGCTCGCGTGAGCGACGCACCAGAATGCCCTGCTGTTCCAGCGGACGGATCAGTTCGAGGATACCGCCGATGTCGTTGATATTGGCGCGACGGATCTGCTCAGCCGACTCCATCACGATCTGCGTACCGATACCGTCGCGTGAGAAGAGCTCCTGCAACAGCGCGCCATCTTCCTGATAGCTGATGAGATGGCTGCGGCGGACTCCGCTGCGGCAGGCTTTCACCGCGCCACGCAGGAAGCGGACCGTACCAGAAAGATAATCACCTTCCTTTTCAATCTCGTCGATGCGGGCCTGTGCATCGTTCGGGAACAGCTCGGAGATGATTTCACCGTCGCTGTTCAGCACGCCCTGCTCGGAGCAGAAGCCGATCATTTTTTCCGCTTTGAGCTTAATTGCCAGCTGAGTAGCCACTTCTTCTGAAGTCAGATTAAAGCTCTCGCCGGTCACAGAGACCGCAACCGGACCCATCAGCACGATGGCATCGTTATCCAGCTGGCGATGAATCGCCTCTTCATCAATACGACGGATACGCCCGCTGTGGCAATAATCCACGCCATCATCCACGCCCAGCGGCTGTGAAATAATGAAGTTGCCGCTGACCACATTGATATGCGCGCCCTGCAGCGGGGTATTGTTAAGACTCATTGAAAGGCGGGCAGTGATATCTAACTGCAACCGACCCGCAGCCTGCTTCACTAACTCCAGCGATTGCGCATCAGTCACCCGGGTAAATTTATGATAAACCGGTTCCAGTTGCTGCTGAGCCAGGCTGGCGTCTATCTGTGGCCGTGCGCCATAAACCACCACCAGACGGATGCCCAGGCTGTGCAGCAGGCCGATGTCATTAACGATGCCAGAGAAGTTCTCATGCTCAATCGCCTCGCCACCCAGCATGATGACAAAGGTTTTACCCCGGTGGGCATTGATATAGGGAACGGTATGGCGAAAACCCTGAACCAGTTCGGTACTACGTTCCTTCACGGCCAACCCTCAGTGAATGTTTATTCGTATTTTCTGTATTTTTATGCTTTTACGCCCGATTTTGCAAGTCTTAATCCTGACGAAAATTTACGTTTTTATGAGTGTCAAAGCCGCTAACAGCCTGCATTATTTAGGGTTTCCGGGGTGACATCATCCTGCGGATTGGATAAAGTTTTCGCCGCCATTTGATTAACTGGCGCTTTTTTAGACATAACACAGCAGCTGGAGCGGCATGTCAGACGGTAATTCCCATTTTTCACGCAGACGATTTTTACAGGGGACAGGTGCCTTACTGCTGCTGAGCGTCAGCCGCACAGGGCTGGCGGCAAAGAACCACATTGTGGCGGTGCGTATCTGGCCCTCGTCCACCTATTCGCGTATGACGCTGGAGTCCAGTGTCGCGCTGAAATACAAGCAGTTTGCGCTGAGCAATCCCGAACGTCTCGTCATAGATATTCAGGGCCTGCATCTTAATTCGGCCCTGAAAGGGGTAGATAAGCAGGTTCGGGTCGACGATCCCTTTATCAAAAATGCCCGGGTCGGCCAGTTCGACAGCAACACGGTGCGCGTCGTTCTGGAGCTGAAGCGCAACGTCGCACCGAAGATCTTTAATCTGGCTCCGGTCGCCGGTATCAATCACCGGCTGGTGGTCGATCTCTATCCGACCCAGAACCATGTGGAAGACGATCCGCTGCTGGCTCTGCTGAAAGATTATAATCAGGGCGATCTGGACAAGGATGAAGGGGTGCAGGCACCGTTACCCGGCAAAGCGGGACGCGATCGTCCGATTATCATCATGATCGATCCCGGTCATGGTGGAGAAGATCCTGGCGCGCACGGCAAATATAAGACGCGCGAGAAAGATATTGTGCTGAAGATCGGACGGCGACTCAAAGCGCTGATCGATAAAGAGTCCCACATGAAAGCCTATATGACGCGCAATGAAGATGTGTTTATTCCGCTGCGCGTCCGGGTTGCCAAAGCCCGTAAACAGCGCGCCGATCTCTTTGTGTCTATTCATGCTGATGCCTTTACCAGTCGGGCAGCACGCGGCTCTTCGGTATTTGCTTTATCCACCAGCGGTGCCACTTCAGCCGCCGCCCGTTTCCTGGCGCAGACCCAGAATGAATCAGACCTGATTGGTGGCGTCAGCAAAAGCGGCGACCGCTATCTTGATCACACCATGTTCGATATGGTGCAGCGTCAGACGATTCATGACAGCCTGAAGTTTGGTAAAGAGGTGCTGCATCGCATGGGGCGCATCAACCATTTGCACAAACGCACCGTGGATCAGGCGGGATTTGCAGTGCTGAAAGCCCCGGATATCCCGTCAATCCTGGTAGAGACCGCGTTCATCAGTAATGTGGAAGAGGAGCGTAAGCTGCGAACCACCCGCTATCAGCATCAGGTGGCAGAGGCGATTCTGAACGGTATCAAAGCGTATGTAGAGAGTGGGGCGGCACTGGCCCATCGGTAAGGGTGTGCGGGTAGTCACGGCTATCCGCGCATTTATCTGCGGGAGAGAGGCTTAAGAGGAATTTACGAACGGCAGAAACAAAAAAACACCCTTTCAGGTGTTTAAATGATTGGTTGCGGGGGCCGGATTTGAACCGACGACCTTCGGGTTATGAGCCCGACGAGCTACCAGGCTGCTCCACCCCGCGTCCGTATCATACTTATTTCACATTGTGACTTCTGTAAAACAACTGCAGAAGTATTGGTTGCGGGGGCCGGATTTGAACCGACGACCTTCGGGTTATGAGCCCGACGAGCTACCAGGCTGCTCCACCCCGCGTCCGTATTGCTTCTATTACTTTTACTTCTCACACTGTGACTTCTGTAAAACTGCTGCAGAAGTATTGGTTGCGGGGGCCGGATTTGAACCGACGACCTTCGGGTTATGAGCCCGACGAGCTACCAGGCTGCTCCACCCCGCGTCCGTGGAAGCGCACTATACTCTCCGCGCTGATTCATGCAACCCCTTTTTAAAGATAAAAGCCAAATTAACAGCCAGTTGCTGAAGGATTCAACCATCTGGCTAATTATTGAACTGATATGCGCCAGGTCAAAGCGGATGCATTTCATTCTGTCGGGGGCTTTGCTATCGTCGCGGGGCGAACAGTTATAAAAAGAGAAGATAATGAAATCACATTGGGTGAAGTATGCACTCACTGGCGCGTTAATCACGCTGCTGGCGGCCTGTAGCTCTAAACCGACCGATCGCGGTCAGCAATATAAAGATGGCAAACTGGAACAGCCGCTGGCGCTGGTGAATCAGCCCAATGCTAAAGGTGCACCGGTTAATGGCAAAGACTTTGGCGATCAGGTGCGCCAGATTCAGTCCGCCTCATCCGCTCTTTATAGTCGTCAGAACGGCACCTACAGCGCAATTGAAAGCTGGCTGATGGCAGGTGCCGATACCCGGCAGCTTCGCCAGTATGGCCTGAACGCCTGGCAGATGGAGGGCACGGACAACTACGGTAACGTGCAGTTCACCGGTTACTACACGCCGGTCGTGGAAGCGCGCTACACCCGTCAGGGCGAATTCCAGTATCCGATCTACCGTATGCCGCCGCGCAAACGTGGAGAGAAGTTACCGAGCCGCGCCTCTATCTATAGTGGCGCACTTGATGATCGTTATGTCATTGCCTACAGCAACTCGCTGATCGATAACTTCATGATGGATGTGCAGGGCAGTGGTTACGTCGACTTTGGCGACGGCCGTCCGATGACCTTCTTTGGTTACGCCGGTAAAAATGGCTGGGGCTATCACAGTATCGGTAAAGAGCTGATCGACCGCGGTGAAGTGAAGCGCGAAGATATGTCGATGCAGGCGATTCGCCAGTGGGCGCAGGAGCACTCACAGCAGGAGGTGCGCGCGCTGCTGGAAACCAACCCGTCATTCGTCTTCTTTAAAGCTGAGCCGTTTACGCCGGTGCGCGGTGCCAGCGCCGTTCCGCTGGTAGCGAAAGCCTCGGTGGCCTCTGACCGCTCAATTATTCCGGCGGGCACCGTACTGCTGGCGGAAGTGCCGCAGTTGAATGAGAAGGGCAAATTCAACGGCAAATATGAGATGCGCCTGATGGTGGCGCTCGACGTGGGGGGCGCGATTAAAGGACAACACTTTGATATCTATCAGGGTATCGGCCCGGACGCCGCGCATCTGGCGGGCTTCTATAATCACTACGGCCGCGTCTGGGTGCTTAAAGCCGCACCGGGTGCCGGACAGCCGCTGTTCTCCAGCCCGCAAAACGGTAATAATGGTTCACTGCTTCTCGGCTCTAACTAATGTCTTCTCTGCGGGCCTCCGGGCCCGCACGACGTAACAGGTTCAACTATGAAAGTGATAAATGACGCCTGGCATCAGCGCTTTGGCGGCACGGCGCGTCTCTATGGCCAGGATGCGCTGCAACGTTTTGCTGACGCACATTTCTGCGTCATCGGTATTGGCGGCGTCGGATCCTGGGCGGCGGAAGCGCTGGTACGCACCGGCATTGGTAAAATCACTCTGATAGATATGGATGATGTCTGTATTACCAATACTAACCGACAGCTTCATGCGTTGCAGGGCAACGTCGGCAAAGCTAAAACGGAGGTGATGGCGGAACGACTACGGGCGATCAATCCTGACTGCAACGTGATCTGCATTGATGACTTTATTACGCCCGAGAACACCGCCGAACTGATGGCCGCCGGTTTTGACTATGTGATCGATGCTATCGACAGCGTGCGGCCTAAAGCGGCACTGATCGCCTGGTGTCGCCGGAATAAGATCCCGCTGATCACCACCGGTGGCGCGGGTGGGCAGATTGATCCGACCCAGATCCAGGTCGCCGATCTGGCGAAAACCATTCAGGATCCGCTGGCGGCGAAGCTGCGCGAACGACTGAAAAGCCTGGGCGTGGTGAAAAGCAGTAAGGGCAAACTCGGCATCGACTGCGTTTTTTCTACCGAAGCGCTGGTCTATCCGCAGGCGGATGGCAGCGTCTGCGCTTCACGCAGTACGGCAGAGGGTCCGAAAAGAATGGATTGCACATCCGGGTTTGGTGCGGCCACCATGGTGACCGCCACCTTCGGCTTTGTGGCCGTTTCGCATGCGCTGAAGAAATTTCTGGCGCGCGCCGCGCGTCAGGATGCGGTCAGCGCCTGACGCGCGGCATGCTCTACCGCAGCGGCCAGCGCCTGCAGGCCGCTGCTGCGTGAGGCGCTGAGCTGGGCACGCAGCCCCAGCTCATCAAACAGGGTTAAGGGATCGGTGGCCAGTAATTGCTGCGGCGTCTGCCCTTCAACGGCGGTCAGCAGTATGGCAAGCAGGCCGCGCACGATCCGCCCTTCACTGTCACCATAGAAGTGCAGTGAGCCATCCTCACACAGCTGGCTGCCCAGCCAGACCCGGTTTTCACACCCGCTCAGTTCAATTTCCGCTGTTTTCAGTTCCTCCGGTAACGCAGGTAACTGGCGGCTTAGCTGAATCAGCTGACGATAACGATCCTCCCACTGATGAAAGCGGCCAAAGCTCTCTTTCAGACTGGCAACAGTAATCTGTTCGCCAAACGGGTGTGGCGCTAACCGCGATGAACACATAATCAAAACTCCGATAACAGCGCGATGGCGCTCTTCATGGCGCGCACCAGCGCATCAACATCCTGCAGATTATTATAGGGTGCAAAAGAGGCGCGCAGCGTGCCACTGACGCCCAGCGCCGCCAGCAAGGGCTGCGCACAGTGCTGACCAGCGCGCAGGGCGATTCCCTGCTCAGCCAGCAGCGTCACCAGATCGCTGTGATGCAGGTCAGCAAATTCAAAGGCCAGCAGGCTGGCATTGCCACAGCGGAAACTGCGAAAGCCGGGCAGTTCTGCCAGTTGCTCTTCCGCCAGCGAGGCAAGCTGCTGACTCCAGCGCTCGGCTTCGGGCAGATCGTACTGCGTCAGCCAGCTCAGTGCCGCACTCAATCCCACCACGCCAGCCACGTTCGGGGTGCCGGCTTCAAAACGCCACGGTATCGGCTGCGGCGTGAAACCATTGAAGTCGACATCCGTGATCATCTTACCGCCACCCTGCCAGGGCGTCATCGCCTCCAGCAGTTCCGCTTTGCCATATAACGCGCCAATGCCCATCGGGCCGTAAATTTTATGGCCGGAAAAAGCGTAAAAGTCGATATCCAGCGCCTGTACGTCAGGCGGACAGTGCACCACACCCTGCGCGCCATCTACCATTACTTTCGCCCCCACGGCATGTGCCAGCGGGATCGCCTGAGCAAGATCGGGGCATCCACCGGTGACATTCGACATCTGACCCACAGCCAGCAGGCGGGTACGGCTGTTGAGAAGAGCAGGTAACAGGCTGATATCGGGCAGACGATCGGGTCCTAACGGCCATTTTACGACGCGGGCACCGCACGCCTGCGCAGCCATTAGCCAGGGAACCAGGTTGGCGTGGTGCTCAGCCTCACTCACCACGATCTCATCACCGGGCTGCAGGCGCGGACGCAGCCAGCTGTTCGCCACCAGGTTTATCGCTTCGGTGGTGCCACGCGTCCAGACAATCTCTCGATCGTCCGCGGCGTTAACCCAGCGGGCCACCTGATTGCGGGCCTGCTCATAGCGCTGGGTTAAGGCCTGGGCGGCGGCAAACTGGCTGCGATGAACCGTACCCGCGCTGAGGCTGTAAAACTGCTGGGTGCTGTCAATCACGGCCTGCGGCTTCAGCGTGGTCGCGGCGCTGTCGAGATAGACGCCGGCGTCGGCGAGCGCGGGAAACTGCTGGCGGAATGCGGTGGGATTAAATGCGGTCATGCCGGGTCCATGATAAGAAAAATTAGGACCACACTGAAAGAATGGTCTGCGTCTGGCAAAGCTGGAAAAGCGCGTTATGCTGAATATTGCAAGGTTTGAACCAAACCCGCACAACGATCGGACGTTTAATAGTCGATCTCACTTATCGGCTGCCTCTGGTTAGCGTAACGCGGGTGGTTTGATGCAATCAATCTACAAGGAGATAGCAGATGAAAAAACTTACCGCACTACTGGCCGTGTGTACTCTGGCTTTTACCCTGAGTGCCTGTTCAAGCAATTATGTTATGCATACCAACGATGGTCGCACCATTGTGGCTGCCGGCAAGCCTAAAGTTGATAACGATACCGGCATGATCAGCTATAAAGATGCGAATGGCAACGAGCAGCAGATTAATCGCTCTGATGTCAAAGAAATGGTCGAGTCAAAGTAAGCAGCAAAAAAAAAGCACCGCAATTTGCGGTGCTATTTAAAAATCACTATGGACAGACAGGGTAAATCTACAGGAATTAAGAGTTCGATCCGCAATCGTCGGATCAAAAATTGCAAACACAACATCACGACCACAAGCCAAAAGCTTTCAGAAAATCTGCGAACTCACTCACAAATCTAAAAACTTTTCGTTCCGGCTCAGGAAGTGCGGCAACTATAGGTATTTGCTGGAGGTTCCTCAACGGACAAATTATAATGCCTCGGATTAAAAATTCTAATACGTAAACGCTTTGTATAAGCCTGCGTATTTTTCGCCGATCCGGATACGGAAAACCATGTCGAAACGCCTTCCTCCTCTTAACGCACTGCGGGTTTTTGATGCCGCTGCGCGCCATTTAAGCTTTACTAAAGCCGCTGAAGAGCTGTTTGTCACCCAGGCTGCCGTAAGCCATCAGATTAAATCTCTGGAAGATTTTCTGGGTTTAAAGCTGTTTCGCCGGAGGAATCGTTCGCTGTTACTGACTGAAGAAGGGCAAAGCTACTATCTCGATATCAAAGAGATTTTCTCGGCACTTAACGAAGCGACCCGCAAACTGCAGGCGCGCAGTGCCAAGGGAGCGCTGACCGTCAGTTTACTGCCAAGCTTTGCTATTCAGTGGCTGGTTCCCCGCCTCTCCAGCTTTAATATGGCTTATCCGGGGATCGATGTGCGTATCCAGGCTGTTGACCGTGATGAAGAGAAACTGGCCGACGATGTCGACGTGGCAATTTTCTATGGACGCGGCAACTGGCCCGGCCTGCGGGTTGAGAAACTCTATGCTGAATATCTGCTGCCGGTCTGTTCGCCATCACTGATGACCGGCGATAATCCGCTGAAAACGCCGGTAGATCTCTCGCGCTTTACCCTGCTGCATGACGCCTCCCGCCGTGACTGGCAATCGTATATCCGCCAGCTGGGCCTGCAGCATATAAATGTTCAGCAGGGGCCGATCTTCAGCCACAGCGCCATGGTGTTGCAGGCGGCGATTCATGGTCAGGGCGTGGCGCTGGCCAACAACGTCATGGCGCAGAGCGAAATAGAGGCCGGGCGATTAATCTGTCCGTTTAATGATGTATTAGTCAGTAAAAACGCTTTTTATCTGGTTTGTCATGACAGTCAGGCAGAACTGGGTAAAATAGCCGCCTTCCGACAGTGGATCCTGGAAAAAGCTGCAACCGAACAAGAAAAATTCCGCTTTCGCTATCAACAATAACATATTGATTTATTTGCATTACGATGCAAAAGCACTCTGAGGATCGGTTAATGTCCAGTCGTGCCATGTTTGTTTTTGCGGCTATCAGCGGATTTCTGCTGGTGGCTTTTGGTGCATTTGGTGCCCACGTTTTAAGTCAGTCGCTGGGTGCGGCTGAAATGGCCTGGATTCACACCGGGCTGGAATATCAGGCTTATCACACGTTAGCGGTGATGGGACTGGGTGCCGCGATGTTACGCCGCGCCAATATCTGGTTTTACTGGAGCAGTGCGCTGATGGCGCTCGGCACCGTGTTGTTTAGTGGCAGCCTCTATTGTCTGGCGCTGTCACATCTGAAGTTTTGGGTTTTTATCACACCGGTGGGCGGGGTCTGTTTCCTCGCCGGTTGGTTATTGATGTTGATTGGCGCGCTGCGTCTTAAACGAAAGGCAGAACGCCATGAATAAAGTTTTACTCTATTGTCGTCCCGGTTTTGAAAAAGAGTGTGCGGCGGAAATCAGCGCCAAAGCGGCTGAACGTGAAATCTACGGCTTTCCGCGGGTTAAAGATGACTCCGGCTACGTGCTGTTTGAGTGCTATCAGTTTGAAGATGCTGAGCGTCTGGCGCGTGAGTTACCGTTTGACGAGCTGATCTTTGCCCGTCAGATACTGGTCGTGGGCGAAATGCTGCGTGACCTGCCGCAGGAAGATCGCATCACCCCGATTGTCGGCATGCTGACTGGCGTGGTGGAGAAGGGCGGCGAACTGCGTGTGGAAGTGCCTGACACTAACGAAGCGAAAGAGCTGACCAAATTCTGCCGCAAGTTCACCGTGCCGCTGCGTTCAGCACTGCGTGAAAGCAAGATTCTGCTGAATTATGAAAGTTCGAAACGCCCGGTTGTTCATGTGTTTTTCATCGCGCCAGGCACCTGCTACGTCGGCTACTCCATCCGGGAGAACAGCTCGCCGTTTTACATGGGTATCCCACGCCTTAAATTTCCTTCCGATGCGCCAAGCCGTTCCACACTTAAGCTGGAAGAGGCGTTCCACGTCTTTATTCCTGCGGATGAGTGGGATGAGCGTTTAGCCAGCGGCATGTACGCCGTGGATCTCGGAGCCTGCCCGGGCGGCTGGACCTGGCAGCTGGTCCAGCGCAGCATGATGGTTTATGCAGTGGACAACGGACCGATGGCCCCGAGCCTGATGGATACCGGCCAGGTGATGCACGAGAAAGCTGATGGGTTTAAATTCCGTCCGCCACGCACCAACATCAGCTGGCTGGTATGTGACATGGTGGAGAAGCCGGTGCGCGTGGCTAACCTGATGACCGACTGGCTGGTTAACGGCTGGTGTCGTGAAGCGATCTTCAACCTCAAATTGCCGATGAAAAAGCGTTATGAAGAGGTCACGCAGAATCTGGCCATGATGCAGGAGCGCTTTGATGAGAATGGCATCAATGTGCAGATTCGCGCCCGTCAGCTCTATCATGACCGCGAAGAGGTGACGGTTCATGTGCGCCGTATCTGGGCAGCGACCGGTGGTCGTCGCGACGAACGTTAATCGCCGGGCTGAGTGCAGCTGCACTCAGCCGGTGTAACGCAGCGTATTCAGATTGCCCTGCAATTCCAGATCCCGCTTCAGCGTAGCCACCTGACGGCTGATCTCAGCCATGTGCTGGCCTTCAGCAAGCTTTTCCTGCCATCTGGCGGGTACCTTATCCAGTTGCTGATAGATCCCTTCAAGCGTATGAAACTCTGCCAGCAGCTGTTTCGCGCTTTTTGGGCCGATGCCGGTAATGCCTGGAATTTTACTGCTGCTGATGCCGCACAACCCCCAGTAGTCGGGGAGTAACCGGGGGGCCACACCAAATTCAGCTTCGATAAAAGGCAGATCGAGCCAGCGTTTCTGAAAGTAGTCGCGGATGCGGATTTCGGGGGCCAGCAGCTGACAGTAGCCTTTGTCGGTGGACACGATGGTGGCCTGATGTCCGGCCTGAGCCATTTTCACCGCCAGCGTCGCCGCCAGATCATCTGCCTCATCCTCGCCCGCTATCCAGCAGCTTACGCCTGCCGAACGAAAAGCCTCCTGCAATGCCGGCATCTCTGCCTGTAAATCGTCTGGCATCGGCGGGCGACCGCTTTTGTAATCGGGCAGCAGCTGATGTCGCCAGCCCTGATGACGTGCTTCGCCATCAAAAACCGCCACAGCATGAGTCGGACGGGCGTGGCCCAGAATCTGGCGCAGCGCAGCTACGCAGCCGTCGACACAGGGGGAGCCTTGTACCGCATGCAGACGGCGAATCAGATTCAGCGCGTCAACAATAACAAGATGAAGAGCCATGAGCGTATGGGCAGCCCGGGGGCTGCCTCCTGGTTTATTTGATAATTTCGTAGCAGGGGATGTAGGCAGTGCCAGGCAGTTTCATGCGTTGCTGGGCAACGAATCCCTGTAGCAGCTCATCCATGCGGTGCATGATGTCGGGATCGCCATGCAGTTTGTAGCGTCCCTTCTCGCGGATTTCGCGGATGCCCATCTCTTTGACATTACCGGCGACGATACCTGAGAAGGCACGGCGCAGGTCGGCAGCCAGCTTCTCGGGAGGCTGATTGGTATAAAGATTGAGGTTGGCCATATTTTCATGCGTTGGCATGAACGGCACCTGCAGATCGGGCTCAATGCGAATCGACCAGTTAAAGCTGTAAGCATCGCCGGTTTCACGACGGTTCTCTTTCACCTGCGGCATCGCTTTCTTCATCAGACGTGCCACTTCTGCTGCATCGTTAATAATGATCTGATAATGCTTACGCGCCTGCTCACCCAGGGTGTTCACGATGAAATCATCCAGAACGCGGAAGTAATCGGCACTCTCTTCCGGGCCGGTCAGAATCAGCGGCAATACCTGGTCGTTGTTCTGCGGATTCATCAGGATGCCCAGCAGATAGAGTAGCTCTTCAGCCGTACCAACGCCGCCCGGGAAAATGATGATGCCATGAGCGATACGCACAAACGCTTCCAGACGTTTTTCAATGTCCGGCATGATGATCAGCTCATTCACCAGTGGATTCGGCGGTTCAGCTGCAATAATTGAGGGTTCGGTGAGGCCGATAAAGCGGCTGTCGCGATAGCGCTGCTGAGCATGGCCAACTGCTGCGCCTTTCATCGGCGCTTCCATCACGCCTGGCCCGCAGCCGGTACAGATATTCAGTTCACGCAGTCCAAGCTGCGTACCGACATTGCGGCAATACTGATACTCAACGGCATTGATTGAGTGACCACCCCAGCAGACTACGGTGTTGGGATACTCGCCGATGTGCAGAGCCCGCGCATTACGCAGAATGGAAAATACCGTGTTGGTGATGGTGGCAGAATCATTCTCTTCGGCTGCGCTTAACCGGCCCGGTATGTTGAGCTGGCCGCTGACAAACAGGATGTCACGCAACACCGCAAACAGGTTAGCCTGTAGTGAGCGGATAATGCGGCCATCCACGAACGCCTCTTCCGGCGGATTGATCAGTTCCAGTTTGACGCCGCGCTCCTGGCGCAGCACGTTGATGTCGAAGTTCTCAAAGCGGGAGAGCAATTCGTGGCTGCTGTCAGTCTGGCTGCCGGAGTTAAGCACGGCCAGAGAGCAATTGCGAAACAGCTGATAGAGGTCGCTGCTGGCTGTGCGCTTGAGCATGTCGACTTCCAGCTGCGAGAGCAGATCCATTGAGCCAAGTGGGCTGATATGGGTAATCAAATGAACTCCTTTACACCCGCCTGGGTGCGTGTTGGCACTGCAACGGCAGTGACGAAAATCCCTGGTCGGCAACCCGCAGGTTGCCGCCTTCACCAGAGTAGCCTTGTCGGCCCGCACAGCTCAAGCGGAACTGCGCTTATGCCACCCAGCCTGAGAGAAGCCTCGCAAACTACTGACGGACCAGCCGCGAAAAACCGGGCGAGAAGGGCACATTGGTGCGCCACGGGTTAATATCCAGCCCACCACGTCGGGTGTAGCGCGCATAGACCGTCAGCGCTTCCGGCTGGCAGAATCGCATCACATCATTAAAGATGCGCTCAACACACTGCTCGTGAAATTCGTTGTGCTGGCGGAATGAGACCAGATAGCGCAGCAGTGCTTCACGTGCGATGCGCGGGCCTTTATAGCGGATCATGACCGATCCCCAGTCGGGCTGGTTGGTAATCAGGCAGTTCGACTTGAGCAGATGGCTGACCAGCGTCTCTTCAACGATTTCGCTGCCTGCGGCATCAGCCAGATAGTCAGCATTGAAGCGATAATCCTCGATGGCGATATCCTGCTCATCAATACAGCAACCCTCAAAATGACCAATCGGCTGGCCTTCTATTTCATTGAGTCGGAACAGCGCGACCCGCGCTTCCCCTTCAGCACAGGCACTCAGATCCCGCTCCAGCGTCTGGCGAACCTCACCCCAGTCGGCAAAGCGGGTCTGATTGAAACTGTTCAGGTAGAGCTTGAAGCTTTTCGACTCAATAAGATTGCGGCTCTGCGCATCCAGCACCACTTCGCCAACGGCAACCTGTGGCAGACCTTTGCTGTTTAGCCACGAGAGTTCATACAGGGTCCAGATATCGCTGCCGGTAAAGGGCAGACTGTCGGGAAACAGGCCAAGCGGTTCCCGGTTCAGGCTGCGCGGCACCGCCTGTAGTAAGCTGTTGTCATACCGATCGTGATAGGCTGTGGGTTTGCCCAGCGTCAGGTTACTGAGCGCCTGATCCTGTTCATGCGTAGTCATTGCGGTTACCACCAAAATTAATCAAAGTGGCTAAGTGTAACCTATCAGAAGTGAGAATATGAATGATGCAGCAAACTGCCGCCGCGTTGCGCGATTTTACCACCCGATACTGCCAGCACTGGCTTCAGCAGGCCGGGCATGCGCCGGCCAGCGGCGATCTCTATGGGGTCCCCTCGCCCTGTGCACTGGAAGAACGCGAGCATCAGGTCGTCTGGCAGCCGCAGCCGTTTAGTCTGCCACCGACCCTTGATGCGGTTGAGCGGGCGGTCGACATCCAGCTTCAGCCGCCGATCACGGAATTCTATACCACGCAGTTTGCCGGCGATATGCAGGCCCGTTTTGGTGAGAATCAGCTGACTCTTTTACAGGTGTGGAGCGAGGAGGATTTCCTGCGGTTACAGGAGAATCTGATTGGGCATCTGGTGATGCAGCGCCGCCTCCGACAGTCGCCTACGCTGTTTATTGCCACCACCGATTCAGAGGAAGAGATCATCTCTCTGTCTAATCTCAGCGGTGAAGTGATCCTGGAGCAGCCTGGTCGTAAACAGCGTGTGGTCCTGGCAGAAAGTCTTGAGATATTTCTTAAGTCATTACAACCGGTTATCATCTGAATTGCAGTTATTTGCCGCCTGGCTTGTGAGATATCTCTTACAACTACTGTGAGAGATCGCCATATAAAAATTAAGACATCCGGAAGGCCCAGATGTAAAAATATTGTGAATCATCAACTTAATGGCGTTAATCTGAATTTGTGCAGCACATTTCGTAAAGTTTCGCTGTAAGTACCTTGTGCGCGTAACGAGTTCTGTCAAAATGTTTCCCACTGCAGGATGCTCAGGAAACAGATATCGTCAGGATGATGATAAGCCATGAGGCAGGAACGTAACGGAGCTTACGGCACACGGAAGGTTTCAGGATGAAACAGGATCGCTCAGGCGTGAGCAAGGGACACCTCCAGGATGGAGAATGAGAACCCCTCAGAAGAGGTGGTGGGCCAGGATGCTAAGGATACATCAGGACGATGCGCGACAGGAGTTCGCACTGGACAAGTTGTCATGGAAGAGCAGGGAGCACAAACGTAGCAGGATGGCTGCAAACGAACCGGGAGCACTGTTTATACAGTGCTCCCTTTTTTTGTGCCTGTGCCAACAAGTGATATGCTTGCCGCCCATTTTTGACTGCTTGCAGGAGGTGGCGCATGACGCCTGAACAATTGATTACGCAACGGCTGGAGCAACTGGAAGCGGTGATGCGTGAGCACCATCTCTGGCAGAGTACCCCTCCGTCCGGAGACGCGCTCGAGAGCCGTGAACCCTTTTGCCTGGATACGCTGGAGCCGCTGCAGTGGCTCCAGTGGGTGCTGCTTCCGCGGATGCATGCCCTGATTGCGGCTCAGCATCCGTTACCGCAAAACTTTGCCGTTGCTCCCTACTACGAGGTGGCGCTGGTGCCTGACCAGCCCGGCATTGCGCCGCTACTACTGACCCTGCGTCAGCTTGATGCGTTGATGAAGGATGCAGCCCACTGATGCTGGAGATACTCTATCAGGATGAGTGGCTGGTTGCCGTCAACAAGCCCAGCGGCTGGCTGGTTCATCGCAGCTGGCTGGATCGCCATGAAACGGTGTTTGTGATGCAGACCGTTCGCGATCAGATTGGACAGCATGTGTTTACCGCGCATCGGCTGGACAAACCCACCTCAGGCGTACTGCTGATGGGGCTTTCAAGCGAAGTCGGCCGTCTGCTTTCCCTGCAGTTCGAACAGCACCAGATGCAGAAAACCTATCACGCTGTCGTACGCGGCTGGCTGGAGAGCAGCGGAACGCTCGACTATCCGCTGGTGGAAGAGCTGGATAAAATTGCTGACAGGCACGCCACTGAAGCGCGTACCGCACAGCCCGCCGTCACCGATTATCAGTCACTGGCGACGGTCGAGATGCCGGTCGGCATTGGCCGCTATCCCACATCGCGTTACAGCCTGGTTGAAATGGCCCCTAAAACCGGTCGTAAGCATCAGCTGCGTCGTCATATGTCGCACCTGCGTCATCCGATTATTGGCGATTCGGCGCACGGTGATTTGCGCCAGAACCGGGGTGCTGCCGAACATTTTGGCGCTAACCGGCTGATGCTGCACGCCAGCAGCCTGGCACTCACCCATCCGGTGACCGGCGAACCTTTACTGATCCGCGCCGGACTGGATGGCGTCTGGCAAAACCTGATGAACCAGTTTGGCTGGCAGGATCGCATTCCTGAGGTGCCGCGGGTTGAGTTTAACGCCGCGCCAGGACAGGATAACGTTTCAGAATAAGGGAGAAAGCAGATGGCAAAGATTGGCATTTTTGTGGGGACGGTATACGGCAATGCGCTGCTGGTGGCGGAAGAAGCGGAGCCCGTTCTGCAGCAGCAGGGTCACAGCGTCACCGTGTTTGACGATCCGACGCTGGCAGACTGGCAGAACTATGCCAGCGACGTGGCGTTAATTGTCACCTCAACCACCGGACAAGGCGATTTTCCCGACACGATTTCAGGCCTGTTCCATGCCGTTAAAGATAAGCTGGGTCATCAGCCTGCGTTGCGCTATGGCGTGATTGCGCTGGGTGACAGCAGTTACGACCATTTTTGTGGCGCGGGTAAAACTTTCGATGCGCTGCTGCAGGAGCAGGGCGCACAGCGGGTCGGTGAGGTGTTACTGGTTGATGCCACCGAAAATCCTGAGCCGGAAGCGGTGACCTCTCCGTGGGTTGAAGCCTGGGGCGCGCAGCTCTGATGGCGACGCCAGGCTTATTGCTGCCTTAATAGTGATAATCGGCATGCCGCTGGACCGGCTGTCCGGTTTCGATGCATCGGCAAAAATCATTGGCTATCAACGCCTCGGGGATACGTCCTTTTCAGC
Source organism: Pantoea sp. F_5 (assembly GCF_008631595.1). Taxonomy (NCBI): domain Bacteria; kingdom Pseudomonadati; phylum Pseudomonadota; class Gammaproteobacteria; order Enterobacterales; family Erwiniaceae; genus Pantoea; species Pantoea sp. F_5. Next base: position 327,022 of record NZ_VWUO01000003.1, read on the forward strand.
CCTGATAAGATTTTGCCATGTATGACGAGATGATCGCCGGTTCATCCTGTTCGGAAGTGTGACTTAATACTATGGCTGGCGTGCTGTGCCCCCGGTTTTTCGTCGGCACCGCCTTTACTGGCATCCAGCGCAAATTCAGAATAGATCAGGCTAAATAGATGACAGAAAAGGGCGCTATCCGTCATCTTTAGTCTTTGCCGAACGGGATGAAAAGCACTTACAGCCTCATTCCCGGTAAGACAAGCCTGAGCATATTATGTGTACAACAGACCCTTTTGAGCTTTCGTTTCGCGTCTAATGAGCGCGCAAATCACTCAAAAAACGTTTTGCACGCTCATGCTGTGGCCTGCTAAAAAAATTCTCCGGTGACGCTTTCTCCAGAATCTGCCCATGGTCCATAAACCAGATGGTATCCGCCACTTCGCGAGCAAAATTCATCTCGTGCGTCACGCACATCATCGTCATCCCCTCCTGCGCAAGCCCCCGCATAACATTCAATACTTCACCGACCATTTCCGGGTCAAGCGCCGAGGTAGGTTCATCAAACAACATGACCGGCGGTTTCATCGCCAGCGCACGCGCTATCGCCACCCGCTGCTGCTGACCGCCAGAGAGCTGTGCCGGATAAGCTCTCGCTTTATGGGATAAGCCCACGCGTTCCAGTAATTCCTCTGCATGCTGACGTGCCTGCGACCGCTTTACGCCCAGTACCTTCATGGGAGAGAGCATAATATTGTCAAGCACTGAGATATGCGGGAACAGGTTGAAATTCTGAAACACAAAACCGATGCGTGTGCGCAGCTGATTGAGGCGTGTACTGCTGCCATGAATATCCATGCCATCAAACAAAATTTGCCCCTGCTCAATCGGCTCCAGGCGGTTTACCGTACGGATTAACGTCGACTTTCCCGATCCGGAAGGGCCACACACCACTACCACTTCACCGGGTTTAATTTCAGCGCTCAGACTGGTCAGCGCCTGATATTCGCCATACCACTTGTTAACCTGATTAAAAAGAATCATGGGCCTCATGGCAGTTCCTTATTGAGATTGCGTTTTTGTCAGCACCAGCGGCGCAGCAACGGTTTCGTTATCAGTCATTGCACTACGCCGTTTACTCGCAATGCGCTGCTCCAGTTTCTCCGCCAGCCAGGTAAGACTGAAGCAGATGATGTAGTAGCTCATCGCAACAATCGCAAACACCTGGAATGGCTTGGTCAGCAGTTGGTTACTCACCTGGTTAGCGGCATACGTTAGCTCTGGCACGTTGATGACATAACCCAGCGTACTGTCCTTAATAATGGATACCAGCTGGCTGACCAGACTCGGCAGGGAGTTATAGAGCGCCTGCGGCAGTATCACTAAACGCAACGCTCTGATATGGCTCATGCCCAGCGCACGCGACGCCTCATATTGCCCCTGTGGCAGCGCCTGAATCCCTCCGCGAACAATCTCGGCGATATAGGCGCTTTCATAAATTATCAGCGTACACAGCATGGTAGAGAAGCCGCTGATATTATGGCCAATGAGCAGCGGTACACAGAAGTAGGTCCAGAACACCACCATCATCAGCGGGATGCCGCGCAGCAAATAGACCCAGCATGCCGCAGGCCAGCTGAGCCAGCGCCAGGATGCCAGGCGTGCCAGCCCCAGCAGAATCCCTACCGGAAAAGCAAACACCACGGCCAGTACAGAGATGAGTAAGGTACAGAGCACACCACCCAGCGGGCCACTCGGGTATTGTCCCATCAGTAACAGCATGCCGTTGTCGTGCAATATAGTGAAAAGGTCGAACATCGGGATTACCTCGCGTACGCGCGCTGGAAGTGTCGCGCCAGCAATGCGCCTGCGCCCATCAATAACAGGGAGACGGCAAGATAGCCCAGCGTTCCCACCAGATAAGCCTCGAAGGTGCGGAAGGTCTGGTTTTCAATATCACGCGTAACGTAGGTCAGTTCCATCACGCCGATGACCATTGCCAGACTGGTGTTTTTGAATAACAGGACGGTGTGGTTTACCACTGCTGGCAGGGCGTTACGGATGCCCTGCGGTAGTATTACCGATCTCATCGTGCGTACATATCCCATGCCCAGCGCGCGTGCCGCTTCGCTTTGTCCCTCCGGAATGGCGCGCAGGCCACTACGAATATCTTCAGAGAAGTAAGCCGCCTGACACAGGCCGAGAGCAAACAGGGCAAACAGGAACTCGGCATTAAAATCGTTAATCCACATCTGAAGCGATTCGGGCAGCAGCGACGGAATGGCGAAGTACCACATCATTAACTGAATCAGCGTCGGTACATTGCGGTGATAGGAGACATAGATCCTCACCAGCCATACGCCTGGGCGGTAAGCCGTCAGGCGGATGACGACCAGCAATAGCGCGATAAACATGGCGAGCAGCCAGGCACCCAATGCCAGTTGCAGGGTGATCGCAGCACCATCGACAATCATCTGGCCGAAGTGGCCGGTTACCACGCTGCTAAAATCGAGTGCCATGGTGTTTCCTTCTGACAGATGGATCAGGCCACACTCTCGCCCGGACGCATGGTAGAAAGTCCGCTAGGCACCTGCAGAGTCGGGGTGATTTCAATATTGCCGATATTGACGGCAATGGGGGCCGAAACCGCAAAGGCGACGCAGTCAGCGATATCGTTCGCCTCAGGCAGTTCAAAGCCATCAATGAACTGGCGGCGCGCCGCTTCGTGGTCACCGGAAACGTTGCCAAAAATATCGGTTGCTACACGGCCTGGACAGATTTCGGTAATCCGTACCCGCTTGCCGTAGCAATCGACACGCAGCTGACGTGATAACGCATGCACAGCGGCTTTCGTCGCGTGATAAACCGAGTTACCGCCAAAGTTATAGATTGCTGCAATGGAGGTGATGTTAATAACGTGACCGCAGTCGCGAGCCACCATGCCCGGAACCAGCATTCGGCAGAGATGCAGCACGGCACGCAGGTTGACATCCACCTGTGTTTCCACCACATGTTCGTCGGCATGTAAAATCGAACCGGGGTGGGATATGCCCGCATTGTTCACCAGAATATCCACCTGCAAATCACGGCACAGTTCAGTCAATGCCGTAAGGTCAGACACGTCAACGGCGTGCGGAATACAACCAGTACGTTCCGCCAGTGCCGCCAACTGCTCTTCCCGTCGTGCCACTGCGTGGACGGTAATCCCTTCCCGACACAAACGTTCAACAATCGCTGCACCCATGCCGGCAGAGGCACCGGTCACCAGCGCGACGTTATAATCTGAAAATGGCATTGTGCCTCTCCTGTTAGCGCCGTGGTGTCCATCACCGCGGTCTGAATCGCTCTGTTTTGACTCTATGCAGTAATGCCTTACGGGTATAAGACATAAAAGATGTGAGGCGATAAGGGGGGCTTATAACCGGCTTTACACGTTCACCATGATGTTGAGCTGAGCAACTTCACTGCCATACTCCACTGGCTGATCCTGCGTAACGGCGATCGACGTCAGCGTGCCGTCTGCCGGGCTGGTGACCGGTAAATAGAGATAGCCGACCTGTACCAGCGCCAGAACCTCATCCTGCTTTACCTGCTGTCCCGCCCTGGCGAAAGCCACACCATTGAGCGGATGTTGCAGCAGGATTTTGCCAGGTATCGGCGCAACGACGGCGGTCGACGCTGGCGCGTCAGGAAGTGAGACCGTGGCTGGCAGGGCAGGGGGCTTTGCATTGAGCTGCGGCGGACCCGGGTTATAATGCAGGCGTACCTTCCAGTCTTTACCGCTTAATTCAATACTGCCCAAACCGGCAGCGCGCATCTTGTGCGCGACCTGGCGTAATTCAGGGAGAGCTAATGAGTGTTTTTCCATAGTGGTTCCGTCGCAAATAAATATTGCGAACAGGTAACAGTACCTGTTACACATCTGCTGCACTCTAGCGCATTATCCTTAGCCCTGAGTAAGAGGGTTTCGCTTTGCGGTGATAAGCGCCACTTATTCATCCCACCAGCGTTAACGGACGATTATCAACGGTACGCCGCGCCATCAGTGACAGCAGAATAGCCTTTACTGCTTCCGCTGGTTCTGACAGAGGCAGGTGATCAGACATACAGAACGACAGCGAAGCCTGAACGTCCGGTTCGACAACTTTGGCCATCCAGGCATCAGAGGCTTTCAACATTGCCCGCGCGGCGGACTCCGGCATTATGGTGCAGCCCATGCCCGCAGCCAGCGCAGCATTGAGTGTGGTTTGCGATTCAATCTCGCACATCACCCTGTAACTAAGCCCGCCATGTATAAAGGCATCATCCACCACCTTACGCATAATGTTATAGATACGCGGCAGAAACAGGTCATAGCGCGCCACTTCGGCCAGCGCAATCTGTTTAACCGGCTGAGCAATGCTGTGTGGACAAACAAAGAAAAGATCTTCTTTCATCAATGGAATAAAACGCAGACCATGAATATTTCGGTTGTCGTAAATTACCGCCATATCCATGCGTCCGTTCATGATGAGTTCGCTGAGCGTGGTGCCGAAGTTTTCATTGAAGTAGAGCACGATGTCCGGATGCTGGCGCTGTACTTCTGCCAGTAGCGGTAGCGCCAGCTGCTGGGCGGCGGTGCCGGGTGCCAGTCCGATGGATACATGACCTGAGAGCGCCGCGTCAGCGCGATCAATCGCGCTCTGCGCCTGATCACACTGGCGCATGATCGCCTGCGCATGGGTATAAAGAATCTTCCCTGCTTCGGTTGGCGTCACGCCGCGCTTGGTTCGGATTAGCAGCTGCTGATTAACTTCGCCCTCCAGAGTTGCCAGTTGCTGGCTGAGCGCGGGCTGCGCGATATGCAAAATGTCTGCAGCTTGCGTCAGGCTGCCGACATCAACGATTTTGATAAAGTACTTCAGGCGGCGCAGATTCATGGGCAAGACCTCATAATATGGCGGACATGAGAGAATAAGCAAAGTTGATGCCAGAACTGTCATACCGCCTGCAGCGGCTATTCAGCTGTACCGGGCCCTGGGTTCTTCTCACGCAGGTTGCAACCTGCACTAATGCAGTGCGCTAGCCGCATCCGTCATCGTTTTGTGTTATAGCACCAAAACAAACCTCTATTAACCGCTGCCCGCGGCCAAACCCTATTCTCTCCGGGCACCCACCTGATTTATCAATGCTACCGGAAAACCTGCTTATGCCTGATATAGCCAATCGCTTAAAAAATGTTGCCGTTTCTGCCTCTGTTGCCATGACGCAAAAAGCGCGCGATCTTGCCGCGCAGGGAATTGATGTTGTAGGCCTGTCGACCGGCGAGCCTGACTTTCCAACCCCGGAACATGCCACGGAAGCGGCTTACGTGGCGGCGCGCGCAGGGGACACACGTTACCCGCCGACCGATGGCACACCCGCATTACGCGCGGCTATTCAGCGTAAGTTTAAGCGCGATAACGGGCTGGATTACGATATCAGTCAGATTCTGAGCGCTGGCGGCGCGAAACAGATTATTTTCAATGCCATGCTGGCCACCATCAACCCGGGTGATGAAGTGGTGATCCCGCCCCCGTCATGGATTAGCTATGCCGATATCGTAAAATTTGCCGGCGGCACGCCTGTGCCGGTGTTGTGTCATGAAGAAAACGGCTTTAAACCTCTGCCCGCCGACCTGCAGGCGGCTATTACCGACAATACCAAATGGCTGCTGCTCAACTACCCGAGCAACCCGACCGGTTCTGTTGCCAGCCGCAGTGAATTGCAGGCAATTGCCGATGTGATGCTGGATCATCCTCACATCTGGATCCTGACCGACGATATTTATGAACACCTGATTTATGATGGCGTCTCCTTCGTGACCATCGCCCAGGTAGAACCCCGCCTGTACGATCGCGTTCTGACGGTGAATGGGGTATCAAAAGCGTACTCAATGACCGGCTGGCGTCTTGGTTTCTGTGGTGGCCCGCTGAAACTCATCAGGGCAATGAGTAATGTAAATACCCAGAACAGTGGCGGCGTGACGACCCTGACACAGGCGGCGGCTGTCGCCGTGCTTGACGGCCCGCAGACGCTGTTAAAGGAGCGGGCGACAATCTATCGCCAGCGTCGCGACTACGTGCTGGAGCGGCTGAACGCGGTGGACGGATTGAGCTGTCATCGCCCGCAGGGGGCTTTTTACCTTTTCGTGAATATTGCCGCGTTTATTGGCAAGACCAGCGCTGGTGGACGTCTCATCAGTCATGATGCCGACTTTGTTATGGCACTGATTGAAGAGCAGCATGTGGTGACGGTACAGGGCGCAGCGTATGGTATGAGTCCTTATTTCCGCCTCTCGTATGCCACCAGTATGGAACGTCTACAGACGGGTTGCGATCGTATCGCGGCATTTTGCGCCGGTTGCCACTGAATGGCAGCCAGTCTGACATAAAAAAAGCGGTGCTTACGCCGCTTTTTTTTACGCCAATGACCCGTCCTGAATAGCGTTGCCACATTTTCCCGGTGTTCTCAGGAGAATGTGATGAAACAGTATGTTAAACGTACACAACGCAATACTCTCTGTCCTTTAAACTGGCTGTCGTTGAGCAGGCTGAAAAAGGCGAAATGACAGATGGCTATGACTGTTACCAGAACGCGCTGGCGGAGAGGGTTAATGGGATCCTGAAAAACGAGCTGCTGATAACTCACCCGGAAGGTGTTATTCAGGCAGGGAGGATGGTGGCAGAGTCACTTGAAATCCATAATAGTCAGCGACCACATCTGTTGCTGAAATACAAAACGCCTGATGCAGTGCATCAGGCGTTTTGACGGCATAACGTGTCAACCTATGCGGGTCTAGTCACAACGCTTAGTCGTTATCCCAACAGCACCTCCGAGGCCGGACACACGCTGCCGCCATTGGCTTCGATCTCGTTACGCACTATCGCTGCCAGTTCCACCGAACCCGGCGTATCACTGTGGATCAGAATCGAGCGTGCCCGAATAGGCAGCAGGTCACCTTCAATCGTGGTAACCGTCCCTTCCAGCAGAAACTGTCGCACGCGTGAGCGAACGGCACTTTCCGTGGTAATGACCGCTCCCGGCTTGCCGCGCGGCACCAGCTGACCTTTAGCATCATAGGCACGATCGGCGAGAAATAGCGTCAGGGTCGGCAGACCAATGCTTTGCGCCGCCCGCTCAATGATCGTGTCCGGCTGGGCAAAGATAATCAGATCAGGATCGATGCGCGCAATCGCCTGCATCACCTGCAATGCCACCGTTGCATCGCGATTAATAATATTGCCCATCGCAGCATGGAAGCTGAGGTGCGTCACGCGTGTGCTTTCAGCGCAGGCGATGGCGCGGAGGGCACCGAGTTGGTAAATCACCTGCTGGCACAATTCATCTGCGCTGAATGGTAATTCACGGCGGCCAAAGCCCTGGCGATCCGGCAGCCCAGGATGTGCGCCAATGCCGACGCCGTGCGCCTTCGCCAGGCGCACCATTCGCGTCATAATAGACGGATCACCGGCATGGAAACCACAGGCCACATTTGCGGATGAGACCACCTGCATCAGCGCCGCGTCATCACATACCTGCCAGACGCCAAAGCCTTCGCCCATATCAGAATTCACATCGATTTTCATGATCTTGTCCTGCTCAGAGATTCAGAGATTCAGAGATTCAGAGATTCAGAGATTCGCCACGTTCTTCATTGGCGGCACATCGCGGCGCAGACGATTCAGCCACTCATCCACCGCCTGCTTAATCGCCAGCGCCTCGCGCGCGTCACTGCGCACCAGCTGTAATGACTGTCCAGGCTGCAGCTGGCCGAGCTGCCATAAATCCTCTTCAATCACGCAGGCGATTTTTGGGTAGCCGCCTGCTGTATTGGCATCGCTCAGTTGAATTATGGGTTCTCCGGCGGGCGGCACCTGCACGATGCCCGGGATCAGACCATAGGAACGCATCTCCACACTCTGCGAAGGCTGGATAGGTTCACCAGAAAGGCGATAGCCCGTGCGGTTGCTTTGCCGTGACACCTGCCAGCTTTGCTGCCAGAAGCGTTCATGGTCAGCGGCGAATAACGCATATTCACCGGCAGGAATAGCACGCAGCTGAATATGGCCGTTGCGGTTACGTGGAAAAACCGACCCCAGCGCGACGAATGGCGGTACGATACCGATCCCCGTTGTCGGTAATGGCCGGACGCTGGTCACACCTATCGGCAACCGATCGCCACGTTGTAACTGACGGCCTGCGAAACCGCCGAAGCTACCGCGCAGCGCGGTGCTGCGCGAACCCATCACTTCTGGCACATCAATACCGCCCGCTACGCACAGATAACCGCGTGCGCCGCAGCGCGGATAGCGCAACTCCAGAAGCTGCCCGCTGCGCACCCGGCAACCCCACCACGGCGGTAACGCCACGCCATCCAGCTGTCCACGGCAGTCTGCGCCAGTGAGCGCAATGCAGGCATCGCGCAGGAAACGCACGCGAAACGGAAACATCTGGACTTCAATAGCCGCGGCGTTTTCATCATTGCCTAACAGCAGGTTGCCGGCGCGAAGTGCCAGCGCATCCATCGCCCCGCTTACCGATACCCCCAGTTGTCGCCAGGCAGTACGGCCCAAATCCTGCACCGTATTGAGCGCGCCACTCTGTTCAATCTCAATCACAGCTCAACCCTCTCCGGCAGGAAGCGAATAGTGTCACCGGGTGCCATCAGCGCCGGGCTTTCCGCATAGGGATCAAACACCTCGATTTCGGCATAACCAATGGCATTCCAGCCGTTCGGACCGGTGAGTACCGAGACACCTGCCTGTGCGCCGCCAATGGTGACGGTACCTTTCAGCATATTGAGCGACGGGACTTTCTTGCGCGGCGTCGCCAGTGCCGGATCGAGGCCATGTAAATAGCCAAATCCCGGTGCGCTACCGAGCGCAAACACGGTGTATTTACCCTGATGGTGACGTCGAATCACCTCACGGGCGGAAAATCCGCTGTGTTGACACACTGCCGCCAGGTCTGTGGCGTGTTCGCCTCCGTAACAGACCGGAATTTCAATCAACTGACCCTGCGGATGAACCTCCCTGGCCTGACTCCAGTAATCGCGTAGCTGCGTTTCCACCGCCTCGCTGTCCGTCTGAATTGTGCGGAACAGCACCAGCAGGTTGGTCACCCCCGGGATCAGTGACTCGACGTCATCTCGCTGCGCCAGCAGCTGTGCCAGTGACCAGATACGACGCTGGGCTGGCAGATCGAATGCCCCTGGCGCCTCCACCAGCCACGCACGACCACCCATGGTCGAGAGTGTTACGTTCTCTCCGTCGTTTGCCGTGATGACAGGGTGAGCACGACTTATCAGTTCACTCGCCAAAACACCCATCCGTTATTCCAGTGGTTCGAATTTCAGACTGGAGAGCGGCTGAACGCGCTCTTCGCGTACCATTTTGTATTCGGTTTTTGGCCCAATCCAGGTGTCCCAGATCCTGTCGATGGTGCCATCATTATCCATTGCTTTCAGACTGGTGTTGACGCTGGCCAGCAATGACGGTTCGTCACGTTTCATGCCGACACCAATGGGTTCCAGCGCCATTGGCTCTTTGATCATCGCCAACTCAACGCCATCTTTCTTCGCCTGCGAAATCATTTTGATACCGGTCATGGTGTTGGTGACAAACCCCACCGCCTTGTTTTGTTGCAGGGCAAGGAATGCTGACGCCGCATCCTGGAATGTCACAGCTTTACCGCCTTTGAGATGAATCGACTGCTCGGACGTGGTGCCCTTGGTAGCACTGATGCGTTTGCCTTTGAAATCGTCCAGCGACTTGCCTGCATTGGCCTTTTTCACCAGCAGCATCTCTTTTGCCACGTAGTAGGGGTCACTGAACTGAATCTGTTTACCGCGTGTTTTGGTGTACGCCAGGTTGGCGATGAGCACATCGGCACGGCCCGTGGCGATCACAGCGATACGCGCTTCCACCGAGGTCGGCATCAGGATCGCTTTCACCCCCATCTGTTTCGCCAGAGCATGGCACAGGTCCACATCCATCCCCACCAGTTGACGTGTTTTTGCGTCCGGCGAAGAGAAGGGTGGAACATCGGAATAGACCGCGCATTTCAGCTCATTGCGCGCTTTAATATCGGAAAGCAGATCCGCTTTTGCGGATGAAAAGGTTAGTAACAGTGGCAGGGCCAGTGCAACGTAAGCGCATTTTTTTAATGTCATTATCATGTTCCCCGAAAGTGTTAATTCACCTGTGACAATCGTTCTGGACTATATCGGCTTTGCAAAAAAGCCAGTAAGAGGGAAACCCTGTCGGGCGATACACAATTTATATGACGTCCTGCACGGCGGATTGAGAAAGACTAAGAGCAGCTAACCGACTCGCGTGTAAAGGCATAACGATGAATGGCAAAATTGGCGTATTGCTGAAAATCCTGTCGGCACTCTGCGCGACACTGATGCTGGCTTGTGTGAAAGGGTTGGGCGGCGCGATCCCCACCGGGGAGGTCATTTTCTTTCGCTCATTTGTCGCCTTAATTCCACTGCTCATCTGGCTAAAACTACAAGGGAACATCCTTAGTAGTCTGAGAACCAGGAATATTTTCGGCCACCTGATTCGCGGCTTTTCCGGCACAGGCGGGATGTATTTCAATTATCTGGCGCTGGTCTATATCACGCTGGCTGACGCCACGGCAATCAGTTACGCTGCGCCGCTGTTTACAGTGATCATGGCGGCACTGTTATTAAAAGAACAGGTGCGCTTAACGCGCTGGATCGCGGTGGTGATAGGTTTTTTCGGCATTATACTCATGCTTTCAGCGAACCTTGCTGCCAGCGGCTCCATCTTTTCAACCGCGAATGTCGTGGCGGGCACGGGGCTGGGCGCGATATTTGCACTGATTGCTGCGGTATGCACTGCAACCTCAATGGTCCAAATCCGGTTTCTGAATGGTATTGAACAACCGGGTGCCATCGTGTTCTACTTTTCGCTGATGACCATGCTGATTGGCCTGGGAACACTGGCATTTGGCTGGACGGTACCCACGTCACAGCAGCTATTGCTACTTATCGGCTGCGGTTTCTTTGGTGGGATGGCGCAAATCCTGGTGACGCTGAGTCTGCGCTATGCTGATGCGTCGTTATTAGCGCCTTTTGATTACACCACGCTGGTATGGTCAATGGTTATTGGCTGGTTGTTCCTCAACAGCTTCCCAGGACCGTCGACCATTATGGGCGCGGCAATTGTCGCATTGGCAGGGATATTTACCGTCTGGAGCGATCGCCGCCAGCGTAAAGCGCAGATCATTCGTTCGTCCGGTTAAGCTGGCCAGTCCAGGAAAACGCACCCAATTGAATACACGCATTTTCATCAAGGACCTGGCGGACCCCGGTGATAGGAATAAGCCGTCATTTCTCCTAAGGTCAGGACTGGCCTGCATGTGCATTTTAGTATGCTGCTTAACACAGTCCTCTTTTCACACATTAACGTCACCCTGCACGAGCGCGTACCGGACCCGCATGTAAGTCTCTGCTTTATCTGATTTGAAAATAAAAGCGTAAAAGATAAGCCTAACCTGCGCGCCCCTCATCGTCAGGTCACCGGTGCCGGGTTAAACACCGCCAGCTGATTACGGATGCCCCAGCGATCGGACCAGGTCTGCTTCCTGCCACTGGCAATGTCCAGAATCAACTCAAATAACCGCCAGCCCACCTGTTCAATACTCTCTTCACCAGTCGCAATCGTCCCGGCATTGATGTCCATCAGATCGTGCCAGCGCTCTGCCAGCGCATTACGCGTCGCCATCTTGATGACCGGAATCGCAGCCAGACCGTAGGGCGTTCCGCGACCGGTAGTGAAAACCTGTAGCGTGATACCGGACGCCAGCTGCTGCGTACCGCAGACAAAATCGCTGGCGGGCGTCGCCGCGTAGATCAGGCCACGTCGCGTAGGTCGCTGACCGGGCGAGAGCACTTCGACAATGGCGCTGCGCCCCGATTTGGCGATTGACCCCAGCGCTTTTTCCACCACGTTTGCCAGTCCGCCTTTTTTATTGCCCGGCGACGGATTCGCGCTGCGATCGGTCTGGCCCTGGTCGAGGTAGTTGTCATACCAGGCCATCTCCTCCAGTAAGCGCTTACCGACTTCCTGATTAATCACCCGCGGCGTCAGCAGGTGAATCGCATCACGCACTTCAGTGACTTCCGAAAACATCACCGTCGCACCGCAGCGCACCAGCAAGTCGGACGCGTAGCCCACTGCCGGATTCGCCGTCACGCCCGAGAATGCATCGCTGCCACCGCACTGCATGCCGACAATCAGTTCTGCAGCAGAACAGGTTTCACGCTGGCGCTGATTCAGCCGCTGGAGATGACGCTCCGCCACCTGCAGAATCTCATTCACCATCGCACCAAAGCCCACCAGCTTTTCATCCTGCAGGCGCACAATGTCATGATCGTCCAGCGAAATCGCCTGCACATCGGGCGTGCCGGTCAGCAGACGCTCCGGCTGTAACTTCTCACAGCCCAGGCTGACGATCATGACTTCGCCACCGAAATTGGCATTCAGCGCCAGGTTGTGAATGGTGCGAATCGGCACGACCGCCGCGGGTGCATTAATCGCCACGCCGCAGCCATAAAGGTGGTTGAGTGCGACCACGCCATCCACATTCGGATAGCGCGGCAGTAAATCCCGTTCAATGATCTGTACGACATGATCCACCACACCGGCCACACAGTGGACGCTGGTGGTAATGCCGAGCAGGTTACGCGTGCCGACGCTGCCATCCGCATTGCGATAACCTTCAAAGGTATAGCCTTCCAGCGGCGGTAATTCAGGCGGAACCTGCGTGGCTAACGGCAGACTCGCCAGCGGAGGCGCTTCCGGCAGCACGACCAGCGACTCATCAATCCAGCTGCCCTGGGCAATATCCCGTAGTGCATAGCCGATGACTTCACCATAACGCACGATCTCCGCACCCTGGTTAATGGCGTGCAGCGCCACTTTGTGACCCTGTGGTACATGCTCCGTGAGTGTCAGGCCATCCGCAAACTGCGTGCCGGCTGGCAGACCCAGGCTGTTGACCACAATCGCCACATTGTCGTGCTCATGAACTTTGATATAGAGCGGTTGTTCATCTGATTTGGGGTACATCGCTCACCTTCCCGTCTGTCGTGCCGTACTTGTGCGGCACGCTGTAATGTTCTGACCTGTCACTCGTTTGTTTGCCATCTCCAGTATAAGGAGGCGGAGCAGGGGGCGCATTGTGCAAATGACCACCATTGAGACAATTCGCCTTATCGATTTGGGGCGATTATCCAGAAGCAAGTGAAGAGCCTCACAAACAGCGGGGGAAAGCGTTACCTGAGGCGGTTTTCGCCCGGTTATTTGCCGCTTTCGTGAGCCATCCCGCAGCGTTTTGTGCATCCGCCACACAATCAATTCACCGCAGGCGTTATTCCAGGGCGATGTGCCAATGTGCTCGCTTCAGGCTGTTCTTATACTGGGCTCCGTTAGCCAAAGTCAGGTTATCTGTCACGACGTATTACTCATCCGCAGAGGTTGCAGAAGCGTATTGGCTGCCCCTTCGCAGATGGATAAATAAAGGTTTGCCAGAACAAAAAAGATCGCCGTGTTTAACCCAACTTCTCTCTGATACCCAACGCGATGTGTATGCAGTCAGAGCGAATGTAGCTCACGCTATATTTCAGGAGTGCATCATGAATAGTTTCAGCCAGACCGCGGAAACGGTGCAGAAGCGCACCAATGCCCGCTACTGGATTGTAGTGATGTTATTTATCGTCACCTCATTCAACTACGGTGACCGCGCAACCATCTCGATTGCCGGTTCCGCGATGTCCAAAGATATCGGTCTCGATTCGGTCGGACTTGGCTATATCTTCTCTGCCTTCTCATGGGCGTATGTTATCGGGCAGATTCCGGGTGGCTGGCTGCTCGACCGCTTCGGCTCTAAACGCGTCTATTTCTGGAGCATCTTTACCTGGTCGCTGTTTACGCTGCTGCAGGGTTTCGTGGATATCTTCAGCGGCTTCGGCATCATCATGTCGCTGTTTATCCTGCGTTTCCTGGTCGGTCTGGCTGAAGCGCCCTCCTTCCCCGGCAATAGCCGGATTGTAGCCGCCTGGTTCCCGGCGCAGGAGCGCGGCACGGCGGTAGCGATCTTCAACTCCGCGCAATACTTCGCCACCGTGATCTTTGCACCCATCATGGGCTGGCTGGTCTCTGAAGTGGGCTGGGCGCACGTATTCTGGTTCATGGGCGGCCTGGGCATCATCCTCAGTTTTATCTGGCTGAAAGTGATCCACGATCCCACCGATCATCCCGGCGTGAACAAAGCGGAACTGGCGTATATGGAGCAGGGCGGCGCACTGATTAACATGGATGTTAAAAAGGATACCCGCAAGGTGGGCTGGAGCGAGAAGTGGTTCCAGATCAAGCAGCTGCTGACGTCACGCATGATGCTGGGTATCTACCTTGGTCAGTACTGTGTCAACGCCCTGACTTACTTTTTCATCACCTGGTTCCCGGTCTATCTGGTGCAGGCGCGCGGCATGTCGATTCTCAAAGCGGGCTTTATCGCCTCGGTTCCGGCGGTGTGCGGCTTCCTCGGCGGCGTTCTGGGCGGAGTCATCTCTGACTGGCTGATGCGGAAAACCGGATCGCTGAATATCGCGCGTAAAACGCCAATCGTGCTCGGCATGCTGCTCTCCATTTCGATGGTGATGTGCAACTACACCGAAACCGAATGGATGGTGGTGTTCTTTATGGCACTGGCGTTCTTTGGTAAAGGCATTGGCGCGCTGGGCTGGGCGGTGATGGCCGATACCGCACCGAAAGAGATCAGCGGTCTCAGCGGCGGCCTGTTCAATATGTTCGGTAACTTCTCCGGCATCGTGACCCCTATCGCTATCGGTTACATCATCGCCACCAGTGGTTCCTTTGAAGGTGCGCTGGTCTATGTCGGCATTCATGCTTTTGTCGCAGCCTTCAGCTTCCTGGTCATTGCTGGCGATATTAAACGTGTCGAACTGAAATCCTGGCCCGGTAAGGATGCATCATGAATACGCAACGTTCCCCGGTGATTACTGAAATGCAGGTTATCCCGGTCGCCGGTTACGACAGCATGCTGCTTAATATTGGCGGTGCGCACAACGCCTGTTTTACCCGCAACATTGTGGTGCTAACCGACAGCGCCGGTCACACCGGCGTCGGTGAAGCGCCAGGCGGCGACACCATCTATCAGACGCTGGTGGAGGCAATTCCGCAGGTGAAAGGTCAGCAGATTGCCCGCATGAACCGCCTGGTGCAGCAGGTGCACAAAGGGAATCAGTCGGCTGACTTCACTACCTTTGGCAACGGTGCCTGGACCTTTGAACTGCGCGTCAATGCGGTGGCCGCGCTGGAAGCGGCGCTGCTCGATTTACTGGGGCAGTGTCTGGGCGTCCCTGTGGCTGAACTGCTGGGGCCGGGCAAGCAGCGTGATGAAGTCACGGTGCTGGGCTATCTGTTCTATCTCGGCGACCGTCGCAAAACCGATCTCCCTTATCTCAGTGGCGATCAGGCCAGCCACGACTGGTATCACCTGCGTCATCAGGAAGCGCTGACCAGCGATGCCGTGGTGCGTCTGGCTGAGGCGGCACAGGATAAGTACGGCTTTAAAGATTTCAAGCTCAAAGGTGGCGTGCTCCCCGGCGAGCAGGAGATCGCTACGGCGGCAGCGCTTAAGCAGCGCTTTCCCGGCGCGCGCATCACGGTCGACCCCAACGGTGCCTGGCTGCTGGACGAGGCGATAGCGCTGTGTAAAGGGATGCAGGATGTGCTGAGCTACGCCGAAGATCCCTGTGGAGCAGAGCAGGGCTATTCGGGGCGTGAAGTGATGGCCGAGTTCCGGCGCGCCACCGGCCTGCCGGTCGCGACCAATATGATTGCCACTAACTGGCGCGAGATGAACCACGCGGTGATGCTGAATGCGGTCGATATTCCGCTGGCGGATCCGCACTTCTGGACACTGAGCGGTGCCGTGCGTGTCGCGCAGCTATGCGATGAGTGGGGCCTTACCTGGGGTTGCCACTCCAATAACCACTTCGATATTTCTCTGGCAATGTTCACCCATGTGGGTGCGGCGGCACCGGGCAATCCCACCGCGATTGATACCCACTGGATCTGGCAGGAGGGCGATCAGCGCCTGACCAAAAATCCGCTGCAAATCCGCAACGGAAAAATTGCCGTACCGGATGCACCGGGTCTGGGCATTGAGCTCGACTGGGAGCAGGTAAACAAAGCCCATCAGCTTTATCAGTCACTGCCCGCCGGTGCGCGTAACGACGCGACGGCAATGCAGTATCTGATCCCCGGCTGGACATTTGACCGCAAGCGCCCGGCATTTGGCCGGACAACAGCATAAGGAGCAGGAGATGAGTTCAACACCGAAAGTGACCGCCATGCAGGTTATTCCGGTCGCAGGCTACGACAGCATGCTGCTGAACCTCAGCGGCGCTCACTCGCCATTCTTTACCCGCAACATTGTGATTATCAAAGATAATGCCGGACACACCGGCGTCGGCGAAATTCCAGGCGGCGAGAAAATCCGCCAGACGCTGGAAGATGCCGCCTCGCTGGTGGTCGGCAAAACGCTGGGTGAGTACAAAAATACCCTCAGCCTGGTGCGAAGCACTTTTGCTGACCGTGATGCGAACGGGCGCGGTAACCAGACGTTTGATCTGCGCACCACAATCCATGTGGTGACCGGCATTGAAGCCGCGCTGCTTGATCTGCTGGGCCAGCACCTGGGCGTCAACGTCGCCTCGCTGCTGGGCGACGGGCAGCAGCGCGACAGCGTTGAGATGCTCGGCTACCTGTTCTACATCGGCGACCGCAATAAAACCTCGCTCTCTTATCAGAATCAGCAAGACGATCCGTGCGACTGGTATCGCCTGCGCCACGAAGAGGCATTAACGCCGGATGCGGTAGTGCGCCTGGCAGAAGCGGCTTATGAGAAATATGGCTTTAACGACTTCAAGCTCAAAGGTGGCGTGCTACGCGGCGGTGAAGAGGCCGAAGCGGTCACGGCGCTGGCAAAACGTTTTCCTGAAGCCCGTATTACCCTCGATCCCAACGGGGCCTGGTCGCTCAATGAGGCAATCATGCTCGGCAAACAGCTCAAAGATGTGCTGGCCTACGCAGAAGATCCCTGTGGCGCAGAGCAGGGCTATTCAGGTCGTGAAGTGATGGCGGAGTTCCGTCGTGCGACCGGCATGCCCACCGCCACCAATATGATCGCCACCGACTGGCGGCAGATGGGGCATACCCTGTCGCTGCAGTCGGTGGACATTCCCCTGGCCGATCCGCACTTCTGGACCATGCAGGGCTCCGTGCGGGTGGCGCAGATGTGTCACGACTTCGGCCTGACCTGGGGCTCGCACTCTAACAACCACTTTGATATTTCGCTGGCGATGTTTACCCATGTTGCTGCCGCCGCGCCGGGTGCCATCACCGCTATTGATACCCACTGGATCTGGCAGGAGGGCAATCAGCGCCTGACCAAAGAGCCGTTCCGGATTAAAGGCGGCATGGTGCAGGTGCCGCAGAAGCCGGGTCTTGGCGTAGAGCTGGATATGGATCAGGTGATGCAGGCTAATGCGCTCTATCAGAAGCAGGGGCTGGGCGCGCGTGACGATGCTGAAGCGATGCAATTTTTAGTACCGGGATGGACTTTCGACAATAAGCGTCCGTGCCTGGTACGTTAACCTTTCTGGCTCCCGCCGCGGAGCCACCGTCACAGGAGTTCAACCATGAGTAATGCAGCCTGGCCCAATGGATTTCGTCGTCGCCTGTTAGCGGGCGACACCCTGATTGGCAGCTGGTGTGCGCTGGCCAGTCCGATCTCAACTGAAATCCTGGGGCTGGCCGGTTTCGACTGGCTGGTACTGGATGGCGAACACGCACCCAACGACATCACGACCTTCGTGCCGCAGCTGATGGCACTGAAAGGCAGCCACAGCGCCCCCGTGGTGCGTCCGCCCTGCAACGAGCCGGTGATCATTAAGCGACTGCTGGATATCGGGTTTAATAACTTTCTGGTGCCGTTTGTCGAGACCGAAGAGGAAGCACTGCGTGCGGTCGCCTCAACCCGCTATCCGCCCGCCGGGATTCGCGGTGTCTCGGTATCGCACCGCAGCAACATGTACGGCACGTTGCCGGATTACAACAGCACCATCAATGACAACATCACGGTGCTGGTGCAGATCGAAACCCAGCAGGCAGTCGACAACATTGATGCCATTGCAGCCGTTGACGGCGTCGACGGTATTTTTGTCGGGCCGGGCGATCTTTCCGCTGCACTGGGCTATCTCGGCCAGCCTGCGCATCCTGAAGTGCTGAAAGTGATTAAACACATTTTTGAACGTGCCAGAGCCGCCGGTAAGCCGAGCGGCATTCTGGCACCGGTGGAAGCGGACGCGCGTCGCTATCTGGAGTGGGGTGCCACCTTTGTGGCCGTCGGCAGCGATGTCGGGATGTTCCGCAACGCCTCGCAGGCGTTATGCGACAAATTTAAGCGTTAATCAATCAAGGGGAAACGCAATGAAAATTGGATTCATCGGCCTGGGCATTATGGGCAAACCCATGAGTAAGAATCTGGTAAAAGCCGGTTATTCGCTGGTGGTACGCGATCACAACGCCGAAAACGAAGCAGAGCTGACGGAACTGGGCGCGACCGTGGCGAAAACGCCAAAAGAGGTGGCTGAGCAGTGTGATGTGGTGATTACCATGGTGCCGAACTCGCCGCAGGTGATCGAGGTCTGCCTGGGGAAAAACGGTATCATTGAAGGGGCGAAGCCGGGCCTGGTGGTGATAGACATGAGTTCCATTGCGCCGCTGGCGAGCCGGGAAGTGCATGATGCGCTGGCAGAAAAGCAGATAAAAATGCTGGATGCGCCGGTCAGCGGCGGCGAACCAAAAGCGATTGAAGGCACGCTCTCTGTGATGGTCGGCGGTGATAAAGCCGTGTTCGATTCCTGCTATGACATCATGAAATCCATGGCCGGATCGGTCGTCCATACCGGCGACATCGGTGCAGGTAACGTCACCAAGCTGGCAAACCAGGTGATTGTGGCGCTGAACATTGCGGCAATGTCCGAGGCGCTGTCGCTGGCGACTAAAGCGGGGGTAAATCCGGATCTGGTTTATCAGGCGATTCGCGGTGGGCTGGCGGGCAGCACAGTACTGGATGCCAAAGCGCCGATGGTGATGGATCGCAACTTCAGGCCAGGCTTTCGTATCGACCTGCATATCAAAGATCTGGCGAACGCGCTGGACACGTCGCACAGCATCGGCGCGCATCTGCCGCTGACGGCGGCGGTGATGGAGATGATGCAGGCGCTGCGCAACGATGGACAGGGTAACGCCGACCACAGCGCGCTGGCCTGCTATTATGAGAAGTTAGCGAAGGTTGAAATCGTCCGCTAAAACCCGGTGCCGGTCTCTCCAAACCGGACTGGTCAGGAGCCGTTTTAATTACTCAACTGCGCTCGGATTGCCTATGAAAATCGTAATCGCACCGGATTCATATAAAGAGAGTTTATCCGCCCTGGATGTGGCATCGGCGATTGAAGCGGGTTTCCGTGATATTTTTCCCGATGCGCATTACGTGAAAATACCGGTTGCCGACGGTGGCGAAGGCACGGTAGAAGCGATGGTGGCGGCGACGAAGGGAAAAATCGTCAGGCTGAAGGTGACCGGGCCGCTGGGCACGCAGGTCGACGCCTTTTATGGCTTGTCCGGCGATGAGTCCACTGCTTATATCGAAATGGCAGCGGCTAGCGGACTGGAGCGGGTGCCCGCTTCACAGCGTGACCCGTTGATCACGACCTCATTCGGCACCGGCGAGTTGATCAGACATGCGCTGGATAAGGGCGTCGGTCACATCATCATTGGTATTGGCGGTAGCGCCACCAACGACGGCGGTGCCGGGATGATGCAGGCGCTCGGTGCCCGATTGCTCGACACCCAGGGCAACGAGATTGGTCACGGTGGTGGCGCGCTCTCTCAGCTCGCCAGCATTGATATTGACGCCCTGGATGCCCGCATCCATCAGTGCCGCATTGAAGTGGCCTGTGACGTCACTAATCCGCTGACCGGCAAAGAGGGCGCATCGGCCATTTTCGGTCCGCAGAAAGGGGCGACCCCGGCGCTGGTGCAGCAGCTCGATCAGGCGCTGGCCCATTACGCCGCGATTATCCACCGCGATCTCGACATCGATGTGCTGCATATTCCCGGCGGCGGTGCAGCGGGCGGCATGGGCGCGGCGCTGCACGCCTTCTGTCAGGCGGAGCTGCGGCGCGGCATTGAGATTGTTACTGAGGCGCTGGGGCTGGCTGAAGAAGTCAAAGATGCGGACCTGGTGATTACCGGTGAAGGGCGTATCGACAGCCAGAGTATTAATGGCAAGGTGCCGATTGGGGTCGCCAGCGTGGCAAAGCGTTTTAACAAGCCGGTGATTGGCATCGCCGGAAGCCTGACGGCAGATGTCGGCGTGGTGCATCAGCATGGGATTGATGCGGTATTCAGCGTGCTTTACAGCGTCTGTACGCTGGATGAGGCACTCGCGAATGCCGGAAAGAATGTTGAGATGACGGCGCGTAATGTGGCCGCGACGCTAAAACTGGCCGGATTTCACTGACTGTTATGATATCCGGCCAGGCAATGCGAGCCTGATAGTCCTGACGGTGATGCTGGCGGTAAACATAGTTTTACGGCATCAGCCCTTTACCCCGGGGACAGGTGCGTCAGCGGAAGCTAAAGCTCCTGCCGGTTAGGGTTTGCGCGTATAGCTGGCGTGGCAACAGGCCGGTCAGACCTCCCCGAACCCCAACAGTCGCCGGGCTTCTCTGGCAACGTTCTCCATCTCATCCTGCAGCTCCAGTAGTTCCGGCTCCAGCGCGGCGATATCGCTGGCCTCCAGCAATCCTCGTTCCAGCTGATGACAAAGTTGCTTCATGCGCGGCACGCCGCTGTAGCTGGCACTGCCGTGCAGCTTGTGAATAATTTCACGCAGGGCGTTGACCTCATTGGTCGTCATAAACTGCGCCATCTTCGCATGCACTTCCGGTAAAAACTCCAGCAGCATTCGCAGCAGATCGCGCGCCAGCTCGGGTTTGTTTGCCGCCTGTCGCAGCGCCAGCTGCCAGTCCAGCGTCGGTAATATTGGCTGCAGTTCAGGCAGGGAGACCACCGGCGGCGGCGTATAGCGCGCCAGCAGCTGTCTCAGCTTGCTCTCATCAATCGGCTTGGCAAGATAGTCATTCATACCCGCCTTGATCAGCTGTTCACGCTCGCCATCAATGGCATGTGCGGTCACCGCCACAATCGGTGTATTTGCGTGATGCGGCAGCCCCCGGATAATTTCACTGGCGCGAATGCCATCAATCTCAGGCATCTGAATATCCATCAGAATCACATCCAGCGACTGCTGACGCGCTTCACGGATGGCGTGTTCTGCGCTGCTGCATAGCAGGATGTTCTGCACCTGCTCCTCCAGCAGCGCGCCAATCAGCTTGAGGTTGGCCGGGTTATCATCCACTGCCATCACCGTCAGCGGCAGTCGCGGTGACAGCGGCAGTTCGCTGACCTGGCGGGTATGGAGATCCAGTAACATCGGCAGAAGCCGCGTCAGAGAGATCGGCTTAGCGATGCAGCCGTCAATGCCGCGTACCTTTAGTTCATCAGCCAGCAACATCATCGGGCTGGGAAGGGCCATCAGCACGTTGTCTGCCCGATCAAGCAGCCCATTGATCAGGCGCTCATTAAGCAGTTCAGGCTGGCTGAAACCGACCGGCATCGCCATCAGCAGCAGCGGATAGTGAGACGCTTTTAGTCCCTCCAGCGTTTCGCTGTAGTCGATCTGCAATGGGGTAGCGCTCAGCATCTCCAGCGCGGCGCTGGCAACGTTAGCATCCGCTTCCACATAGGCAATGCGCGCATGGGACAGCGCATCCAGCACGCGAGGCATACCGGGCGCATTAGGATTGAGATCCAGCTGTACGCGAATCACAAAGGTCGACCCCTGATCCGGCTGGCTGCTGAAGGTGATTTCACCTCCCATCTCTCGCACCAGCTTCTGAGTGATGACCAGACCCAGCCCGGTGCCGCCATGGCGGCGCGTAATGCTGGCGTCAGCCTGACGAAACGCCTGGAACAGCTGTGTCTGCTGCTGCTCAGAGATGCCGATGCCGGTGTCCTCAACCTGAATCTCCAGCTCGACGCGTGACTGGGTAATCACCCGCTGTCCGACGCGCAGGCCGATGTAACCCTGCTCGGTAAACTTAATGGCGTTACCAATCAGGTTGATCAGAATCTGTTGCAGGCGCAGCGCATCGCCAATCACGTTATCCGGCACGCTGCTGTCACACACCACCGTCAGCTCCAGCCCCTTTTCATGTGCCGACGGTGCCAGCAGCACCAGGGTCTCATCCAGCGTGGCGCGCAGCGGGAAGGGGATCGCCTCCAGCATCAGCTTGCCCGCTTCCAGCTTCGAAAAATCGAGCACGTCGTTGATAATACTAAGCAGGTTATTGGCTGAGCGTTCAATGGTTTGCATATAGTCGCGTTGGGTGGTGCGCAGCTGGGTTTTCAGCATCTGTCGGGTAAAGCCCAGTACGCCATTGAGCGGCGTTCGCAGCTCATGCGACATATTGGCCAGAAACTCAGATTTAATACGCGCCGCCTCCTGCGCGCGTTTCTTCGCCAGATCCAGTTCAACATTCTGAATTTCCAGCTGCTCCAGCGTCTCTCTTAAATCCCAGGTTGCCTGGTCGATATTGTGCTGCATCTCTTCGTGATAGGCGGTCAGCGACATCGCCATCGCGTTAATGCCGTTTTTCAGAATGTTGAGTTCACCCAGCATGTAGCCCTCAACGCGGCTGTCGAGCTGGCCGCGACGGATACGGTCAACGGTGGTAACCATATTGCGGATCGGGCCGGTGACATCGCGCATCAGACGATAAGCAAACAGCATGGCAAGACAAAGGCAGAAGAGCAGCATCAGCGTGGCAACAAACACCTCTTTGTACTGCTGCAGGCGCACCGACTGCATATCAAGTTCAATCGCAACATAGCCCAGCGGATTGCCCGCTGGCTTGGCATCTTCATCCGGTAATTCATCCACATCGTAACGCTCGGAGGTAATCGGCGTACGCAGAATTAATAGGCTGCCGTGGCGCTCCATTGAGACATCGTCAGGCAGGGCGCGGATATCATCCTGTTGCAGCAGGCTGAGATTTTGCTTGTGGTTAGAGGTGACATAGAGCTGATTGTGATTGTCAAACACCGAGATGGCCCGGACGATGCTGGAATGGCGGCGATGCAGCAGGCTGACCAGTTCACGCATGGCATCCCGGTTGTGCCACGTCATGCTGTATTCGCTGGAGATCGCCAGGGGTTCGATGATGTTAGCCCCGGCATCGATCACCTGGCGCTGTAGCTCATTGTAGCGATGCACCACAAAAAATGAGCTGAGCAGCAGGCCAACCATCAGCGTGGGTGCCAGAATTAAAATCATCATTCGCGCCCGCAGGCTGTATTTGGTCATAATAGTCGCCTGGCTACTCCGGCATTAACGTCCCTGTGCATGCTGTCGACAAAACGATGCAGGCCGTTTTCGATAAAGAGAATGAATAACACTATGGCGCAATTCTACGTTGCAAAACAGCGCGTGACGACGCAACAACGGATCACGGTCACCATTGAGGAGCTCGATCCGTTCGGTCAGGGGGTGGCGCGCCACAAGGGCAAAACCCTTTTTGTCACAGGTGCTCTGCCGGGTGAACAGGCGGAGGTCGTGCTGACAGAGGATAAACGTCAATTTGCCCGTGCGAAAGTGACACGACTGATTAGCCGCAGCCCGGAGCGCGTCACGCCGCGCTGTCCGCATTACGATCGCTGCGGCGGCTGCCAGCAGCAGCATGCCGATGTGGCGCTGCAACAGCAGAGCAAATCCCAGGCGCTGAGCCGGATGCTGAGCCAGGCCGCAGTACAGAACGTGGCCATAGATGAGGTGATCGCCGGTCAGTCCTGGGGCTACCGCCGTCGTGCCCGTCTGGGTCTGCAATGGCAAAATAAAGCGCAACGCTTACAGATGGGTTTCCGCCAGGAAGCCAGCAACGATCTGGTCGATATTCAGCACTGCCCCGTTTTAGTGCCCGAACTTGAAGCGTTACTGGTTCCGCTGCACCAATGCCTCAATGCGTTGCGCGCCGTCAGGCGTCTCGGACATGTGGAACTGGTGCTGGCGGATAACGGCCCGCTGATGATCCTGCGCCATCTTGATGCGCTGCATCCGGACGATCGTGAAAAACTGGAACAGTTTTCGCATAAGCATCAGCTGATGCTGTTCCTGGATGCGGGTGAAGAAGCATTGACCGCGTTAAGCGAGTGGATGCCGTTTTATCAATCTCACCAGCTTAAGCTAACCTTCAGTCCACAGGATTTTATTCAGGTTAACGATGGTGTTAATCAGCAGATGGTTGCGAAGGCGATCGCCTGGCTCGATCTGCAACCGGAAGACCGGGTTCTGGATCTGTTTTGCGGCATGGGAAACTTCACACTTCCTATAGGAATCTTCGTACAAAATGTGGTTGGTGTGGAGGGGATTGCAGCATTAGTGCGGCAGGCAGCGTATAATGCTGATTTGAATAATCTTAAAAATGTCAGTTTCTTTCAGCATAATCTGGAAGAAGAGGTGTCGCGCCAGCCGTGGGCGGCACAGGGATTTAACAAGGTATTACTCGATCCGGCACGCGCCGGGGCTGCGGGCGTCATGGCGCATGTGATTAAACTTGCACCAGAACGCGTGGTCTATGTTTCGTGTAATCCCACAACACTCGCCCGCGACAGCCAGACATTGCTGTCGGCAGGCTACCAATTGGAAAGGGTCGCGATGCTGGATATGTTCCCACATACCCGTCATCTCGAATCCATGGTGCTGTTCAGAAAAACATAAGCGATGAATGTCGTTGTGCAGGAGAGGTTATGGTTGCGGTCAGAAGTGCGCATTTAAATACTGAGGGGGATTTCGCCCTCGACCAGTGGATCGCCAGTCTCGGTATTGCCAACCCGCAATCCTGTCAACGCGTTGCTGAGACCTGGCGCTACTGCGAAGCGCAGACGCAGGGCCATCCCGATCAGTCGCTGCTCCTGTGGCGCGGTATCGAGATGGTGGAAATCCTCTCGATGCTCAGCATGGATATTGAAAGCCTCTGTGCGGCGCTGATTTTCCCGCTGGCTAACGATGAAGTGGTGAGTGAAGAGGAGCTGGAAACCGCCGTCGGTAAAGGCATCGTTTCGCTGGTACACGGCGTGCGCGATATGGACGCCATCCGGCAGCTGAAAGCGATCCACAACGACTCTATGGCCTCTGAACAGGTCGATAACGTCCGCCGCATGCTGCTGGCGATGGTGGAAGATTTCCGCTGCGTGGTGCTCAAGCTGGCCGAACGCATCATGAACCTGCGCGAAATGAAAGATGCGCCGGAAGATGAGCGGGTGCTGGCCGCCAAAGAGAGCACCAACATCTATGCGCCCCTGGCCAACCGTCTCGGTATCGGTCAGCTCAAATGGGAGCTGGAAGATTACTGCTTCCGCTATCTGCATCCCGACGAATACAAGCATATCGCCCGGTTACTGCATGAGCGGCGTATCGACCGCGAGCAGTATATCGACAACTTCGTCAGCAACCTGCGCAAAGAGATGGCTAAAGAGGGCGTGCGCGCCGAGGTCTACGGTCGTCCGAAACATATCTACAGCATCTGGCGTAAGATGCAGAAAAAGTCGCTGGCCTTTGATGAACTGTTTGACGTGCGGGCGGTGCGCATCGTGGCCGATCGCCTGCAGGATTGCTACGGCGCGCTGGGCACGGTGCATACGCTCTATCGCCATCTGCCCAGCGAGTTTGATGACTACGTCGCTAACCCGAAACCCAACGGCTATCAGTCGATTCATACCGTGGTGTTAGGCCCGCAGGGCAAAACGGTGGAAATCCAGATCCGTACCCGCCAGATGCATGAAGATGCCGAGCTGGGCGTGGCGGCGCACTGGAAATATAAAGAGGGACCAACCTCCAGCAGCGCGCGCGGCGCAGCGGGTCATGAAGAGCGTATCGCCTGGCTGCGTAAGCTGATTAGCTGGCAGGAAGAGATGGCCGACTCCGGCGAGCTGCTGGAAGAGGTCCGCAGTCAGGTGTTCGATGACCGGGTCTACGTCTTTACGCCGAAAGGTGACGTGGTGGATCTGCCGGCCGGTTCGACGCCGCTCGACTTCGCCTACCATATCCACAGTGATATCGGTCACCGCTGCATCGGTGCAAAAATCGGTGGCCGCATCGTGCCGTTCACCTATCAGCTGCAGATGGGCGATCAGGTTGAAGTGATCACCCAGAAACAGCCGAACCCGAGCCGCGACTGGCTCAACCCTAATCTGGGCTATATCACCACCAGCCGTGGACGCTCGAAGATCCACAACTGGTTCCGCAAGCAGGATCGCGACAAGAACATTATCGCCGGACGGCAGATTCTGGATAACGAACTGAATCAGCTCGATATCAGCCTGCGCGAAGCGGAAAAACTGCTGCTGCCGCGCTACAACGTGACCTCACTGGAAGAGCTGCTGGCGGCGATTGGCGGCGGTGATATTCGTCTTAACCAGATGGTGAACTTCCTGCAGGCGAAGCTCAACAAGCCGAGTGCGGAAGAGGAAGATCGCGAAGCGCTGCGCCAGCTGACCCAGAAATCCTACTCGCAGCCCGCGCGCAAAGAGAGTGGACGCGTGGTCGTCGAGGGCGTGGGCAATCTGATGCACCACATTGCCCGCTGCTGTCAGCCGATTCCGGGCGATGACATTGTGGGCTTCATTACCCAGGGGCGCGGCATCTCAATTCACCGCGCCGACTGCGACCAGCTCTCTGAACTGATTTCACATGCGCCGGAACGTATCGTCGATGCCGTGTGGGGCGAGAGCTACTCCAGTGGATACTCACTGGTGGTGCGCGTCACCGCCAACGATCGCAGCGGTTTGCTGCGTGACATCACCACCATTCTCGCCAACGAAAAAGTGAATGTACTGGGTGTCTCAAGCCGCAGCGACACGAAAAAGCAGCTGGCGACTATCGACATGGATATTGAGATCTACAACCATCAGGTACTGGGACGTGTTCTGGCGCGCCTGAACCAGGTCTCTGATATCATTGACGCCCGCCGCCTGCACTGATTGTCAGTCAGGCCCAGCGGCAACCGGCAGCGTGCGGTTGCGCGGGCGCAATCTGCACCCCAGGGCGCTGACGGACGTGCGTTACTGCATCCGTCAGCGCCTGCCATGCGCCTCTCTGTTTCCTGTCATCTGACCATCAATCAAGGATCCACCCGAATGAACGCTATTGAGCGCCTGCTTGGCATCATGAAAACCCTGCGCGATCCCCAGCATGGCTGCCCGTGGGATCGTGAACAGACCTTCACCTCTATCGCGCCCTATACGCTGGAAGAGACCTATGAAGTGCTGGACGCCATTCAGCGCGAAGATTTTGACGATCTGCGCGGTGAACTGGGCGATCTGCTGTTTCAGGTGGTGTTTTATGCGCAGATGGCCAGCGAACAGGAGCGCTTTAATTTTGAGGATATCTGTCACGCCATCAGTGACAAGCTGGAGCGCCGTCATCCGCACATTTTTGGCGATGCCAGGGCAGAAACCAGCAGCGACGTGCTGAAAAACTGGGAAGCGATTAAAACCGCCGAGCGGGCTGATAAAGCGCAGCATTCGGCGCTGGACGATATCCCTAAAGCATTGCCCGCACTGATGCGCGCCCATAAGATTCAGAAACGCTGTCACAATGTGGGATTTGACTGGACCACGCTGGGGCCGGTAGTGGCAAAAGTGCATGAAGAGATTGATGAAGTGATGCACGAAGCGCAGCAAAGCGTGGTGGACAGCGAAAAGCTGGAAGAGGAAATTGGTGACCTGCTGTTCGCCACCGTTAACCTGTCGCGTCATCTTGGCAGCAAAGCGGAAACGGCGCTGCAAAAGGCGAATGATAAGTTCGAGCGCCGGTTTCGCGAAGTCGAAGCGATCATCGCAGCACAGGGATTAAGCATGCCGGGTGCCACGCTGGAGCAGATGGAAGCGGCCTGGCAGCAGGTAAAACAGGGCGAAAAAAGCTGATTATTCCAGCGCTGTGCATAAAATCGCCACATGTGCTTACTCGTTTCAGCGCGGCAATAACTTTGTGACGCACATCAACATTTCATGGGCAGCTATCGGCTATGTTATGACGCAGCAATGCGTTGGAGGATGGCTGTGATTCATCAATTGTGGCTGATAGCGGTTTCCAGTATACTGTTTTCCCGTCCTGGTTATTCCACCGTCTTTAAACCTAAACTCTCAGGTTCAGCATGACAACGAATTATATTTTTGTGACCGGCGGGGTCGTTTCCTCTCTGGGTAAAGGCATTGCCGCCGCCTCCCTCGCAGCCATTCTCGAAGCTCGTGGTCTGAACGTGACCATCATGAAGCTGGACCCGTATATCAACGTAGATCCAGGCACCATGAGCCCGACCCAGCACGGCGAAGTTTTCGTCACTGATGACGGCGCTGAAACCGATCTGGATCTGGGTCACTACGAGCGTTTCATCCGCACCAAAATGTCGCGTCGTAACAACTTCACCACAGGCCGTATCTACTCAGAAGTCCTGCGCAAAGAGCGCCGTGGCGACTATCTGGGCGCAACCATTCAGGTTATCCCGCACATCACCAACGCCATCAAAGAGCGCATTATTGAAGGCGGTGAAGGTCATGATGTGGTGCTGGTCGAAATCGGCGGCACGGTAGGGGATATCGAATCGCTGCCGTTCCTGGAAGCGATTCGCCAGATGGCCGTGGATGTGGGTCGCGAACACACCATGTATATGCACCTGACGCTGGTCCCGTACATGGCGGCGGCGGGTGAAGTGAAAACCAAGCCGACTCAGCACTCCGTAAAAGAGCTGCTGTCGATTGGTATCCAGCCAGATGTGCTGATTTGCCGTTCTGACCGTGCCGTACCGGCCAACGAACGTGCCAAAATCGCCCTGTTCTGTAACGTCCCTGAAAAAGCGGTTATCTCGCTGAAAGACGTTGACTCCATCTATAAGATTCCTGGCATGCTCAAGTCGCAGGGCCTGGATGACTATATCTGCAAGCGCTTCAACCTGAATGCACCGGAAGCCAACCTGGCCGAGTGGGAGCAGGTAATCTACGAAGAAGCCAATCCGGGTGGTGAAGTCACCATCGGTATGGTGGGCAAGTATGTTGAGCTGCCGGATGCCTACAAGTCCGTCATCGAAGCGCTGAAACATGGCGGCCTGAAAAATCGCGTCACCGTGAACATCAAACTGATCGATTCGCAGGATGTAGAATCCCGCGGAGTCGAATTACTGAAAGATCTGGATGCGATTCTGATCCCGGGCGGCTTCGGCTACCGTGGTGTGGAAGGCAAGCTGATGACCGCGCAGTACGCACGTGAAAACAACGTGCCGTACCTCGGCATCTGCCTGGGCATGCAGGTTGCGCTGATGGAGTTTGCGCGCAATGTCGCCGGGATGCCGGGCGCCAACTCCACCGAATTTGTGCCAGACTGTAAATACCCGGTGGTGGCGTTAATCACCGAATGGCGCGACGAAGAAGGCAACGTCGAAGTCCGCAGCGAGCAGAGCGATCTGGGCGGCACCATGCGTCTGGGCAGCCAGCAGTGTCAGTTAACGCCGGGCAGCCAGGTTCGCCAGCTCTACGGCTCTGACACCATCGTTGAGCGCCATCGCCACCGCTATGAAGTGAACAATATGCTGTTAAAGCAGATTGAAGCAGCCGGTCTGCGCGTAGCAGGTCGCTCTGGTGATGATCAACTGGTTGAGATTATCGAGATCCCGAACCATCCGTGGTTTGTGGCCTGCCAGTTCCACCCTGAGTTTACCTCGACCCCACGCGACGGCCATCCGTTGTTTGCCGGCTTTGTTAAAGCCGCGCATGAGCATCAGAAGCGTTTAGCGAAGTAAGTTTCACAGACAACGCGCGAACTTTTCGCGCGTTGTCTGTCTTAGGATTGACTAACTTGTACTGAGGAAAATCGTAATGTCCAAAATCGTAAAAGTCATCGGTCGCGAAATTATCGACTCACGTGGTAACCCGACTGTTGAAGCTGAAGTGCATCTGGAAGGCGGTTTTGTAGGCCTGGCCGCTGCGCCATCAGGTGCCTCTACCGGTTCACGCGAAGCGCTGGAACTGCGTGACGGTGACAAATCACGTTTCCTGGGCAAAGGCGTAACCAAAGCCGTTGCTGCAGTAAATGGTCCGATTGCTGAAGCGGTAAAAGGCAAAGACGCGAAAGATCAGGCGAACATCGATAAGATCATGATCGACCTGGACGGTACTGAGAACAAATCTAACTTCGGTGCTAACGCCATTCTGGCTGTGTCACTGGCAGCAGCTAAAGCAGCTGCAGCTTCTAAAGGTCAGGCGCTGTATGAGCACATCGCTGAGCTGAACGGCACCCCAGGCAAATACTCTATGCCACTGCCTATGATGAACATCATCAACGGTGGCGAACATGCCGACAATAACGTCGACATCCAGGAATTCATGATCCAGCCGGTTGGCGCTTCTAACGTTAAAGAAGCTATCCGTATGGGTTCTGAAGTATTCCACAACCTGGCAAAAGTGCTGAAAAGCAAAGGCATGAGCACGGCAGTCGGTGACGAAGGCGGCTACGCGCCTAACCTGGGTTCCAACGCCGAAGCGCTGGCGGTTATCGCTGAAGCGGTAAAAGCAGCAGGCTACGAGCTGGGCAAAGACATCACCCTGGCGATGGACTGTGCGGCATCTGAGTTCTACAAAGATGGCAAATATGTTCTGGCCGGTGAAGGCGGTAAAGCGTTCACTTCTGAAGAGTTCACCCACTTCCTGGAAGATCTGACTAAACAGTATCCGATCGTCTCTATCGAAGATGGCCTGGACGAATCTGACTGGGACGGCTTTGCTTACCAGACCAAAGTGCTGGGCGATAAAATCCAGCTGGTGGGCGACGACCTGTTCGTAACCAACACCAAAATCCTGAAAGAAGGTATCGATAAAGGTATCGCTAACTCCATTCTGATCAAATTCAACCAGATCGGTTCTCTGACCGAAACCCTGGCTGCGATCAAAATGGCGAAAGATGCGGGCTACACTGCCGTGATCTCTCACCGTTCAGGCGAAACTGAAGATGCCACCATCGCTGACCTGGCGGTAGGTACTGCAGCGGGCCAGATCAAAACGGGTTCAATGAGCCGTTCTGACCGTGTTGCTAAGTACAACCAGCTGATCCGTATCGAAGAAGCGCTGGGTTCTAAAGCGCCATTCAACGGTCTGAAAGAAGTTAAAGGTCAGTAATGACCCTGTGCTGATGGCGCGTTAAGCGGCATCGCATACGCTGAAAGCCCCGCCTTGTGCGGGGCTTTTGCTTTTTCGTGTCGCGCAGCTGTTGTTGTGCGGTACACGCTGGCATAATCAGCGCCCCGATTTATCCAGGCGAGTAAAAAATGTTCTACCCGATTAACGAAATGTTCCAGACGCTGCAGGGCGAAGGTTATTACACCGGCGTGCCTGCCATTTTCATCCGCCTGCAGGGCTGCCCGGTGGGCTGTAGCTGGTGCGATACCAAACACACCTGGGAAAAGCGGGCAGATCGCGAAACGTCGCTGGGCGATATTTTGATCAAAACGGTGGAGAGCGACGCCTGGGGCGATGCCGATGCAGCGACCCTGCTTCGTACCATCGAACAGCAGTGCTGGACGGCGCGTCATGTGGTGATCACCGGTGGCGAACCGGCGATTTACGACCTGCGTCCGTTAACCACGATTCTGGAACAGCACGGTTTCCAGTGTCAGATTGAGACCAGCGGCACTCACGAGATCCACTGCTCCGAACAGACCTGGGTCACTGTTTCGCCGAAGGTCAACATGCGCGGCGGCTACGATGTGCTGCCCCAGGCGCTGAGCCGGGCCGATGAAATTAAACATCCGGTGGCGCGTCAGCGTGATGTGGACGCACTGGATGGGCTGCTGGCGGGGATTAATGACACCAAAAGCCGAATCATCGCTCTGCAGCCTATCAGCCGCAAAGACGATGCTACCCGACTCTGCATTGAGACCTGCATTGCCCGCAACTGGCGTCTGTCGATGCAGACCCATAAATATCTCAATATCGCCTGATAAAGAGTGTGCTGAGCGGTTAACCACAGGGAAGGGGCTTGATGCGGGATGGAAGCGAAACAGCGTCGGATCGAAAGGCTCGATCCGACAGGCTTAGCCGCGGTAAACGCAGCCTGCGGTGCAGGTTTCTTTGATCATGACCGCGCTTAACAGCGGCAGTTGCGGCTTCATCTGATCCCAGATCCATTTTGCCAGCACTTCGCTGGTGGGATTTTCCAGGCCAGGAATATCATTCAGATAGTAGTGGTCCAGCCGATTGTACAGAGGCTTAAACGCCGCTTTCAGTTCAGCAAAATCCATAACCCAGCCGGTATGCGCATCCACTTCGCCGGTAATCTCCAGACGAACCAGGAACGAATGACCGTGCAGACGGCCACATTTGTGTCCGGCCGGCACATTCGGAAGATGGTGCGCGGCTTCGAACTGGAACTCTTTAAACAAGGTGGTAGACATAGTGGTTCTCAGACATTAAAAAACCGCTGAATTCTACCTGATTACCGCTTTTTTCGCACCCGCGCCGCACAAAGCGATACTTTCACATCCGATTGCCGGATCGTGTCCAGCTAATTAACTGATAAATCACCCGTTTACTTACCAGTTTTAACGATTACCTCTACCAGAAAAACCACTTAGTCATTTTGGTTATTTGATATGTCGAAGGCGTATTTAATCGTTAATATACAGCCCGGTAACCTACGCACTCTTCCGCCACTTTACGGTCCGGACTTCTGATACTGGAATTTTTAACGCGATGACGACTCAGGCACCTGGTTCACTGCTTCCGCTCTCCCCGGAACAACTCGCCCGCTTACAGGCGGCGACGACAGATTATTCCCCGACTCAACTGGCGTGGCTGTCAGGCTATTTCTGGGGCCGGGTAGAGCAGACGCCGGGTAGCGCCGTCGCCAGCAGCGCACCGTCCGCGCCCGCCGCTGAAACGCCGGTTATTACCTTGCTTTCCGCTTCCCAGACCGGCAACGCCCGTCGTCTGGCTGAGCAGCTGCGGGATGACCTGCTGGCTGCGAAGCTGAACGTAAACCTGGTGAATGCTGGTGATTACAAGTTTAAGCAGATTGGCCAGGAAAAAATGCTGGTGGTCGTCACCTCTACTCAGGGCGAAGGTGAGCCGCCGGAAGAGGCGGTTGCGCTGCATAAATTCCTGATGTCGAAGAAGGCACCGAAAATGGAGGGTGCGGCCTTTGCGGTGTTTGGCCTGGGCGACACCTCTTATGAATTCTTCAGTCAGGCGGGCAAAGATTTTGACAGCCGTCTGGCAGAGCTGGGTGGCGAGCGTCTGCTGGATCGCGTTGATGCGGATGTCGAGTATGCAGAGCAGGCCTCCGCCTGGCGTACCGCGCTGACCGACATTCTGAAACAGCGCGTGCCGACCGAATCCCCGGCGCAGGCTGCGGCGACAGCGGCAGGCAGCGTTAATGAAGTGACCACCATTCCCTACAGCAAAGAGTCTCCACTCAGCGCCAGTCTGGCGGTGAATCAGAAAATTACCGGACGTGACTCAGATAAAGATGTGCGCCATATCGAAATTGATCTGGGCGACTCCGGTCTGCGCTACCAGCCTGGCGATGCGCTGGGCGTCTGGTATGAAAATGACGCGGCGCTGGTCAGTGAACTGCTGGAGCTGGTCTGGCTGAAAGGCGATGAGCCGGTAGAGATTCAGGGCAAAACCCTGCCGCTGGCGGAGGCGCTGCAAAAGCATTTCGAGCTGACGGTGAATACCGCGCAGATCGTCGCGCAGTATGCCCAGCTGTCACGTAATGCGGAGCTGCTGGCGCTGGTGGATGATAAAGCCCGGCTGCAGCACTATGCGCAGCACTATCCGATTGTGGATATGGTGCGTCTGGCTCCGGCTGAACTCACGGCAGAACAGCTGACCGGCCTGCTGCGACCGCTGACGCCGCGACTCTACTCTATCGCCTCTTCGCAGGCCGAAACCGATACCGAAGTGCACATCACTGTGGGTGCAGTGCGCTTCGATATTGAAGGTCGCCAGCGCGGCGGCGGTGCATCGACCTGGCTGGCCGATCGCCTCGAAGAAGAGGGCGAAGTCCGCGTCTTCATCGAGCACAACGATAATTTCCGCCTGCCGACTAATCCGGATGCGCCGGTGATCATGATTGGCCCGGGCACCGGCATCGCGCCGTTCCGCGCCTTTATGCAGCAGCGCGACAACGACGGTGCCAGCGGCAAAAACTGGCTATTCTTTGGTAATCCGCACTTCACCGACGATTTCCTCTATCAGGTGGAGTGGCAGAAATATGTGAAGGATGGCCTGCTGACGAATATCGACCTTGCCTGGTCACGCGATCAGGCAGAGAAGATTTACGTACAGGATAAGATCCGCGCGAAAGGGGCCGAAGTCTGGCGCTGGATTGAAGAGGGCGCGCATCTTTATGTCTGTGGCGACGCAAATCGTATGGCAAAAGACGTCGAGCAGGCATTGCTGGATGTGGTGGTCGAACACGGCGGAATGGATCGTGAAACGGCCGACGAATTTTTAAGTGAGCTGCGCATTGAGCGCCGTTATCAGCGAGACGTTTACTAATGAGCGATAAACACCCTGGACCGCTGGTTGTAGAAGGCAAATTAACCGACGCTGAGCGCCTGAAGAAGCAGAGTAACTATCTGCGCGGCACTATCAAAGAAGATCTGGAAGAGGGTCTGACTGGCGGCTTTACTGGCGACAACTTCCTGCTGATCCGTTTTCACGGCATGTACCAGCAGGACGATCGCGACATTCGTGCCGAACGTGCGGAGCAGAAGCTGGAACCGCGGCACGCCATGATGCTGCGCTGCCGACTGCCGGGCGGCATCATTACGCCGACGCAGTGGCTGGCCATCGACAAATTTGCTACCGATAAAACCCTTTATGGCAGCATCCGTCTGACCAACCGTCAGACCTTCCAGTTTCATGGCATTCTGAAGAAGAACGTCAAGCCGACGCATCAGATGCTGCATGAAGTGGGACTGGATGCGCTGGCGACCGCCAACGACGTCAACCGTAACGTGCTCTGTACGTCGAACCCGGTTGAGTCGGAACTGCATCAGGAAGCGTATGAGTGGGCGAAGAAGCTCTCCGAGCATCTGTTGCCGCGCACCCGTGCCTATGCAGAAATCTGGTGGGATAAAGAAAAAGTCGCGACAACAGATGAAGAGCCGATCCTCGGTGAAACCTATCTGCCGCGTAAATTCAAAACTACCGTGGTGATCCCGCCGCATAACGATGTGGATCTGCACGCCAACGATCTGAACTTTGTCGCCGTCGCCGAGAACGGCAAGCTGGTGGGCTTCAACCTGCTGGTGGGTGGTGGCCTGTCGATCGAGCACGGCAACAAAGCGACTTACGCACGCACCGCCAGCGAGTTTGGCTACTTCCCGGTAGATAAGATCCTCGACGTGGCTGAAGCGGTCGTCACCACCCAGCGTGACTGGGGTAACCGAACCGACCGTAAAAATGCCAAAACCAAGTACACCCTGGAACGCGTTGGCGTCGAAACCTTTAAAGCGGAAGTGGAAAAACGAGCCGGTGTGACCTTTGAGCCGATCCGCCCGTATGAATTTACCACCCGTGGCGATCGCATTGGCTGGATTAAAGGCATCGACAATAAATGGCACCTGACGCTGTTTATCGAGAATGGTCGCCTGCTTGACTATCCGGGCCGTCCGCTGAAGAGCGGCATTGCCGAAATTGCGAAAATCCATCAGGGTGACTTCCGCCTGACGGCCAACCAGAACCTGATTGTGGCGGGCGTGCCGGAAAGCGAAAAAGCGCAGATTGAAGCGATCGCCCGCGAACATGGTCTGATGGATCATGTGACGCCACAGCGCGAAAACTCCATGGCCTGCGTTGCGTTCCCGACCTGTCCGCTGGCGATGGCAGAAGCCGAACGCTTCCTGCCCGCGTTTGTGACCAAAGTCGAGGGCATCATGCATGCTCACGGCGTCGGTGATGAGCACATAGTGTTACGCGTTACCGGTTGTCCGAACGGTTGTGGTCGTGCCATGCTGGCAGAGCTGGGTCTGGTGGGTAAAGCGCCAGGCCGCTATAACCTGCATCTGGGCGGAAACCGCACCGGAACGCGTATTCCCCGCATGTACCGTGAGAACATTAACGAAAGCGAAATTCTCGCCACCATTGATGAGCTGGTGGGACGCTGGGCCACCGAGCGCCAGGCGGCAGAAGGCTTTGGTGACTTCACCATCCGCGCGGGCATTGTCGCGCCGGTGCTGGACCCGGCACGTGACTTCTGGGAGGAGGCAAAATGAGTCATCCTGACCTCGCAGCACTGAATGAGATGTCCAAAGTCCAGCGCGCTATGGCGCTGGCGGCGACCAATGCGCAGCTGGAGAAGGCGTCAGCAGAAGAGCGGGTCAGCTGGGCGCTGGAGAATTTACCGGGAGCCTATGTGCTCTCCTCCAGCTTCGGTATTCAGGCCGCGGTGTCGCTGCACCTGGTGACGCGTCAGCAGCCCGATATTCCGGTGATCCTGACCGACACCGGCTATCTCTTCCCGGAGACCTATCGTTTTATTGATGAGCTGGCGGACCAGCTCAATCTCAACCTCAAAGTGTTCCGCGCCGAAACCTCACCGGCCTGGCAGGAAGCGCGCTACGGCAAGCTGTGGGAGCAGGGCGTCGAGGGGATTGAGAAATATAACGAGATCAATAAAGTCGAGCCGATGAACCGGGCTATCGAAACCCTGGGTGCCCAGACCTGGTTTGCCGGCCTGCGCCGCGATCAGTCCGGCAGCCGGGCGAATCTGCCGGTGCTGGGCGTGCAGCGTGGCGTCTTTAAGCTGCTGCCGATTATTGACTGGGATAACCGCCAGATTCATCAGTACCTGGAACAGCACAAGCTGAAGTACCATCCGCTGTGGGATGAAGGCTATCTTTCAGTAGGTGATACCCATACCACCCGCAAATGGGAGCCGGGTATGGCAGAAGAAGAGACGCGCTTTTTCGGTCTCAAGCGCGAGTGTGGTCTGCACGAAGGCTGATGCCGTGCTTCTCTCCCCCGCGAGGGGGAGAGAATGTCTTCGCGCAGTCAGTCAGGCAGCTAAACGCCTTTTAATCCGGCAAACGCCTCCGCTTCGCGCGTCACATTCACCTTCGTCACCTCATACTCTGCCACGGCGACAAACGGATCTTCCGCTAATATCGCATCCAGCTTTTCACGTTCCATCTCCCTGACCAGCAACATGCCGCCCGTACGTGGATCTTTACGTCCCGCGGCAATAAAAAAGCCCGCATCAAAATAGCGATCCAGCCAGTCGATATGGCCTGCCAGCAGCACTTCAACCTCTTCTACCGGACGAACATAATTCAGAAAAATGACGTACATGTCAGATCCTCATACTTTAGGATTGGTCAGTTCGCTGATTAGCGGCAGCAGCACGCGAACGCTGTCGCGGGTTCGCAGCGCTATCTGGCCCGGCAGCCAGCGGTCGAGATAGTTCAGATTATCCAGGTCAGTCTGATGACGGGTCATGCCATCTGGAAAGTGGTGGCTGCGATGACGCTGTAATGCGCCATCTTTATTTCCCAGCGTCCAGTTGCTGGCGGTGACATCCAGCAGCGGAAAGCCTGCCCTGTCGAAGGCATTCAGACCGTTGAAGTCTTTACGATTCAGCTGGTGGCTGACAGCGGGAATGCCCAGCTGACGGGCCAGTAGCAGAGCGCGGTCGCTGGTCTGCTTGCGCACCGCACGGGGCGTGTTCATGCCGCTGTTGAAATAGAGATGATCGCCGGTGATCAGGCTGTTCAGATCGATAACCAGCAGCGTGTTCTTCTTCTCGCGCGTGCTCATCCGCTCAACATAATCATCCATGCCATGCAGGTCCGCTTCTCCGGCGCTCAGCGCCACAAAGCGAATGCCATAGTGCAGCGGTTTGTGACTCAGCTGCTGTGCCAGCTCCAGCATCACGCCAAGACCCGACGCATTATCGTCGACGCCCTGCAGACGTAAGCCGCCCAGATTATGATGGACCTGGCTACTGTTCTGTGGCGTCCAGGTATCCAGATGCGCCACGATCAGGATCTCCTGCGGCACGCTGCCTGCACGAGCGGCAATTACCGAGGTGGCCGTGAGCTTATGCCAGCGCTGCGTGCCGTCATCTTCCTGCCACTTATAGCCGGTGTTGAACTGGCGGGTATCGGTTTTATACCCCAGCGCGGTAAATTGCTGTTGCAGATAGTCAGCGGCCATCAGCTCAGCCGGACTACCACTCATGCGGCCAGGAAAATAAGTGGCGATGTGCCGGACCTGCTGTTCGGCAAACTGACCCGCTGGCGCGGCCAGGGCCAGCGGGGAAATGAGTGCGCTCAACAAAACTGTCGCAACCCTCAGGCGGAGGGAACAAAACATAGTGCATCCTTTTTTTCATTATCCGGGAGCCAACAGGCATGCGGGCCGGGCCTGCTCATGCCGCGCGCATTATACCCCTTTTGTTCTGCGAGCTGGGTAGCGGAATCGGGCGCTGCTCTGAGCGAAAGCACCCACGCACATTTATCGCTGGCACTTATCTGCTTTTACAGTGGCGTAAGTAAATGTGAATGTGTGAGCCTGTTCACGAAAAAGCCATTACATTTCATCTGCTAAGATCAAATTGTTCTGTGCTTTGCGGTGTCGTTATTCCATTCGGTAACTACTCATTCCAATTCGTAATTTCATCTGGATAAACTCAGCGACGTATAGTCGCGTTAATACAAAGTTAAATCATCAGGGTTAACGTGGACTATTTGCCTCTTTTTGCCGATCTCTCTGGCCGCCCGGTTCTGGTTGTCGGCGGTGGAGATATTGCGGCGCGAAAAATTGAACTGCTGCGTCGCGCGCACGCACGCGTTCAGATCGCCTCGCGTGAACTCTGCCCGGAACTGCAGGCACTGCTGGATAAGCAGGAGCTGGAGTGGGTGGCGACCGCGTTTGACCCGGCCCAGCTGGATGGTGTTTTCCTGGTGATTGCTGCCACGGACGATAATCATCTCAACGCCCAGGTTTTTGAAGCTGCTAACGCGCGGCATAAGCTGGTTAACGTGGTCGACGACCAGCCAAAATGTACCTTTATCTTCCCGTCGATTGTTGACCGTTCACCACTGGTGGTGGCGATCTCCTCCAGCGGCACCGCACCGGTGCTGGCACGCATGCTGCGCGAAAAAATCGAAACGTTGCTGCCCGCCAGTCTTGGTCAGATGGCGGAGGTCGCCGGACTCTGGCGCGATAAAGTTAAACAGCGCTTCAGCCGCATGTCCGATCGTCGTCGTTTCTGGGAGCGGGCCTTCGACGGTCTGTTCGCCAGTCAGATGTCAGCCGGTAACGTCGAAGAGGCGAAGCGCACGCTGGATCGTGAACTGCTGGAAGAGCCAACCCGTCAGGGCGAGATCTTTCTGGTAGGTGCCGGGCCGGGCGACAGCGGCCTGCTGACGCTACGTGGCCTGCAGGTCATGCAGTTAGCCGATGTAGTGCTCTACGACCATCTGGTCAGCGAAGAGGTGCTGGACCTGGTGCGTCGCGACGCCGACCGCATCTGCGTCGGTAAACGCGCCAGCGCGCATACGTTACCCCAGGAAGAGATTAATCAGTTGCTGGTTTCACTGGCCCTGAAAGGTAAGCGCGTTGTCCGCCTCAAGGGTGGCGATCCCTTTATCTTTGGCCGCGGCGGCGAAGAGCTGCAGGCGGCACAGCAGGCGGGCGTGCCGTTCCAGGTAGTGCCGGGCGTCACCGCGGCTGCCGGTGCGACGGCCTATGCCGGTATTCCGCTGACCCACCGCGATTACGCGCAGAGCGTGATGTTTATTACCGGTCACTGCCGTCCCGATGGCGATGATATCGACTGGCCATCGCTGGCGCGTGCGCGTCAGACGCTGGCGATCTACATGGGCACGGTTAAAGCGGCTGCTATCAGCGCGGCGCTGATTCAGCACGGTCGCGCACCATCAACGCCCGTGGCGGTGATCAGTCGCGGCACCCGTCAGGATCAACAGGTGCTCACCGGCACCTTAGAACAACTTGAGGCGCTGGCCGCCTCGGCACCTACTCCGGCGCTGCTGGTGATCGGAGAGGTGGTTAATCTGCACGGGCAACTCGCCTGGTTTAAACATTCAGCACAGCAGGGGACTCGCGAGTCCGCCGTTGTCAATCTGGCTTGAGGGAAAATCATGGACCAAAAACGACTCACTCATCTGCGTCAGCTGGAGGCGGAGAGTATCCACATCATTCGCGAAGTGGCGGCGGAGTTCAGCAACCCGGTGATGATGTATTCCATCGGCAAAGACTCCTCGGTGATGCTGCATCTGGCGCGTAAAGCCTTTTATCCGGGCACGCTGCCGTTCCCGCTGCTGCATGTGGATACCGGCTGGAAATTCCGTGAAATGTACGAATTTCGCGACCGCACCGTGAAAGCGATGGGCGCAGAGTTGCTGGTTCACCGCAACCCGGAAGGCGTGGCGATGGGGATTAACCCGTTTGTCCACGGCAGTGCCAAACACACTGACATCATGAAGACGGAAGGGCTGAAGCAGGCGCTGAACAAATATGGTTTTGACGCGGCCTTTGGCGGCGCACGTCGCGATGAAGAGAAGTCACGCGCCAAAGAGCGTATCTACTCCTTCCGTGACCGCTTCCACCGCTGGGACCCGAAAAACCAGCGTCCTGAGCTGTGGCACAATTACAACGGCCAGATTAATAAGGGCGAGAGCATCCGCGTCTTCCCGCTATCGAACTGGACCGAACTGGATATCTGGCAGTACATCTTCCTGGAAAACATTGAGATCGTGCCGCTCTATCTCGCCGCACCGCGTCCGGTGCTGGAGCGTGATGGCATGCTGATGATGATCGATGACGATCGCATCAACCTGCAGCCGGGTGAAGAGATCACCCAGCGGATGGTCCGTTTCCGTACGCTCGGCTGCTGGCCGCTGACCGGGGCGGTAGAGTCCGAAGCGCAGACGCTGCCAGCGATCATCGAAGAGATGCTGGTCTCCACTACCAGCGAGCGTCAGGGCCGCATGATCGATCGCGATCAGTCCGGTTCGATGGAACTGAAAAAACGCCAGGGTTATTTCTAAGGAGACGCCAGATGAATACCGTAATTGCACAACAGATTGCCGACCAGGGCGGCGTTGAAGCCTGGCTGACCGCTCAACAGCATAAGAGCCTGCTGCGTTTTCTGACCTGCGGCAGCGTCGACGACGGAAAAAGTACCCTGATTGGGCGTCTGCTGCACGACACCCGTCAGATCTATGAAGATCAGCTTTCCTCACTGCACAATGACAGCAAACGTCACGGTACCCAGGGCGAGAAGCTTGATCTGGCGCTGCTGGTGGATGGCCTGCAGGCTGAGCGTGAGCAGGGCATTACCATCGATGTTGCCTACCGCTACTTCTCGACCGAAAAGCGTAAGTTTATTATCGCCGATACGCCGGGACATGAGCAGTACACCCGCAACATGGCAACCGGCGCGTCAACCTGCGATCTGGCGATCCTGCTGATCGATGCACGTAAAGGCGTACTGGATCAGACCCGCCGTCACAGCTTTATCTCGACGCTGCTGGGCATCAAACACCTGGTAGTGGCGATCAACAAGATGGACCTGGTGGCGTACGATCAGGCACGCTTTGAGCAGATTAAACAGGATTACCTCGACTTTGCTGCCCAGTTGCCGGAAGACCTTGATATCCGCTTTGTGCCAATGTCAGCGCTGGAAGGAGATAACGTCGCCTCTGCCAGTCAGACTATGCCGTGGTACAGCGGCCCGACGCTGCTGGATGTGCTGGAAACCGTGGAGCTGAAGCGCGTAGTTGATCATCAGCCGATGCGTTTCCCGGTGCAGTATGTGAACCGTCCGAATCTGGATTTCCGTGGCTATGCCGGTACGCTGGCGTCGGGCAGCGTGCAGGTAGGCCTGCGCGTAAAAGTGCTGCCGTCTGGCGTGGAGTCGACCATTGCCCGCATTGTGACTTTTGATGGCGATCTGCAGGAAGCGGGTGCAGGCGAAGCGATTACGCTGGTGCTGCAGGATGAAATTGATATCAGCCGTGGCGATCTGCTGGTGGATGCCAGCGACGCGCTGGCTGCGGTGCAGTCTGCCAGCGTTGATGTGGTCTGGATGGCGGAACAGCCACTGCAGGCCGGTCAGAGCTATGACCTGAAAATCGCCGGTAAGAAAACGCGTGGTCGCGTTGAGAAGGTGCTGCATCAGGTTGAGATCAACTCGCTGGAGACGCGTCAGGTCGATTCGCTGCCGCTGAACGGTATTGGTCGCATTGAGATCACCTTTGATGAACCGATGGTGCTCGACAGCTATCAGCAGAATCCGGTGACCGGCGGCATGATCTTTATCGATCGCCTGAGCAACGTCACTGTAGGTGCCGGCATGATCCATCAGCCAAATCATGATGTGCCGGTTAACAGCGGTGAGTTCAGCGCGTTTGAGCTGGAACTGAATGCGCTGGTGCGCCGTCACTTCCCGCACTGGAATGCGCGCGACCTGCTGGGCGGTCAATAATGGCGCAGCACGATGATAACGTGGTGTGGCATGACCATCCGGTAACTCGTGCTTCTCGCGAGCAGCAGCACGGCCATCAGGGCGTGGTGCTGTGGTTCACCGGGCTGTCGGGCTCGGGGAAATCGACTGTTGCCGGTGCGCTGGAGCAGGCGCTGCACCGCATCGGTGTCAGCACCTATCTGCTGGATGGGGATAATGTGCGTCACGGCCTGTGCCGTGACCTCGGTTTCAGCGATGACGACCGTAAAGAGAATATCCGTCGGGTCGGCGAAGTGGCGAAACTGATGGTGGATGCCGGATTAGTGGTACTCACCGCCTTTATTTCACCGCATCGCGCCGAGCGGCAGATGGTGCGCGATCTGCTGGAACCGGGACAGTTTATCGAGGTGTTTGTCGATACGCCGTTAGCGGTGTGTGAGGCGCGCGATCCGAAAGGGTTATATCGCAAAGCCCGTGCCGGAGAACTGCGAAACTTCACCGGTATCGACAGCGTTTATGAAGCTCCGGAGAGCCCGGAAATTCAGCTGGATGGCGAACAATTGGTTACAAAACTGGCCGCCCAATTGTTAGACCTGCTGCGTGACCGCGATATCATCAGATCCTGAAGAGACAGCGGCGGATCGTCTGATCTGCCGCCCTCGCGCCAACAGGATGCCTATGCAGAACATTACCCCCATGCTCGCCCGTAAAGATGACTCAGCCCCGGATGAGCCACGCTCATTGTTGCCGGGCGGCGTTATCGGTTTTCTTGCTTACTGGTGTGCGCTGGCGATCCCGTTCCTGCTG
Organism: Pantoea sp. F_5; assembly: GCF_008631595.1. Classification (NCBI taxonomy): domain Bacteria; kingdom Pseudomonadati; phylum Pseudomonadota; class Gammaproteobacteria; order Enterobacterales; family Erwiniaceae; genus Pantoea; species Pantoea sp. F_5. The sequence goes on from NZ_VWUO01000003.1 coordinate 370,558, forward strand.
TTCGGCTCTAACACGCTGTTTTTCTTTCTCTATACCTGGCCATTTTTTCTGGCGCTGTTGCCTGTCGCCGTGGTTACGGGGATTGCACTGAATACGCTGCTGAGCGGACAGTGGCTCTGGGCCGCGCTCGCCACGGTGATTATGGTGGTCACGCTTTTCTGGTTAATGTTCTCCTTTCTCTCCGGCTGGTAAGCCATCACTGCGCCCGTGCTGATGTGCAAACGCATCGGCAGGTTACAAATCTTTTCCCGCCAGATTCGGTACTGATTACCTGGACGCACAGCAAAGCGCGCCATTTTCGCGGCTGGTGTGGAGTCCTGTGCAAAGTTATGGGATGATTGTGCCGTTTTTAGGGGGCGGGATGGGAAAACTGACGTTACTGTTATTGGTGCTGCTCGGCTGGCTGCAATATTCATTGTGGCTGGGGAAAAATGGCATCCATGACTATACGCGCGTCAATGATGATGTCGCGGTACAACAGGCAAACAATGCCAAACTTAAATCGCGAAACGATCAGCTTTTTGCCGAAATTGACGATCTCAATGGCGGCTCGGAAGCGATCGAGGAGCGTGCGCGCAATGAACTGGGCATGATTAAACCCGGTGAGACCTTCTATCGTCTGGTGCCTGACCAGAACAAACGCAACGCGCAACAATCAGCGCAAAACCTACAACGATAAAACATGAACACTCTGGCCTCCCTTGCGGATGTGATTGCCGTGGTGCCCGCTGCCGGGATCGGCAGCCGCATGCAGGCAACCTGTCCAAAGCAGTATCTGACGATTGGTCAGCACACCCTTCTGGAACACAGCATTGCACGTCTGTTTTCCCATCCCGCTATCAGACAGGTGATTGTTGCCCTCAGCCCCGATGATGAGCACTTTGCTTCCCTGCCGCTGGCACGCGATCCGCGCGTAGTCAGGGTCACAGGCGGAGAGACCCGTGCCGAATCGGTGCTGGCCGGACTCCAGGCCGCACAGGGTTCCGCCTGGGTGCTGGTCCATGACGCTGCGCGTCCCTGTCTGCATCCCGACGATCTCCAGCAACTGCTCAACGTGCGCGAACAGAGCCACGTGGGTGGAATTCTGGCCGCGCCCGTGCGCGACACGATGAAGCGGGGCGAGCCGGGCAAAGCGGCAGTGGCCCATACTGTAGAACGTGACGATCTCTGGCACGCCTTAACGCCGCAATTTTTCCCGCATGCGCTGCTCACCGCCTGCCTGACGCGGGCGCTGACCGAGGGCGCAACCATAACGGATGAGGCCTCGGCGCTGGAGTATTGCGGCTACCATCCGCTGTTAGTCAGCGGACGCAGTGATAACATTAAAGTCACCCGGCCAGAAGATCTGGCGCTGGCGGCTTTTTATCTGAGTCAGATTCAATTAAAGGAGAGCGCATGATGCGTATCGGTCACGGTTTTGACGTTCACGCCTTTGGCGGAGAAGGTCCGTTAGTGATTGGCGGTGTGCGAATCCCGTTTGAACACGGTTTTATCGCCCATTCGGATGGCGATGTGGCGCTGCATGCGCTGACTGACGCGCTGCTGGGCGCAGTGGCGATGGGCGATATCGGCAAACTGTTTCCCGACACCGATCCGGCCTTTAAAGGGGCGGACAGCCGCGGCCTGCTGCGCGAGGCCTGGCGTCGTATCGAAGCCAAAGGTTATCGTATAGGTAATGTCGACGTCACGATTATTGCTCAGGCACCGAAAATGCTGCCGCACGTGCCACAGATGCGTATTAACATCGCAGAAGATTTAGGCTGCCATATGGATGCGGTCAACGTCAAAGCGACCACCACCGAGAAGCTCGGCTTTACCGGGCGCGGCGAAGGCATCGCCTGTGAAGCGGTCGCGTTAGTCCTGAAAGCTGACAGCCAATGACGCTGAGTTACCTGCACGGCACGCCCACAGCCGTCGGCGTGATCAAAGCCAATCCGGAAGATTTCGTGGTGGTGGAAGACCTCGGGTATAGCGCGGATGGGGAAGGTGAGCATCTGCTGGTGCGTATCCGTAAAGTCGGCGCGAATACCCGCTTTGTGGCGGAGGCGCTGGCTAAGTATCTTGGTATTCATCAGCGCGACATGAGCTATGCCGGGATGAAAGATCGCCATGCGGTCACGGAGCAGACCCTCTGTTTTCGTCTGCCAGGCAATGCGATGCCCGATCTGCGCGGTTTTTCGCTTGAGGGCGTCGACATTCTGCAGGTGGTGCGCCACAAGCGTAAGCTGCGCATCGGCGCACTGGCGGGGAATGCGTTCCGGCTGGTTATCCGCCAGATCAGCGATCGTGATGCGGTTGAAAAGCGTCTGGCGCAGATTCGCGATGCGGGCGCGCCCAACTATTTTGGTGAACAGCGTTTTGGTCGCGGCGGCAATAACCTGGTGATGGCGGAGAAGTGGGCGCGCAATGAGATTATTATTCGCGACCGCAACAAGCGCAGCCTGATGCTCTCTGCCGCACGCAGTGCGCTGTTTAATCAGGTGACCAGTACGCGTCTGCAACAGCAGGGCAGCCTGACGCAGGTTCTCAATGGTGATGCTTTACAGCTGACTGGCCGTGGCAGCTGGTTTGTCGCCCAGCCTGATGAACTCGCCGAGTCACAGCGCCGGGTTGAACAGCATGAGCTGCGCATTACCGCGCCGCTGCCGGGACGCGGCGAGCCTGGTCCGCAGGCTGACGCGCTGGCCTTTGAACAGCAGGCGCTGGCGGATGCGTCGCTGCTGCTGGGGTTGATCGAACGTGAGAAGATCGATGCTGCCCGCCGCGCCATGCTGGTGGTGCCGCGCGATATGCAGTGGAGCTGGTGGGATGATGTCACGCTGGAACTGGCATTCTGGCTGCCTGCGGGTAGCTTTGCCACCAGCGTCGTCCGCGAGCTGCTGACTCAAACGGATTCGCCCGATCAGCCTGATGAGTAATCTTCGCTGCAACATGACCCGACTTGTGGGTAATGTTGCGGCAAACCCCCACCGTCGTGTGATTTACGCCTACCACTTCCTTGCGTGCCTCGCTAGAATGCAAAAATCGCTGTCCATTCATCACCTGTTGCCATGCCGTTCAAACAGGTTCAGTCACGGCGACCAGTCGAATAAAAAAAGGTCAGAACGAAATGCGGATATTGCTCAGCAACGATGACGGCATTCATGCGCCAGGCATTCAGACTCTGGCAAACGCTCTGCGGCAGATTGCTGACGTGCAGGTTGTGGCTCCCGATCGTAACCGAAGCGGTGCCTCCAACTCCTTAACGCTGGAAACGCCTCTGCGTACTTTCACCCATGAAAACGGCGATATCGCGGTTCAGATGGGCACCCCGACCGACTGCGTCTATCTTGGGGTGAATGCGCTGATGCAGCCGCGTCCTGATATTGTGGTGTCAGGCATCAATGCCGGTCCCAATCTGGGCGATGATGTCATCTACTCCGGCACGGTGGCGGCGGCGATGGAAGGGCGACATCTGGGTTTACCGGCGATAGCGGTTTCACTTAACGGCCATCAGCACTACGCCACCGCGGCAGCGGTGACCTGCGCTATCCTCAGGGCGCTGACGCATGAACCGCTGCGTACCGGCCGTATTCTTAACATCAATGTCCCCGATCTGCCGCTGGCCGAACTTAAAGGCATCCGCGTGACGCGTTGTGGTAGTCGCCATCCGGCGGATCAGGTGATTGCGCAGCAGGATCCGCGGGGCAATACCCTCTACTGGATTGGCCCGCCGGGCGAAAAACTGGATGCGGGCCCGGATACGGACTTTGCCGCCGTGGATCAGGGTTACGTTTCTGTGACCGCACTGCATGTCGATTTAACGGCGCACAGCGCGCAGAACGTGCTCAGTGACTGGCTGGCGAAAGCTGAGGTGAACCTGGCATGGTGAATCGGCGTATTGAGACATTGCTGTCACAACTGCGTCAGCAGGGCATTGATGATGAGAACCTGCTGACAGCCATCAGCGAGGTGCCACGCGAACGGTTTATCGACGAGGCGTTTGAGCATAAAGCCTGGGACAATGTGGCCTTGCCTATCGGCTCCGGTCAGACGATCTCACAGCCTTATATGGTCGCGCGGATGACCGCGTTACTCGGCCTGAATCCGCATTCGCGTGTACTGGAGATTGGTACGGGTTCCGGGTATCAGACAGCGATTCTTGCCCATCTGGTAGACCATGTTTATTCAGTGGAACGCATCAAAGGGCTGCAATGGCAGGCCAAACGTCGTCTGAAACAGCTGGATCTGCATAATGTCTCCACCCGCCATGGCGATGGCTGGCAGGGCTGGCCTTCTCGCGGTCCGTTCGATGCCATTATTGTTACCGCCGCTCCACCGGAAATTCCGATTGCGCTGATAGCACAACTGGCAGAAGGCGGCATTATGGTGCTGCCGGTTGGTGAAGATCAGCAGGTACTGAAGCGCCTGCGTCGCCAGGGCGCAGAAGTTACGGAAGAGATTATTGAACCGGTGCGTTTTGTTCCGCTGGTGCAGGGCGATCTCGCCTGATGCTCTTCGTATTTCTTCACAACTGTTTCATGGCACCACCTGGTTGATATTGTTACTATCCAGTTTATTCAACGAAAACACAGATTTTATCGCGCTGCGCAGAGCATTCTGCTGGCCGGTACAGTGAAACAGATAGATCAGCGTTGCCATCACGGGGGATTAATGAGCACGGGAAGCACACTTTTTCAGTTACGCCGTCTGGCGGCACTTTCACTGGTAGGATTCTGGCTGGCAGGCTGCAGCTCCGGCGACAACTCACAGGCACCCATCAGTCGCGTTGGCGATGATGGCGGCATGATGAACAGCCAGGCTGGGGCAGGCCCGGTTTCGGGTGGTGTGCCTGCCGCGCCGTCTCAGGGACAAATGTTAAGCAGAAATTCAGCATCTGTCCCCAGCAATGGCGGAATGATTAGTACCAACAGTAATGTTGAGACGCAAAACGGCCGGATAGTGTACAATCGCAGTTACCAGAATATTCCTAAGGGTAGCTACTCCGGTGAAACGTATACCGTTAAGCGCGGAGACACCTTATTTTACATTGCCTGGATTACCGGCAATGATTTCCGTGATTTAGCCCAGCGCAACAACGTTGCCGCGCCATACAACCTGAATGTGGGCCAGACTTTACAGATTGGTAACGGGGCGGGGCAGCCGATTACCGGTGGCAATCCCATTACCGTTGCTGATGCAACGCAGGGCGGCGTTCCGGCGGCACCACAAATTAAATCGCCTGCTGTTGCACAGCAACCTGTTATTACGTATTCTGATGATTCAGGTAATTCGGGCGGCAGCAAATTGTTGCCTTCGAAAGGAGCAAATGTTGCAACGACAACAGCTCCAGTCGTGACCGCCCCCCCAACGGTGAGCAGTACCACCAACAGTTCAACGCCGGTCGGAAGCTGGCGCTGGCCGACCGATGGGAAGATTATCGATAACTTCTCTGCCGCCGAAGGTGGCAATAAAGGGATCGATATCGCCGGAACGCGCGGACAATCTGTGGTTGCCACTGCTTCAGGACGCGTGGTTTACGCAGGTAACGCACTCCGGGGGTACGGTAATTTAATCATCATTAAACACAACGATGATTACCTGAGCGCCTACGCCCACAACGATACAATGCTGGTTCGGGAACAACAGGAAGTTAAGGCGGGGCAGAAGATCGCTACCATGGGTAGCACCGGAACCAGTTCAGTCAGATTACACTTTGAAATTCGTTACAAGGGGAAATCCGTAAACCCGTTGCGTTATTTACCGCAGCGATAATCCGGCAGAACAACATTGTTTTATGTTCTGCCCTGGAATCACGGGTAGGAGCCGCTTATGAGCCAGAATACGCTGAAAGTAAACGAGTTACATGAGAACGCGGAATTCGATGAGAACGGAGCTGAAATTTTTGACGAGAAGGCACTCGTTGAAAACGAAGCCAGTGATAGCGACGTAGCGGAAGAAGAGTTGCTATCACAGGGTGCGACGCAGCGTGTATTAGATGCGACGCAGCTCTATCTTGGGGAGATTGGCTATTCTCCGTTGTTAACGGCAGAGGAAGAAGTTTTCTTTGCTCGCCGTGCATTGCGGGGTGATATCCCTTCCCGTCGCCGCATGATCGAAAGTAACTTACGCCTGGTAGTGAAAATCGCCCGTCGTTACAGCAATCGCGGTCTGGCACTGCTGGACCTGATTGAAGAAGGTAACCTCGGCCTGATTCGTGCCGTTGAGAAATTTGACCCCGAGCGCGGGTTCCGTTTTTCAACCTACGCTACCTGGTGGATTCGTCAGACCATTGAACGGGCGATCATGAATCAAACCCGTACCATTCGTCTGCCGATTCACATTGTGAAAGAACTGAATGTTTATCTGCGAACTGCGCGTGAACTTTCCCACAAGCTCGACCATGAGCCGAGTGCGGAAGAGATCGCCGATCAGCTTGATAAACCTGTTGAGGACGTAAGCCGTATGTTACGTCTCAACGAACGCATTACCTCAGTTGATACGCCATTGGGCGGTGATTCTGAAAAAGCGCTGCTGGATATTCTGGCCGATGAGAAAGACAACGGCCCTGAAGACACCACGCAGGACGATGATATGAAACAAAGCATCGTCAAATGGCTGTTCGAACTGAACGCCAAGCAGCGTGAAGTGCTGGCACGTCGTTTCGGCCTGTTAGGCTATGAAGCGGCAACGCTTGAGGATGTGGGTCGTGAAATCGGCTTAACTCGTGAGCGTGTACGTCAGATTCAGGTTGAAGGTTTGCGCCGTCTGCGAGAAATCCTGCAGGGTCAGGGCCTCAGCATTGAAGCACTGTTTCGTGAATAATCGTCTGTAAGGTAGTCTGAGTGCGAATGCAAAAAGCGGTGGTGAAAACCACCGTTTTTTTATGCCTGTAGAAAAGTGATTTACAGAAGAATGCCAGCGCCGCACCATGCGTTCACACGATGCGGCGTGCTATCACACCAGTGATTTAAGCCGATAAATCCAGTCGAGCGCCTGACGCGGTGTCAGCGTATCCGGATCCAGCGCCTCAAGCGCTTCTACCGCTGGCGAGGTCTCTTCAACCAGCAGTGGCAGCTGAGAACCATCTACCGTTGATGATGCCGAGTGATTTGAAACGGTTTCCAGCTCTTTCAGCTTGTTGCGCGCCCGTCTGATGACCTCTTTAGGCACGCCCGCCAGCGCGGCTACGGCCAGCCCATAACTTTTGCTCGCTGCACCTTCCTGAACGCTGTGCATAAAGGCAATGGTGTCACCATGCTCAACTGCATCCAGATGGACGTTGACCACGCCTTCCATTTTTTCCGGCAATGTTGTCAGCTCGAAGTAGTGGGTGGCAAACAGCGTCATCGCTTTGATGCGGTTTGCCAGGTTTTCGGCGCATGCCCAGGCCAGCGATAAACCGTCGTAGGTCGAGGTACCGCGTCCAATCTCATCCATCAACACCAGACTGTTTTCAGTGGCGTTATGCAGGATGTTTGCGGTCTCGGTCATCTCAACCATAAAGGTTGAGCGCCCGGAGGCGAGATCGTCAGCGGCACCGACGCGGGTAAAGATACGATCCAACGGGCCAATCAGCGTCTCGTCGGCAGGAACAAAACTGCCAATCCATGCCATCAGCGCAATCAGCGCCGCCTGCCGCATATAGGTACTTTTACCGCCCATATTGGGACCGGTAATGATCAGCATTCTGCGCTGAGGTGCCAGTGATAGCGGGTTAGCAATGAATGGCTCCTTCAGAACCTGTTCAACCACCGGATGGCGACCGCCGCTGATTTTGATTCCGGCTTTATCCTGCAACACAGGACGGCAATAGTTCAGGGTCCAGGCGCGTTCTGCCAGGTTGCTTAACACATCCAGCTCAGCCAGCGCAGCGGCACTGAGTTGCAGCGCCTCAAGGTGCGGCAGCAGCTGATCGAACAGCGCCTCATACAGGCTCTTCTCCAGCGACAGCGCTTTGCCCTTGGAGGTAAGGACTTTGTCTTCGTACTCTTTCAGTTCCGGGATGATGTAGCGCTCAGCATTTTTCAGCGTCTGACGGCGGACATAGTGCATCGGGACCTGATGGCTCTGGCCACGGCTCACCTGAATGTAATAGCCATGCACACCGTTAAAGCCGACCTTCAGCGTATCGAGTCCCAGCTTCTCCCGTTCACGGATCTCCAGCCGGTCAAGGTAGTCGGTTGCGCCGTCGGCCAGCGCGCGCCACTCATCCAGCTCGGCGTTGTAACCGGGCGCAATCACGCCGCCGTCGCGGATTAGCACTGGCGGGGAGTCGATGATCGCCTGCTCCAGCAGCTCACGCAGCGCGGTGAACTCGCCCATTTGGGTGCGCAGCTTCTGTAGCTGTGGTGCTTCAACACCGGCCAGCAACTGATTGAGTTCCGGCAGTTGCTGAAATGCGTGGCGCATGCGGGCCAGATCGCGCGGACGCGCGGTGCGCAGTGCCAGACGCGCCAGGATTCGCTCCAGATCGCCGACCTGACGCAGCACCGGTTGCAGAGCATCGCTGAGATTCTGCAGCTCAGCAATCGACTCCTGACGCTGGTTAATGATGCGCACATCACGCAGCGGCATATGCAGCCAGCGCTTCAGCATCCGGCTGCCCATCGGGGTGACGGTTTTATCCAGCACGGCCGCTAAGGTGTTGTCAGTACCGCCGGCCAGGTTCTGGGTAATCTCCAGATTGCGGCGGGTGGCGGCATCCATGATGATGCTGTCCTGCTGCCGCTCCATGCTCAGCGAGCGGATGTGGGGCAGCGTGGTGCGCTGGGTATCTTTGACATATTGCAGCAGGCAGCCCGCCGCACTCAGTCCGAGGTGCGCGTTCTCTACGCCGAAGCCATTGAGGTCGCGAGTGCCGAACTGCAGGTTCAGCTGCTGGCGCGCGGTGTCAATCTCAAACTCCCACAGCGGACGACGGCGCAGGCCACGACGCTGATCGATCAGCGACATCGCCTGAAAATCTTCGGGGTAGAGCAGCTCAGCGGGATTGGTGCGCTGCAACTCTGCCGCCATGGTTTCGGCATCAGCCGGTTCGCTTAAGCGAAAACGGCCTGAGCTGATATCCAGCGTGGCGTAGCCAAAACCGCGCGAACTTTGCACAATCGCCGCCAGCAGATTGTCATGCCGCTCCTGCAACAGCGCCTCATCACTGATGGTGCCGGGCGTTACAATGCGAACCACTTTGCGCTCGACCGGTCCTTTGCTCAGCGCCGGATCGCCTATCTGCTCGCAGATGGCAACGGATTCGCCCAGCTGAACCAGCTTAGCCAGATAGCCTTCAACCGCATGATAGGGTACACCCGCCATCGGGATCGGTTCGCCCGCGGACGCTCCGCGTTTGGTAAGTGAAATCTCCAGCAGCTGCGAGGCGCGCTTTGCGTCGTCATAAAACAGCTCGTAGAAGTCACCCATCCGGTAAAACAGCAGAATATCAGGATGCTCCGCCTTGAGGCGCAGGTACTGCTGCATCATGGGGGTATGGGAAGGAAAGTCCTTTTCGGTTGGCTCTTGCATAAGGTTTTAACTCATCTTTAATGCGGTAAATTTCTGGCGGTCAACGCCCATGAAACCGAAAGGATTCGCGTCGGCGCGCAGGATAACCAGATGATAACGAATAGGACAGGGCATATGCCAGCCTGATAAACGCCCTGATCCTGACCGGGTGTAACCTGACAGGCATCCTGGCAAATGTGGCGACGGCTGGCGACAGAAAAGTGGCATTTTTCATGACGCTGGCGCGGTGCTGCGAGGCGGCTCGCGATTTCTGCGTCAGTTTATGGCGTACGGGGGGCGGCGCTACAGCGCACAGCAGAAGGGAAAATGCTCAGTGCAGCCCGTTCTGCAGCGTCCATACGGCGGCTTCGAGCCGGGATTTGAGGTTCATTTTTTTCAGCAGATATTTGACGTGAACCTTGACCGTGCTTTCGCTGATGTCCAGTTTGCGGGCAATCGCTTTGTTGGTCATTCCATCGCTGATCAGTTGCAGGATGTCGCGTTCACGCCGGGTCAGCTGGCTGATATCGCGCGTCTGTGCAGGCTGCGAATCGCGCAACCTCGCAACCAGAATCGGGGTTAACACTTCGCTCAGTACGATCTGTCCGGCGGCGGCCTGATGCAGCGCTTTCAGCAAGGCTTCCGGTTCCATATCTTTCAACAGATAGCCATCCGCGCCGCGCTTCAGCGCGCTGATCACATCCTCTTCATTATCGGAAACGCTGAACACGACTACCCGGCCAGAAAGGGCGATTTCGCGCAGCTGGGTCAGGGTATCCAGCCCGTTCAGACCCGGCATATTGAGATCCAGAAGGATCAGGTCGGGATCGTGCTGTTGTGCCAGTGCCAGACCCTCAATGCCGTTACCCGCTTCGGCCACCACCTGCAATCGTTCATCCAGCGCAATCAGCTGCTTCAGACCGTTGCGCAGCATAGGGTGGTCATCGATTAATAAGAGCGTAAATTTCTCTGCCGTCACAATTTTTCCTGTCCTGTACACCAGCCCTGTGCGGGCGACGGTGCCTATCTTACCGGTGAAGCGGGGTCGCTATATACCCCTAAAGGACTACTCCTTTATTTCCATTCAGATGCCCTTTTGCTGAAGGCGTTCGCAGCTGCAATTAAACCGCATGATTTATAAGGGTTATCTGCACTCAGTCAACTACTTAACCGGGATGAGCTGAGATTGCCACGCCTTTGTAACCTGCATTGCCGTTGATTTGTATCAAGCAAGCCACCAGGCCGGATGCGCAGGATATGCACAATTATTATTCTGCTGATGAGAGATTTATGACCCAATCTGCCCCATTGCAAACCCCGACGCGCGGCGCGTTAATCCAGGACTGGCAACCTGAAAACGAGGCGTTCTGGCAGACGCGCGGCAAGCGTATCGCCAGCCGTAATCTGTGGATTTCTGTTTTTTGCCTGCTGCTGGGCTTCTGCGTCTGGATGCTGTTCAGCACCGTCGCGGTGAATCTGAATAAAGTCGGCTTTAACTTCACTACGGAGCAGCTCTTTTTACTGACTGCGCTGCCGTCGGTGTCCGGGGCGCTGCTGCGTGTGCCTTACTCTTTTGTTATTCCCATCTTTGGTGGCCGCCGCTGGACCGCCTTCAGCACCGGTATCCTGATTATCCCCTGCCTGTGGCTCGGCTTTGCGGTACAGGACAGTCAGACCTCATTCGCCACGTTTATGGTGATCTCTCTGCTGTGCGGATTTGGTGGCGCTAATTTTGCTTCGAGCATGGGCAATATCAGCTTCTTCTTCCCTAAAGCCCATCAGGGCGGCGCGCTGGGTATCAACGGCGGCCTTGGTAATCTTGGCGTCAGCGTGATGCAGTTTGTCGCACCGCTGGCAATCTCCTGTGCCATTTTTGGCTTTGCCGATGTGGGTCATACCACCGTCACCGGCGACAATATCTGGCTGGAAAATGCGTCCTGGATCTGGGTGCCACTCCTGGCGATCGGCACGCTCGCGGCCTGGTTCGGCATGAATGATCTCGTGGCGGCAAAATCCTCGCTGCGTGAGCAGTTGCCGGTGCTGAAACGTCCGCATTTGTGGATTATGGCACTGCTCTATCTGGCGACCTTCGGTTCCTTTATCGGATTTTCTGCTGGCTTCGCCATGCTGACGAAAACGCAATTTCCGGATGTTGTGATCATGCATTACGCCTTTTTCGGCCCGCTGATTGGTGCGCTGGCCCGTTCAGCAGGCGGCATCGTTTCTGACCGCCTCGGCGGTACCCGCGTCACGCTGGTCAACTACATCCTGATGGCGCTGTTTGCCGCGCTGCTGTTCCTCACGCTGCCGGGAGACGGACATGATGGCTCGTTCATCGCCTTCTTCACCGTGTTTATGGGCCTGTTCCTGACCGCCGGTCTGGGCAGTGGCTCCACCTACCAGATGATTGCGGTGATCTTCCGCAAGCTGACGCTGGAACGTATCAAAGCTGAAGGTGGTGACGATGCGCATGCGCAGCGTGAAGCGGCAACTGAAACCTCGGCTGCGCTGGGCTTTATCTCTGCCATTGGTGCACTGGGCGGCTTCTTTATTCCACAGACCTTTGGCCTGTCGCTCGCCATGACCGGTTCACCCGCTGGCGCGATGAAAATCTTCCTGGTCTTCTATCTCTGCTGCATCGCCGTGACCTGGCTGGTTTACGGACGAAAAGCCCGCGCCTGATAACGACAAAGCCGGTGTGGCGCACCGGCATCATTTTACTTTCTGTGTCGCGACAGATGCAGAGTCAGCAATGTCATACAAAGCCTTCAGGAGTATTCCGGATGAGCAAGTTTCTTGATCGATTTCGTTATTTTAAACAGCTGGCCGAGCCCTTTTCCGGTCAGCATGGCCAGACCTTAAACAGTAACCGCGACTGGGAAGATGGCTACCGCAGCCGCTGGCAGCACGATAAAATCGTGCGCTCCACCCACGGTGTTAACTGTACCGGTTCCTGCAGCTGGAAAATCTACGTGAAAAACGGCCTGGTCACCTGGGAGACCCAGCAGACCGACTATCCGCGTACCCGTCCCGATCTGCCCAACCATGAGCCGCGCGGCTGCCCACGCGGAGCGAGCTACTCCTGGTATCTCTACAGCGCTAACCGCCTGAAATATCCGCTGATGCGCAAGAAGCTGATTCAGCTGTGGCGCGACGCGAAAGCACAGCACAGCGATCCGGTGGATGCCTGGGCATCCATTATCAGCAATCCGGAAAAGGCTAAAAGCTACAAGCAGGCGCGCGGACGCGGTGGCTTTGTCCGCTCCAGCTGGCAGGAAGTGAACGAGATGATCGCTGCTGCGAACATCTGCACCGCGAAGACCTACGGCCCTGATCGCATTATGGGATTCTCGCCGATTCCGGCAATGTCGATGGTCTCCTACGCCGCCGGCGCTCGTTATCTGTCACTGATCGGCGGAACCTGCCTGAGCTTCTATGACTGGTATTGCGATCTGCCGCCTGCGTCACCGATGACCTGGGGCGAGCAGACCGACGTGCCGGAATCGGCCGACTGGTACAACTCTTCTTACATTATTGCCTGGGGCTCGAACGTGCCGCAGACCCGTACCCCGGATGCGCACTTCTTCACGGAGGTCCGCTATAAAGGGACGAAAACCGTGGCCATTACCCCGGACTATGCCGAAGTCGCGAAGCTGTGCGACCAGTGGCTGAGTCCGAAGCAGGGTACCGACAGCGCAATGGCGCTGGCGATGGGCCATGTGATGCTAAAAGAGTTTCACCTTGATCGCGAAGTCGGCTATTTCCGTGACTACGTGCGCCGCTATACCGATATGCCGATGCTGGTGCTGCTGGAGCCACGTGAGGGCGGCTACTATGCCGCAGGCCGTCAGCTACGCGCCAGCGATCTGGTGGATGGCCTGGGTCAGGAGAATAACCCGGAGTGGAAAACCGTGGCGCTGGATCAGGCGACCGGTGAACTGATTGCGCCGCAGGGTTCAATCGGCTTCCGCTGGGGTGAAAAAGGCAAATGGAATCTGGAGCAGCGTGACGGCCTGTCGCAAAAAGAAGTGGAGCTGCAGCTCAGCCTGCTCGGCAGCCACGATGAGGTCGTTGAAGTCGGCTTCCCTTACTTTGGCGGCATCACCCGCGAGCATTTTAAAAGCGTCGCGCTGGATGAGATTCTGCTGCACAAGCTGCCGGTGAAACGCCTGCAGCTGGCGGATGGCAGTGAAGCGCTGGTCACCAGCGTCTACGATCTGACCCTGGCGAACTACGGTCTGGATCGCGGTCTGGATGATGCCAACTGCGCGCAAAGCTACGACGAGATCAAAGCCTATAGTCCGGCGTGGGCTGAGCAGATTACCGGCGTCTCCAGGCAGAACATCATCCGCATTGCCCGTGAGTTTGCCGAAAACGCCGAAAAAACCCGCGGCCGTTCGATGATCATCGTCGGTGCGGGCATGAACCACTGGTATCACATGGATATGAACTACCGTGGTCTGATGAACATGCTGATTTTCTGCGGCTGCGTCGGTCAGAGCGGCGGGGGCTGGGCGCACTATGTCGGTCAGGAGAAACTCCGTCCGCAGACTGGCTGGACCCCGCTGGCCTTTGGCCTCGACTGGCAGCGTCCGCCGCGTCAGATGAACAGCACCTCTTTCTTTTACAACCACGCCAGTCAGTGGCGCTATGAAACCCTGGCGACCAGCGAACTGCTGTCACCGCTGGCAGATAAAAGTCGCTACAGCGGCAGCCTGATCGACCTTAACGTGCGTTCCGAACGCATGGGCTGGCTGCCTTCCGCGCCGCAGCTTAACGTCAACCCGCTGCACATCGCGGAACAGGCGAAAGCCGCCGGTCAGTCACCGCTGGATTACACCGTGGAAAGCCTGAAGCAGGGCGCTATTCGGTTCGCCGCTGAACAGCCCGACGACCCGCAGAACTTCCCGCGTAACCTGTTTGTCTGGCGTTCCAATCTGCTCGGCTCCTCAGGCAAAGGGCATGAGTACATGCTGAAATATCTGTTGGGTACAGAAAACGGCATTCAGGGTAAAGATTTAGGTCAGCAGGGCCGCGTGAAGCCGGAAGAAGTGGAGTGGCTGGATCAGGGTGCTGAAGGCAAGCTGGATTTGGTGGTCACACTCGACTTCCGTATGTCGAGCACCTGTCTCTACTCTGACGTCGTGCTGCCAACCGCCACCTGGTATGAAAAAGACGATATGAATACTTCGGATATGCATCCGTTTATTCATCCGCTCTCGGCCGCTGTTGATCCTGCCTGGGATTCAAAAAGCGACTGGGAGATCTATAAAGGCATCGCCAAAGCCTTCTCCGAACTCTGCCCTGGCCATTTAGGTGTTGAAACGGATGTGGTGACACTGCCGGTGTTGCATGACTCACCCGCAGAACTGGCGCAGCCGTTTGAGGCGAAAGACTGGAAAAAAGGCGAGTGTGACCTGATTCCGGGCAAAACTGCGCCACACATTATGGTGGTAGAGCGCGACTATCCGGCGACCTGGGAGCGCTTTACCTCGCTGGGACCGCTACTGGATACCCAGGGTAACGGCGGCAAAGGCATCAGCTGGAACACCAGCAAAGAGGTCGATTTCCTCAAGCAGCTTAACTATGTCAAAGCGGATGGCCCGGCAGCGGGACGGCCAAATATTGACACGGCGATCGATGCAGCCGAAGTGATCCTGGCACTGGCACCAGAAACCAATGGTCAGGTGGCGGTGAAAGCCTGGCAGGCGCTGGGCGCAATTACCGGCCGTGACCACACGCATCTGGCACTGAACAAAGAAGATGAGAAGATTCGCTTCCGCGATATTCAGGCGCAGCCGCGCAAAATTATCTCCAGCCCGACCTGGTCAGGTCTGGAAGATGAACATGTCTCCTACAACGCCTGCTACACCAACGTTCATGAGCTGATCCCGTGGCGTACCCTGAGCGGTCGTCAGCAGCTCTATCAGGACCATGAATGGATGCGCGCCTTCGGTGAGAGCCTGATGGTCTATCGTCCGCCTATCGATACCCGTGCGGCGAAGCCGTTGCTGAACAGCAAACCCAACGGTAACCCGGAGAAGGCGCTTAACTTCCTGACGCCCCATCAGAAGTGGGGCATTCACTCCACCTACAGCGACAACCTGCTGATGCTGACGCTGTCACGCGGCGGCCCGATTGTCTGGATGAGTGAAGATGACGCCCGTGAGCTGGGCATTGTGGATAACGACTGGATAGAAGCGTTCAACGCCAATGGTGCACTGACCGCGCGTGCGGTCGTGAGCCAGCGCATCCCGGCCGGTATGACCATGATGTACCACGCCCAGGAACGCATCGTGAATATTCCCGGCTCGGAGATCACCAGCCAGCGCGGCGGCATCCATAACTCCGTGACGCGAACCTGCCCGAAACCGACCCATATGATTGGCGGTTATGCCCAGCTCTCATGGGGCTTTAACTACTACGGCACCGTCGGCTCAAACCGCGATGAGTTCGTGGTGGTCAGAAAAATGAATAACGTTAACTGGTTAGATGGGGAAGGCAACGATGCCTGCCAGGGCAGCCAGCAGGAGGTAAAACCATGAAAATTCGTTCACAGGTCGGCATGGTGCTGAACCTCGACAAATGTATCGGCTGCCACACCTGTTCGGTGACCTGTAAAAACGTCTGGACCAGCCGCGAGGGCATGGAGTACGCCTGGTTTAACAACGTCGAAAGCAAACCTGGCGTCGGCTATCCGCACGCCTGGGAAGATCAGAAGAAGTGGAAGGGCGGCTGGATCCGTAAGATCAACGGCAAACTGGAGCCGCGCATGGGCAATCGCGTCGGCCTGCTGTCGAAGATCTTCGCCAACCCGGATGTGCCTGCACTGGATGATTACTATGAGCCGTTCGATTTTGATTATCAGCATCTGCACAACGCCCCTGCCGGTAAACATCAGCCGATTGCACGTCCGCGCTCGCTGATCACCGGTCAGCGGATCAAAAAGATCGAAAACGGCCCGAACTGGGAAGAGATCCTGGGCGGCGAATTTGCCAAACGCTCACAGGATAAGAACTTCGATAATATCCAGAAGGAGATTTACGGCCAGTTTGAACACACCTTCATGATGTACCTGCCACGCCTGTGTGAGCACTGCCTTAACCCGGCGTGCGTGGCAACCTGCCCCAGTGGCGCAATCTACAAGCGCGGCGAAGATGGCATTGTGCTGATCGACCAGGATAAATGTCGCGGCTGGCGGATGTGCCTCACTGGCTGTCCATACAAGAAGATCTACTTCAACTGGAAAAGCGGCAAATCAGAAAAATGCATTTTCTGTTATCCACGTATTGAAGCGGGCCAGCCCACCGTCTGCTCGGAAACCTGTGTCGGCCGGATCCGCTATCTCGGCGTGCTGCTCTATGACGCTGACCGCATTGAACAGGCGGCCGCAGCGGAAAACGAACAAGATCTCTATCAGAGCCAGCTGGAAATCTTCCTTGATCCCCACGATCCCGTGGTGATCGCCCAGGCGCTGAAAGATGGTGTCGCACAGAGCGTGATCGATGCCGCGCAACGTTCACCGGTTTATAAAATGGCGATGGAGTGGAAGCTGGCGCTGCCGCTTCACCCTGAATACCGCACGCTGCCGATGGTCTGGTATGTGCCGCCACTGTCACCGATTCAGTCGGCGGTGGATGGCGGGGCGCTGGCACATACCGGCGTGCTGCCGGATGTGGAAAGCCTGCGTATTCCGGTTGAGTACCTGGCGAACCTGCTGACCGCAGGCGACACCGCGCCGGTGCTGCTGGCACTGAAACGCATGCTGGCGATGCGCCATTACAAGCGCGCAGAAAGCGTGGACGGTGAGCATGATATCCGGGCGCTGGAGCAGGTCGGTCTGACCGAAGCGCAGGCGCAGGAGATGTACCGCTATCTGGCGATCGCCAACTATGAAGATCGCTTTGTGGTGCCTTCAAGTCATCGAGAACTGGCGCGTGAAGCCTTCCCCGAAAGCAAAGGCTGTGGCTTCAGCTTTGGCGATGGCTGCCATGGCAGCGACAGCAAATTTAACCTGTTTAACAGCCGCCGTATCGATGCCATTGACGTCAGCAGGAAAACCAGCCGCCCGGAGGATGCCTCATGATCACGCTGCGTGTTGTGTCGCGCCTGCTGGACTACCCGGACGAGGCGCTGTTTACCCACTATCCCGACCTGATTGCGGCGCAGGAAGAGGCCAGCGAACTCAACCTGCAGCAGAGTACACGGCTGGTGAGCTTTATCAATCAGCTCTGCACCCGGCCCATGCTGGACGTGCAGGCTGACTACTGCGAACTGTTTGATCGCGGCCGCGCCACCTCGCTGCTGCTGTTTGAACATGTGCACGGTGAGTCCCGCGATCGCGGTCAGGCGATGGTTGATCTGCTGGAACAGTACCGGGCTGACGGTCTGGAACTGGACAGCAAAGAGTTGCCCGATTATCTGCCGCTCTACCTCGAATATCTCGCCTGTAAAAGCGATCAGGCCGCGCGTCAGGGACTGGTGGACATCGTGCCAATCCTGGCCTTGCTGGCCGCGCGACTGGAAGCGCGACAGAGTCCTTATGCTGACCTGTTCACAGTGTTACTGACGCTGTCCGGCAGCGCAGTCGATCCTGCGGCCCTTAAGCCCCAGGTGGCGCAGGAAGCGCGCGACGATACTCCGGCCGCACTCGATGCGGTCTGGGAAGAGGAGCAGATTAAATTTCTCGGCGAACAGGGCTGTGCCTCAGCGCAGCAGGCGATGCATCAGCGTCGCTTCGCCGATGCGGTCGCGCCGCAGTATCTGGATATCACCGCGGCGACGGCGCGCACCACAGGAGAATCAGCATGAATTTCATTAACACTTTCTTCTTCGATATTTATCCCTACCTGGCCGGAACAGTTTTCCTGGTCGGGAGCTGGCTGCGCTATGACTACGGGCAGTACAGCTGGCGGGCCGGTTCCAGTCAGATGCTGGACAAAAAAGGGATGCGACTCGCCTCTAACCTGTTCCACATCGGCATCATCGGGATCTTCTTCGGTCATATCGTCGGGATGCTGACCCCGCACTGGATGTATGAATCCTTCCTGCCGATCGACGTGAAGCAGAAGCTGGCGATGATAGCCGGTGGCCTGTTTGGTGCGATGACGCTGGCGGGTGGGGCGCTGCTGCTGAAGCGCCGTCTGACCAATCCTCGGGTGCGGGCGACCAGCAGCGTCGGCGACATTCTGATCCTGACGCTGCTGGTAGCGCAGGCTACGCTGGGTCTGCTGACCATTCCGTTCTCTGCTCAGCATATGGACGGCAGTGAGATGATGAAGCTGGTGGGCTGGGCGCAGGCGGTAGTGACCTTCCACGGTGGTGCATCGCAGCATCTTGAGGGCGTCGCGTTTATCTATCGCGTGCACATGGTACTGGGCATGACGCTGTTCCTGCTGTTCCCGTTCTGTCGTCTGGTGCATATCTGGAGCGCACCGGTTGAATATCTGACCCGCCGTTATCAGCTGGTGAGAAACCGCCGCTAACCCCGGAATGGCTGCGGGGGAAATATCGCCCCGCAGCCCTTTTAACCGACGGCGGCGTTGACGTTTTTTTAAGATTCCGGACTGTATGTCAACGCGCTGAACGACTACTATTACCGCATCTGAATTTACCCCTCGTTTATGGATAACCGATGCGTCTCAAGTTAGCCCTCCTTGCGTTCATCCCGCTTCTGGCCTCCTGCAGCAGCAAACCTGACGTTCCGTCCCAGCAAAAGATGCTGGCTGCGCCGCAGGGCGGTTTTTTACTGCAGCCGTCGCACAGCGGGCAGGCGATGTTCGGCGACTTTGCCGGTAATCCGGCCGCAGAGCAGTTTATTGATAAGATGGTTGAGAAGCATGACTTCGACCGTGAGCAACTGCACAACATCATCGGTCAGGCTAAGCGACTGGATTATGTGTTGCGGCTGATGGATCGTCAGGCACCGAGCTATACGCCCGCGCCGGGACCTAACGGGGCCTGGATCCGCTATCGCAACAAGTTCATTACGCCGGATAATGTGCAAAATGGCGTGGCGTTCTGGAACCAGTATCAGGATGCGCTGCAACGCGCGCAGCAGGTCTATGGCGTGCCGCCGGAAATCATTGTCGGCATTATTGGCGTGGAAACCCGCTGGGGTCGCGTGATGGGGAAAACGCGGATTCTGGATGCGCTTGCAACCTTATCGTTTAACTATCCGCGCCGTGCTGCGTACTTCAGCAGCGAGCTGGAAACCTTCCTGCTGATGTCGCGTAAAGAGCAGGATGACCCGCTGGCGCTGAAAGGCTCTTTCGCCGGGGCGATGGGCTATGGTCAGTTTATGCCTTCCTCTTACAATGATTACGCGGTTGATTTCAACGGCGACGGCCATGCAAACCTGTGGGATCCGGTGGATGCGATCGGCAGCGTGGCGCACTACTTCCAGAAACACGGCTGGCGCAGCGGCGAAAATGTGGCAGTCCCGGCCAGCGGTCAGGCACCGATGCTGGAAGATGGCTTTAAAACCCGTTACAGCGTGAGCATGCTGGCGGCGTCAGGTCTGTCACCACAGGGGTCGCTGGACGGCAACGATGAGGTCAGTCTGCTGCGCCTCGACTTAGGCACCAGCTACCAGTACTGGTACGGCTTACCCAATTTCTATGTCATTACCCGCTACAACCACAGTACTCATTATGCGATGGCGGTGTGGCAACTGGGTGAGGCGGTGAGCAAGGCACGGCAGGGGGGCCTGTTATAAAGGCTATCCTTGTTAACTGTAAGGTTATATGATGACGCCCTTTTTCAGGCCACACAGCCACTGATATCTCTGGAGTCGTTATGTCTTTACCTGCCTGCCCAGCCTGTCACGCCGATTACACCTGGCAAGATGGCGAAAACTTCAACTGCCCTTCCTGTGGTCATATCTGGACCGAAGGAGAGGGTGACAGCAGCAATGCGTCACCGGAAGTGCGTGATGCCAACGGCAATCTGCTGGCAGATGGCGACAGCGTCACGGTGATCAAAGATCTCAAGGTGAAGGGCAGCTCCTCATCGCTGAAGATCGGTACCAAAGTGAAAAGCATTCGCCTGGTTGAAGGGGACCACAACATCGACTGTAAAATCGACGGTTTTGGCCCGATGAAATTAAAATCTGAGTTCGTGAAAAAGAACTGAGATCCGGGGCGCAGGGATGCGCCTGTCTTTCTTCTAGCTGAACAGCCGATCAATTGCGGCGCACTGTTCCGCGTTCAGAGCACCACCGTAATTTCGCGAGTTACTGCTCATTGAGTCATAACGTCGCGCCACGGCCGTTTTAATTGTCGTCACGAAATCATCTCCGATACTGTAAATCGCCATCAGCCGGCCGATCTGCTGCTGCAGACGCGTCAGCTCAGGCAGATTGCCTGTCCGCCATGCCGCCATCATCTCGGCAAAGTACTCCGGCACAATATTATTCAGGCCTGAAATTACCCCGGCACCACCCGCCAGCAGATTGGGAAGCAGGTATTCGTCATACCCCGATAGCACGGCGAAATCACTACGTACTTTGCGGGTCTCTTCAATCATTGCCCGGTTATGCGACACGCAATCCACCGTATCTTTGATACCGATAAAGTTGGGCAGCTTTGCCGCCAGAGCAGCAATCAGCGTGGGCGTCAGATCGCAGCCGGTGCGAGCCGGGAAGTTGTAGGCAAACCATTTCCCGCCCAGCTGTGCGTCAAGCGCTTCGAAGTAGTGCATCAGCTGCTCTTGTGTCTGGCCGTAATAGTAGGGCGGCAGCACCATCACCGCATCAAAATCGTTTTTCCACGCGGCTTCGGCCAGCGCCAGCATATCCGGGACACAGGTCGCCGAGACGTTCGCGACCATCTTCAGCGGCGACAGGGGCCTGGCTTCCTGAATCAGCTGTAAACGCTCCTGCTGCGTCAGTGAGGCAAACTCGCCAATGCTGCCCATCACCAGCAGGGTATCGATGCCGGACTCATTAAGGCGGGAGAAGTGTCGCCCGAGCGCGTCGATATCAAGGCCGCCCTGTGCACTGAAAGGGGTGACAGAAGGGCACCAGACACCGGCAAAGGCCGATTTTTCACGCATAGCTGACTCCTGAAGTAAATGTTAAAAATGAAACACTGTTTTAACTTAATGACTCCAGCCAGTCTCTGCCAGCGCCAGATGAAGAATTGAGCAACGGGTCGCACTTTTTTGTCTTTCATCCGTCTCAGTAAGCGAATGCTTCTGACAACTGAGCGAGAGGTGATGATGAAAGAGTGGGATCCCGTGCTGTATCGCAAATTTGAAGCGGAACGAACCCGTCCAGCCCGCGAGCTGCTGGCGCGCATCAGCCTGGGACAGGTTGAACAGGTGACCGATCTGGGCTGCGGACCCGGTAACAGCACCGAGCTGCTCGCCGATGCCTGGCCGCTGGCGCAGATCACCGGGCTCGACAGTTCAGCGACGATGCTAACTCAGGCCCGTGAACGTCTGCCGCACTGCCGTTTTGTCCAGGCAGATATCCGCACATGGCAGGCGGATGCGCCGCAGCAGGTGATTTATGCCAACGCATCTCTGCAATGGCTGGATAATCACGCCACGCTATTTGCTCATCTGGTTAGCCTGCTGGCACCCGGGGGCGTGCTGGCGATCCAGATGCCTGATAACCTCAATGAGCCGTCGCACCAGCTGATGCGCGAGGTGGCGGCTACCGATCGCTGGTCGTTACGCATGAGTGCCAGTGCCGCTGAACGTACACAGCTGCTTTCTACAGGCGAATATTATGATCTGCTGACCCAGGCCGGCTGTGAGGTGGATATCTGGCGAACCACCTATTATCACGTGATGGCCGATGCACAGGCGATTATCCGCTGGTTACAGGCGACCGGTCTGAGGCCTTTCCTGGCGATGCTAAATGAGTCTGAACAGATGTCTTTTCTGTCTGATTATCATCAGCGCTTACTTACCGCTTATCCGGCTCAGGCCGATGGTCAGATTCTGCTCGCCTTTCCGCGGCTTTTTATGGTTGCAGTGAAAAAAGGTGATGGCGCTGGAAAGCAGGCTGCAAAAACAGGGCAATAATGATAATAGCCCTTGAAAAAGTGGTTTTTCTGCACCACCTTCAACCCACGACCAAAGGGAGAGTTGTAATGGACGATCAGCAATTGCAGGCGTTAAGCGCGCAGATAGGTGAGAAGCTGAAGCAGCGTAATGCCACCGTAACCTGTGCGGAATCCTGTACGGGCGGCTGGATTGCCAAAGTCTTTACCGATATCAGCGGCAGTTCCGCCTGGTTCGAACGTGGTTTTGTGACCTACAGTAATGAGGCGAAACAGCAGCTGGTGGATGTTAAGTCTGACTCGCTGGCGCAGTATGGCGCGGTGAGTGATGCGGTGGTGCGTGAGATGGCGCTGGGTGCCCGCAAGGCAGCCCAGGCTGACTACGCGATCTCCGTCAGCGGCATTGCCGGCCCGGATGGCGGCAGTGAAGAAAAACCGGTCGGCACGGTGTGGTTTGGCTTTGCCGGGCCGCAGGATAACGTATTGACTTTTCAGCAGCATTTTAGCGGTGATCGTGATGCCGTCCGCCGCCAGTCGGTGGCATGGGCCCTGCAGAAACTGTATGGCGAATTTCTGACAAATTAAACTTGATACTGTATGACTATACAGTATAATTGTCGGCAACAGAAAGAGTGCAGGCACCTTGAGTGCGTGTTTACCCGGCTTGATTAGGAGTTGAAATGGCGATTGATGAAAACAAACAGAAGGCTTTAGCTGCCGCGCTGGGCCAGATTGAGAAGCAATTTGGTAAAGGCTCCATCATGCGCTTGGGTGAAGACCGCTCAATGGATGTGGAAACCATCTCTACCGGTTCGCTCTCGCTGGATATCGCATTAGGCGCAGGCGGTCTGCCAATGGGCCGTATCGTTGAGATCTACGGACCAGAGTCTTCCGGTAAAACCACGCTGACCCTGCAGGTTATCGCATCTGCACAGCGTAAAGGCAAAACCTGTGCCTTTATCGATGCTGAGCATGCGCTTGATCCGGTTTACGCCAAGAAACTGGGCGTAGATATCGAAAACCTGCTCTGTTCTCAGCCCGACACGGGTGAGCAGGCGCTGGAAATCTGTGATGCGCTGGCGCGCTCTGGTGCTGTTGATGTTATCATCGTCGACTCCGTTGCGGCGCTGACGCCGAAAGCGGAAATTGAAGGTGAAATCGGTGACTCACATATGGGCCTCGCGGCACGTATGATGAGCCAGGCGATGCGTAAACTGGCCGGTAACCTGAAGCAGTCCAATACGCTGCTGATCTTCATCAACCAGATTCGTATGAAAATTGGCGTGATGTTTGGTAACCCGGAAACCACTACCGGTGGTAACGCGCTGAAGTTCTATGCGTCTGTCCGTCTTGATATTCGCCGTATCGGTGCCATCAAAGAGGGCGATAACGTGGTGGGTAGTGAGACCCGCGTTAAGGTAGTGAAAAACAAAATTGCCGCGCCATTTAAACAGGCTGAATTCCAGATCATGTACGGTGAAGGTATCAATACCTTTGGTGAGCTGGTCGACCTGGGCGTGAAGCACAAGCTGATTGAAAAAGCGGGTGCATGGTACAGCTACAATGGCGACAAGATTGGTCAGGGTAAATCGAATGCCGGCAACTTCCTGAAAGAGAATGCTGCTGTAGCAAACGAAATTGATCTGAAGTTGCGTGAGATGTTGCTCAATGGCGCGGATGAGACACTCGCAGCAGCCGACAAGACTGCTGAGAAAGAAGACGCGGCAAGTGAAGCGAACGAAGACTTCTGATTTCTGATGCGGGAGGGGCAAAAGCCTCTCCCGCTGTTTTATCCCCCCTGATACTTTTCCTGCCTTCCCTCTGTCCTGTTCTGTCGCCATAATCTCCCTCTGTTTTTAGAAGGTGCGCAGTATGACTGAATCCTCTCAGCCCCAACCCAATGTTGTCTCTTATTCTCGTCTGCTTGACCGTGCGATGCGCATTCTGGGTCAGCGTGACCACAGCCGTGCTGAGTTATCCCGTAAGCTGCAACAGTCAGCTCAGCGTGCCGCATGGGCGCAGAAAAAAGAGCCTGAAATTATCACTGAAGCGCTGCTGGAGCAGGTACTGGACTGGTGTCAGGAAAGCGGCTGGTTAAACGACGAGCGTTTCACCGATCGGTTTATTCAGAGCCGAAGCCGTAAAGGTTTTGGGTCGCAGCGCGTACGGCTTGAACTGGCTCAGAAAGGCATCGATCGTGAAGCCATTGATATTGCGATGGAAGAGACAGAGGTTGACTGGGCAGCCTGCGCCGCACAGCTGGCTGAACGAAAATTCGGACATCCGCTGCCCACAGAGTGGAAAGAGAAGGCGAAAGTACTACGCTATCTGCAGTCGAAGGGCTTTCAGACCGACGATATCCAGTCCATTTTCAGAAATTTTGATGACTAAAAGCCGATGTAATTTTACTTCCCAACGAAGAAAATTTATCTTATTCCCACTTTTTGTTCCGCTAATCAGGCACCACGAGAATGTGGCCGCGCCGATCAGAGGGAACGTTCGTTAGCGTGATTCCAGGACATATATGAGCAAGAGCACTGCTGAGATCCGTCAAGCGTTTCTCGACTTTTTTCATAGCAAGGGACATGAGGTTGTAACCAGCAGCTCCCTCGTACCGAATAACGATCCAACCTTGTTGTTTACTAACGCCGGGATGAACCAGTTTAAAGATGTGTTCCTCGGTCAGGACAAACGTGATTATACACGTGCGACCACGTCACAGCGCTGCGTTCGCGCAGGCGGTAAACACAACGATCTTGAAAACGTCGGCTACACCGCACGTCACCACACCTTCTTTGAAATGCTGGGTAACTTCAGCTTTGGTGACTACTTCAAGAAAGAGGCGATTGGTTTTGCCTGGGAACTGCTGACGAGCGAACAGTGGTTCAGCCTGCCGAAAGAGCGTCTGTGGGTGACGGTCTATGAAACCGATGATGAAGCCTACAATATCTGGGCGGATGAAATCGGCGTGCCACGCGAGCGCATTATCCGCATCGGCGACAACAAGGGCAGCGCGTACGCGTCAGATAACTTCTGGCAGATGGGCGATACCGGTCCTTGTGGTCCGTGCAGTGAAATTTTCTACGATCATGGCGATCACATCTGGGGTGGCCCTCCGGGCAGCCCGGAAGAAGATGGTGACCGTTATATTGAGATCTGGAACATCGTCTTTATGCAATTCAACCGTCAGGCTGATGGCACTATGCTGCCGCTGCCAAAACCGTCGGTTGATACCGGAATGGGCCTTGAGCGTATTTCTGCCGTTCTGCAACACGTCAACTCCAACTATGAAATCGACCTGTTCCAGAAACTGATTCAGGCTGTGGCACAGGTTACCGGCGCAACCGATCTGAGTAATAAATCGCTGCGTGTGATTGCCGACCATATTCGCTCCTGTGCTTTCCTGATTGCCGATGGCGTGATTCCGTCAAATGAGAACCGTGGTTACGTGCTGCGTCGTATCATTCGTCGTGCCGTACGTCATGGCAACATGCTGGGTGCCAAAGAGGCTTTCTTCTATAAGCTGGTTGCGCCACTGGTTGAGGTTATGGGGGCTGCGGGCGAAGAGTTACAGCGTCAGCAGGCTCAGGTTGAGCAGGTGCTGAAAAGCGAAGAGGATCAGTTTGCCAGAACGCTGGAGCGCGGACTGGCCCTGTTAGACGAAGAGCTGGAAAAACTGCAGGGCGACACGCTCAATGGCGAAATCGTCTTCCGTCTTTACGATACCTTTGGCTTCCCGGCTGATTTAACGGCTGACGTCTGCCGCGAACGCAACCTGAGAATTGATGAGGCGGGCTTTGAGCAGGCGATGGAACAGCAGCGTCAGCGCGCACGTGAAGCAAGTGGCTTCGCCGCTGATTACAGCAACGTGATTCGCATTGATGCCGCCTCTTCCTTCAAAGGCTACGACCAGCTTGATCTGACCGCCACGGTGAAAGCGCTCTACGTTGCGGGTGAGGCGGTTGATGAAGTGACCGCAGGTCAGGATGCTGTAGTCGTGCTGGATGAAACCCCATTCTATGGCGAATCCGGTGGTCAGGTAGGCGATACCGGTCTGCTGAAAGGGAAGAATGCTGAATTTAGCGTCCAGGATACACAAAAATATGGTCAGGCAATCGGTCATGTCGGTAAGCTGACCGCAGGGCAGTTGCGTATCGGAGATCGCCTTGAGGCCCAGGTTGATGCGGCACGTCGTGCGCGCATCCGTCTTAACCACTCTGCGACCCACTTATTGCATGCCGCATTGCGTCAGGTTTTAGGTGAGCATGTGGCGCAGAAAGGCTCGCTGGTTAATGACAAATACCTGCGTTTCGACTTCTCGCATTTTGAAGCGATGAAACCACAGGAGATTCGTCAGGTCGAAGATATTGTCAATGCGCAGATTCGTCGCAACCTGCCGGTTGAAACTGAAGTGATGGATCTTGATGCGGCGAAGTCTAAGGGTGCAATGGCACTGTTTGGCGAGAAATATGATCAGCGCGTACGCGTTCTGACCATGGGTGATTTCTCTGTTGAGCTGTGCGGGGGTACGCATGCTGCGCGCACGGGTGATATCGGCCTGTTCCGTATTCAGGCTGAGTCAGGAACGGCGGCAGGCATCCGTCGTATCGAAGCCATTACCGGTGAAGGGGCGCTGGCACAGGTCAATGCGCAGAGCAGCCAGCTGCAGGATCTTGCGCAACTGGTTAAAGCGAACAGCAGCAACCTCAACGAGAAAGTGCGTGGTCTGGTCGATCATGTACGCGCTCTGGAGAAGGAGTTGCAGCAACTGCGCGATCAGCAGGCCGCGCAGGAGAGTGCCTCACTGAGCAGCAATGCCATCGACGTTAAGGGAGTGAAACTGCTGGTCAGTGAGCTCAACAACGTCGAGCCTAAAATGTTGCGTACCATGGTTGATGATCTTAAGAATCAGCTGGGATCGGCGATTATTGTGCTGGCGACAGTTGCTGAAGGTAAGGTGTCACTGATTGCGGGTGTGACCAAAGATCTGACTGACCGTGTTAAAGCGGGTGAGTTGATTGCCGGTCTGGCACAGCAGGTTGGCGGGAAGGGCGGTGGCCGTCCTGATATGGCACAAGCGGGTGGTACTGATGCTGAAGCGCTGAAAAGCGCTCTGGCAGGGGTTGAGAGCTGGGTTAACAGCCGCCTGTAACACATAGAACAAGGCATTGTAAAAAGCGTCAGAACTCCGGTTCCGGCGCTTTTTAATACGATGCTAAAACAGCAAATGACAAAGTCAGGTTGATGTAGTGTATTTCGGCTAAACTAACTATCAGCAGAATGTATTGGCGCATCGATGTGCATTGGTGTATTTCTCATAGTCAATGTGCAGCGTTAAATGATGGATAATGCCGGGAGCCTGTACAAGCCCGACTCTTTTAATCTTTCAAGGAGCAAAGAATGCTTATTCTAACTCGTCGAGTTGGTGAAACCCTCATGATCGGTGATGAGGTAACTGTAACGGTGCTGGGTGTTAAGGGTAACCAGGTTCGTATAGGGGTTAACGCGCCGAAAGAAGTGTCTGTGCATCGCGAAGAGATCTATCAACGCATCCAGGCTGAAAAAACGCAACAAACCAGCGTTTAACGGATTCAGCGTCTCGCACCTGTGCGAGGCGCTACCGCTTTCTGTAAAAATCCCTCCTTTTCTTTTCAGCTTTCTCTTCCCTGTTTCGTTAACGACATCACCTTTCATTGTTGATAATTCACTCTTTTTGTCGCCATTTCGTCCTAATTGTGTGTGATTTGCTCAATCAAACAAAGTTTCGGAAAAATTGTTTGACTTAAAAGTCCGGGAAAGTAATATGTGCGCCACGCAGTGCCGATGAGCAGAAACAAGTTCAGACGCACGGTTCGAAAGAAAGCGTAAGGTGAGGTGGCCGAGAGGCTGAAGGCGCTCCCCTGCTAAGGGAGTATACGGTCAAAAGCTGTATCGAGGGTTCGAATCCCTCCCTCACCGCCATTTTCGATGCATCCATAGCTCAGCTGGATAGAGTACTCGGCTACGAACCGAGCGGTCGGAGGTTCGAATCCTCCTGGATGCACCATATTTTCGAATATGGAGATGTGCCTCGGTGTGACATGACGCATTAGCGTTCAGGCCGCACTAAGGAGGATAACGTTGCATTAGCAACGGCCCGAAGGGCGAAGCGCAAGCTGAGTAATCCTCCTGGATGCACCATCGAAAAACAAAGTGAATTAGCAATTCCTTTCATGGTGAGTAGTTAGCACCCTGCGTTGTACAAGAATTAGATTTATGCATCCATAGCTCAGCTGGATAGAGTACTCGGCTACGAACCGAGCGGTCGGAGGTTCGAATCCTCCTGGATGCACCATATTCTGCAATATGGTTAGTGCCTCAGTGTGTCATGACGTAATTAGCGTTCAGGCCGCACTAAGGAGGATAACGTTGCTTTAGCAACGGCCCGTAGGGCGAAGCGCAAGCTGAGTAATCCTCCTGGATGCACCATTCTTTGTAACATCCTCAGGTTGGTTTCTGTAATTCCATTAAAAGTTGTACCTCAAAAGACAGACCCCAAAAGATAGATCCCAATGCATCCATAGCTCAGCTGGATAGAGTACTCGGCTACGAACCGAGCGGTCGGAGGTTCGAATCCTCCTGGATGCACCATATTCTCCAATATGGTCAGTGCCTCAGTGTGTCATGACGTGATTAGCGTTCAGGCCGCACTAAGGAGGATAACGTTGCTTTAGCAACGGCCCACAGGGCGAAGCGCAAGCTGAGTAATCCTCCTGGATGCACCATCTTTGTTCTCTCATAAACCCTCAATGTATCATCGCTAAGAACTCACTAAACTCCTTACTGCCGCATCAGTAACCGCCTGTGCCCCAAAGCTAAAAACGTTTCAGGAACTCCCCCAGCAGTTTCCCTCAGGCTTTACCCATACTGTTTTTCTGCTTAACCCGCCTCACTGATTCATCATTCTGACTTAAGCGAATTACAGCGCCTGTCTCACGCGTCAGCACTCTCTGTTTTGCTGCCCACGCCCGTCCCCCGCAGCCTGTCAGCCAAAAGAATGTAAAAAATTCGCTTAAAATTCGCACTGTTATCACTGGCCGCGCACGATCACCTTTATCTGAAAACAAAAATTGTTAATGCTTTCAAAGCATTTGCTGTTCATCCCCCCTGGCGACAACCTGTCCACATTAGGCTAAAGTAATGTCTCATTTGGTGGATGTCCGGAGTGACAATGTACGATCAATATGACGCCCTGATTTTCGATATGGACGGCACGATTCTTGATACTGAGCCGACACATCGAAAAGCGTGGCGTCAGGTACTGGCGCGTTATGGATTAACGCTGGATGAAGCTCGTATTATCGACTTCAATGGCGCTCCCGCCTGGCGGCTTGCGCAGTTCATCATTGAAACCAATCAGTCGTCACACGACCCTCATCTTCTTGCCGCAGAAAAAACCGCTGCTGTGGAAGCGATGCTGCTGGAAAACGTTAAGCCGCTGCCTTTAATGGAGGTGGTAAAAGCGTATCACGGGCGTCGTCCGATGGCGGTGGGTACCGGAAGCGAACACAACATGGCAGAGGCGTTACTGACGCAGCTGGGCGTGCGTGAGCTCTTTTCTGCAGTTGTCGGCGCTGACGACGTTCAGCGTCATAAGCCTGAGCCTGAAACCTTCTTACGCTGCGCTGAGCTGATGGGTGTCGCGCCGGCACGTTGTGTGGTGTTCGAGGATGCTGACTTTGGCGTTCAGGCTGCGAAGGCGGCAGGCATGGACGTGGTGGATGTCCGCTTACTGTGAGTGACGTTCTTACCTATGCCTCGATGTTCGGCAGCAGTTTTCTGAGTGCGACGCTCCTGCCGGGAAGTTCTGAAGCATTGCTGATAGCACTATTAATAGCAAAAAAGACATCAGTTTACGGGTTGCTTTTGGCCGCATCCCTGGGAAACACCCTGGGCGGCTTAACCAACATTCTTATTGGTCGCTTGCTGCCGCTAAAACGTCAGGGGCGATGGCATGACACAGCAATGACGTGGTTGCACCGACTGGGACCTGCAGCACTGTTATTCAGCTGGCTGCCGGTGATAGGTGATCTGCTCTGCGTTCTCGCAGGCTGGTTGCGTTTCGCCTGGCTACCCGCGATGCTGTTTCTCGCCGTCGGCAAAACACTGCGTTATATCGTTATCGCGACTGCCACATTACAGGGTATGCAATGGTGGCATTGATTCGCACAGATTCGAGGCTACGGTTAACATTATGCTGAACAAAAATAAATTATTATCACAGCGGGGGGGTAATGTGATCCCGGACGTATCTAAAGCGCTCTCCTGGCTGGAAGCGCATCCTAATGCCCTGAAAGGTATTGGCCGTGGCATCGAGCGTGAAACGCTGCGTGTACAGGAAAATGGCAATCTGGCAAAAACCGGCCACCCGGAATCTCTGGGCTCGGCGCTGAAACATGACTGGATCACCACTGATTTTGCCGAAACATTGCTGGAATTTATTACGCCAGTGGATCACAGCATCGATCATATGCTGGCCTTCCTGCGCGATATTCACCGTCATGTCGCCCGTGAACTGGGTGATGAACGCATGTGGCCTTTCAGTATGCCGTGTGAGATTGACGACGCGAATAATATTGAGCTGGCGCAATACGGCACCTCCAATATCGGCAAGATGAAGACCCTCTACCGCGAAGGCCTGAAAAACCGTTACGGCGCGTTGATGCAGACTATCTCTGGCATTCACTACAACTTCTCGCTGCCGCTCTCATTCTGGCAGGAGTGGGCTGACGTGAAAGATCAGGAAAGTGGCAAAGAGACGATTTCGGCGGGCTATCTGCGGCTGATCCGCAACTATTATCGCTTTGGCTGGGTAATCCCGTATCTGTTTGGCGCATCGCCGGCTATCAGCTCAAGCTTCCTGCAGGGGCGTGAGAGCGCGCTGCCGTTCGAAACCAATGACAAAGATACTATGTGGCTGCCGTACGCCACCTCGCTGCGTCTGAGCGATTTAGGCTATACCAATAAATCGCAGAGCGCTCTGGGCATCACGTTTAACTCGCTGGAAGGGTATGTCACTGCGCTGAAGAAAGCCATCAGGACGCCGTCAGAAGAGTATGCGGCGATGGGGACCAAAGATGCCGACGGTAACTGGCTGCAGCTCAACACCAATGTGCTGCAGATTGAGAACGAGCTCTATGCGCCCATCCGGCCTAAGCGTGTGACGCGTTCGGGTGAAGCACCTTCAGATGCGCTGCTGCGTGGCGGCATTGAATACATTGAAGTGCGTTCGCTGGATATCAACCCGTTCTCTGCCATCGGCGTTGACGAGAATCAGGTTCGCTTCCTCGATCTGTTCCTGATCTGGTGTACCCTGGCGGATGCGCCGGAAATGAGTGCCGATGAGCTGCAATGCACCCGTAAAAACTGGAACCGGGTGGTGCTGGAAGGGCGTAAGCCGGATCAAAAAATTGCAGTAGGATGCGGAGAAGCTGAACATTCGCTGGTGGAAGTAGGCAAGACCCTGTTTGCCGATCTGCGTCGGGTTGCTGAAGTTTTAGACAGTCATAATCAGGACAGCACGGAATATCAGCAGGTTTGCGATCAACTGGTAGCATCGTTCGACGATCCTGAGCTAACCTACTCGGCGCGTATCCTTCAGGCAATGAAGGACAATGGTGTCACCGGAACAGGGGTGGCGCTGGCTGAACAGTATCGCCATCTGCTCTGCGAAGAGCCGCTGGAAGTGCTGACAGAAGACGATTTCACGCGTCAGGCGCAGGCGTCTGTTGCTGCACAGCAGCAGCTGGAAGCGAATGATAAGCTGGATTTTGAAGCGTATCTGGCGAGCCGGGAAGGGTAGAAAAGAAAAAGGCCACATCAATGTGGCCAAATTAACATCTCTGTTGTCAGGGATGATGATGATAACAAATGCGCGTCTTTCATATATTCAGACGTTGGGCGAACAGAAAAGTTTCATCGTTTTAAAAAAATTCTCAGAACAGGAGGTGACGTATGCCACTACTGGACAGTTTTACCGTTGATCACACCATCATGGGCGCACCGGCAGTACGCGTTGCTAAAACCATGAAGACTCCGCATGGCGATACGATTACCGTCTTTGACCTGCGTTTTTGCCGCCCGAACATTGATATCCTCACTGAGCGTGGCATTCATACGCTTGAGCATCTCTTTGCCGGATTCATGCGTGACCACCTGAATGGTGACGGTGTGGAAATCGTCGATATCTCGCCAATGGGTTGCCGTACCGGCTTCTACATGAGCCTGATTGGTACGCCAGACGAGCAGCGCGTTGCGAAAGCGTGGAAAGGGGCGATGGAAGATGTTCTGAAAGTGAAAGATCAGAACCAGATCCCTGAGCTGAATGAATACCAGTGTGGCAGCTACAAGCTGCACTCACTGGATGAAGCGCAGCAGATTGCCCGCAATGTGCTGGCGCATGAGATCGGCGTTAACCGCAACGACGATCTGAAGCTGCCTGCTGAAAAGCTGAAAGAACTGCACATCTAGCCAGAGCTTCTCTGCTAAAAAAAACGCCGCATCATGTCGATTGCGGCGTTTTTTTATGGCTTCAGGAACCGACCGATTTTTTCAGTGGCGTCTTTGGCGTGATGCGCACCTGTTTAATCATGTTGTCCTGCACGTCCAGAATATCGACGTTGTAATGGCCTATCTGAACCCGGGTGGCGATTGCGGGGATCTCTTCCAGCGCTTCCAGCAGCATGCCGTTGATGGTGCGGGCTTCCTGCTCTGGCAACTGCCAGTTAAATGCCTTATTGATTTCACGCACGTTAGCACTGCCCTCAATCAGCACCGAGCCATCATTCTGCGGCATTACTTCTTCTGCCAGCGACGGTGACATGGAGGTGGTGAAGTCACCAACAATCTCCTCCAGAATGTCCTCAATCGTCACCAGCCCTTTAATGTCGCCATATTCATCCACCACCACGCCCGCTTTCTCTTTATTGCGCTGAAACTTCACCAGTTGGGTGTTAAGCGGTGTACCTTCCGGGATGTAGTAGATCTCATCGGCGGCACGCAGCAGCGTCTCTTTGGTAAACTCTTTTTTCTCCGTCATCATGCGCCAGGCTTCGCGTACCCGTAGCATCCCGACGCAGTCATCCAGCGAATCCCGGAACAGCACGATGCGGCCGTGTGGCGAGTGACTCAGCTGACGTACGACCGACTTCCAGTCATCATTGATGTTGATACCGACGATCTCATTACGCGGCACCATGATGTCGTCAACGCTGACTTTCTCCAGGTCGAGCACAGAGAGCAGCATGTCCTGGTTCCGGCGTGACATCAGGCTACGCGACTCATAGACGATGGTACGTAACTCCTCTTTGCTCAGCGCAGAGTTAATGGCACCGTCAGCGCGGATACCCGCTATCCTCATCAGCAACCGGGTAATGGTGTTGAGCAGCCAGACCAGCGGCAGCATGATGTATTGTAACGGGACCAGCAGCAGGCTGCTGGGAAAGGCGACGCGCTCGGGATAGAGCGCCGCCACGGTTTTTGGCAGCACTTCAGCGAAGACCAGCACCACAAAGGTCAGGATGCCGGTCGCAATCGCAACGCCTTCATCACCGTGAATACGCATGCCTACGATGGTGGCAAGGGCGGAGGCCAGAATATTGACCAGGTTGTTACCGATTAAAACCAGACTGAGCAGCCGGTCAGGACGACGCAGTAGTTTCTCCACCCGGCGTGCGGCGCGATTACCGTTTTTGGCCTGATGGCGCAGCTTATAGCGGTTAAGCGTCATCATGCCGGTTTCCGACCCGGCAAACCAGGCGGAAACCAGGACCATGACGCAGAGAATAATAATCAGCGTGGTGGTTGAAACATTCTCCAACGCAGAACTTCCTTTTTAACGAGAGACAGGGACAAGCAGATGCTGCAGGATGCGACTGCCGAAGTAAGCCATAGTTAACAGCACGGCACCGCTGCAGTTAAACCAGACGACGCGGCGACCACGCCAGCCTTCATGATAGTGCCCCCAGAGCAAAACGATATAAACAAACCACGCAATGATGGAGAGAACGGCTTTATCGACGTTTTCTGCGCTGAAGAGATCCTGCATATAAAACAGACCGGTGCAGAGCACCAGCGTCAGCAGCACAACGCCGACCTGGGTGATATGAAACATCTTACGTTCGATGGTCAGCAGCGGCGGCATATCCTGGGTGAACGCCAGCCGCTTGTTTTTCAACTGGTAATCAATCCACGCCAGCTGCAGCGCATAGAGCGCGGCAATAATCAGCGTCGCATAGGCGAACAGCGACAGACCGATATGGATCATCATGCCCGGCGTGGTTTCCAGATGGGTGATGAACGCATTGGGGACAAAAGTAGCGAAGGCCAGATTAATCAGCGCGAAGCTGTAGACAATCGGCAGCAGCAGCCAGCCACGGTTGCGTGACGCCACAATGGTCATGATGGCGCAGATCAACAGGCTCACCAGCGAGCCAATGTTGAGCAGGCTTAAATTCTGTCCGCTATCAACCGCAAATATGCGTTGCTGCAGGGCGACCGCGTGTGTCACCAGCGCCACACAGGCAGAGAACATCGCCATTCGCCGCCAGCCGCCGTTACGTTTCAACAGGCTGGGAATGATAAGGGCAAGACTTAAGGAGTAGGCGAATAGCGCCACTATCGCGAAAACGAACATAGATCCTTTCAGGTCAGTCAGATAAGGAAAAAGGCAGTATAGCGCCAGCCGAAGCAGGCTCCAAACGATCTGAGGGGCAATTGCAGAGATCGCCGAGGCTTCGTGTTATAATCCGCCGCATTCTGCCGATCAGGCGCCTCGCGATCTTTTTAAGTGAGAGACCATGTTTGATAATTTAACCGATCGTTTGTCGCAAACCCTGCGAAATATCAGCGGCCGCGGAAGGCTGACTGAAGAGAACATCAAAGAGACCCTGCGTGAAGTGCGCATGGCGCTGCTTGAAGCTGACGTTGCACTGCCGGTGGTGCGTGACTTCATCAACCGTGTGAAAGAGAGCGCGGTCGGCCATGATGTGAATAAAAGCCTGACGCCAGGTCAGGAGTTCATCAAAATCGTTCGTAACGAGTTGGTTGCGGCGATGGGTGCAGAGAACAACGCACTCGACCTGGCGGCTCAGCCACCAGCCGTGGTACTGATGGCGGGCCTGCAGGGGGCCGGTAAAACCACCAGCGTCGCTAAGCTGGGTAAGTTCCTGCGTGAGAAGCACAAAAAGAAAGTCTTAGTGGTTTCTGCCGACGTCTATCGTCCGGCGGCAATCAAACAGCTGGAAACCCTGGCACAGCAGGTTGGCGTGGATTTCTGTCCGTCCGACCTCAGCCAGAAGCCGGTCGATATCGTTAACAATGCGCTGCGTGAAGCCCGTCTGAAGTTCTACGATGTGCTGCTGGTGGATACCGCCGGTCGTCTGCACGTTGACGAAGCGATGATGGACGAAATCAAACAGGTTCATGCCGCGATTAAGCCGGTAGAAACGCTGTTTGTGGTCGATGCCATGACCGGCCAGGATGCCGCAAACACGGCAAAAGCCTTTAATGAAGCGCTGCCGCTGACCGGGGTTATCCTGACCAAGGTCGACGGTGATGCCCGCGGTGGTGCTGCGCTGTCGATTCGCCATATCACCGGCAAGCCGATTAAATTCATGGGTGTCGGTGAAAAAACCGAAGCGCTTGAACCGTTCTATCCCGACCGTATTGCGTCACGTATCCTCGGCATGGGTGACGTACTGTCACTGATCGAAGATATCGAAAGCAAGGTTGACCGCGACCAGGCGGAGAAACTGGCTAAGAAGCTGAAAACCGGCGACGGTTTTGATCTCAATGACTTCCTTGAGCAGCTGAAGCAGATGCGCAACATGGGCGGCATGGCCAGCCTGATGGGCAAACTGCCCGGTATGGGACAGTTGCCTGACAATGTGAAATCGCAGATGGATGATAAAGTGCTGGTGCGCATGGAAGCCATCATCAACTCGATGACGCGCAAAGAGCGTGAGAAACCAGAAATCATCAAAGGCTCGCGCAAGCGCCGCATCGCAACTGGCTCCGGTATGCAGGTACAGGACGTTAACCGCTTATTGAAGCAGTTCGACGACATGCAGCGTATGATGAAGAAAATGAAGAAGGGCGGTATGGCGAAAATGATGCGCGGCATGAAGGGTATGATGCCGCCAGGATTCCCGGGCCGCTAAGCGTTCCACAAAAAAGCCCGGAAAGGCACGGTTTAGGTTGCTTTTTTCGCCAAAATGAGTAAAATTTTCGGGCTTTTTATACAGCACCCGGACCCCGTTCCTCGATGGGGGCCGGGTGTTTTATTAACTGAAGAGGATGTTATGGTAACAATTCGTTTGGCACGTCACGGCGCTAAAAAGCGTCCGTTCTATCAGGTCGTCGTTACTGACAGCCGCAATGCACGCAACGGTCGTTTCATCGAGCGCGTTGGTTTCTTCAACCCGATCGCATCTGGTCAGGCTGAAGGTCTGCGTCTTGATATGGATCGTATCGAGCACTGGGTTGGCCAGGGCGCAACACTCTCTGATCGCGTTAACGCGCTGGTCAAAGAAGCTAAGAAAGCAGCTTAATCTGTCACGGTGGTGAGCATGAGCAGACAACTTGCCGCACAGCCTCCTGCTAACCCGATTGTATTGGGTAAGATGGGAGCCGCCTACGGTATTCGCGGCTGG
Organism: Pantoea sp. F_5; assembly: GCF_008631595.1. Taxonomy (NCBI): domain Bacteria; kingdom Pseudomonadati; phylum Pseudomonadota; class Gammaproteobacteria; order Enterobacterales; family Erwiniaceae; genus Pantoea; species Pantoea sp. F_5. The sequence continues at coordinate 407,735 of NZ_VWUO01000003.1, forward strand.
CTCAAAGTGTTTTCCTCCACTGAAGACGCTGAAAGCATCTTTAGCTACCAACCCTGGTTCATCCAGCGCGCCGGTAAATGGCAGCAGGTCGAACTGGAAGGTTGGAAGCACCACAATCAGGACCTGATCATCAAAGTCAAAGGCATTGACGATCGGGATGCGGCGGCTCAGTTAACCAATTGCGAAATTCAGGTTGACTCGACGCAGTTGCCATCGCTGGAAGAGGGCGATTACTACTGGAAGGACCTTATGGGCTGCCAGGTGGTTAACCTTGAAGGCTACGAGATGGGCAAAGTCATCGATATGATGGAAACCGGCTCGAACGACGTTCTCGTCGTTAAGGCAAACCTGAAGGATGCATTCGGTGTTCAGGAGCGGTTAATTCCGTTTCTTGATGAACAGGTTATCAGGAAAGTCGATCTCTCTACTCGCGTCATTGAGGTAGATTGGGATCCTGGTTTTTGAGCTCCGAATCGAGCGGTAACGTAACGGCGAATACAATGTGGATTGGTGTTATTAGCCTGTTTCCAGAAATGTTTCGCGCTATTACCGACTACGGGGTAACTGGCCGGGCTGTAAAAAACGGTCTGCTCAGCATTCAAAGCTGGAGTCCTCGTGACTTCACGCACGACCGGCACCGTACCGTGGATGATCGTCCTTACGGCGGCGGACCGGGAATGCTGATGATGGTACAACCCTTACGGGATGCCATCTCCGCAGCGAAAGCAGCGGCAGGTGATGGTGCCAGAGTGATATATCTTTCACCTCAGGGGCGCAAACTGGACCAACAGGGCGTTTGCGAACTGGCGGCACGAGACAAGTTAATTCTGGTCTGTGGCCGTTATGAAGGGATTGATGAGCGCGTAATTCATTCCGAAATTGACGAAGAATGGTCAATCGGTGATTACGTTCTCAGCGGCGGGGAACTACCAGCCATGACGATGATTGACGCAGTCGCCCGGTTTATTCCAGGCGTACTCGGCAAGCAGGCGTCAGCCGATGAGGATTCGTTCTCTGACGGTTTGCTGGATTGCCCGCACTATACCCGACCTGAAGTGTTAGACGGCGTGGAAGTCCCGGCGGTATTACTGTCAGGTAACCATGCTGATATTCGCCGCTGGCGTCTGAAGCAGTCGCTAGGCCGTACCTGGCTGAGAAGACCTGAACTTCTGGAAAACCTGGCTCTGACTGAAGAGCAAGCAAGGTTGCTGAATGAGTTCCAGCGTGAATCTCGGCAGCAACAAAACGATGATGTGGAAGAGTGATCTTCCCCGACTATCAGTTTACCCAGGATATGAGATTTAATTATGAGCAACATTATCAAGCAAATTGAACAAGAGCAGATGAAACAGGACGTACCTTCCTTCCGCCCGGGTGATTCCGTGGAAGTGAAAGTATGGGTCGTTGAAGGTTCTAAGAAACGTCTGCAGGCATTCGAGGGCGTGGTTATCGCTATTCGTAACCGCGGTCTGCACTCTGCATTCACTGTTCGCAAAATTTCTAACGGCGAAGGCGTTGAGCGTGTATTCCAGACTCATTCACCTGTCATTGACAGCATCGCTGTTAAACGTCGTGGCGCTGTGCGTAAAGCCAAACTGTACTACCTGCGTGAGCGTACTGGTAAGTCTGCTCGTATTAAAGAGCGTCTTAACTAGGGTATCGCTAACGCGACATCTAAAAGTTAATAGCAAACAAGGGGTTGGCATCTGCCAGCCCCTTTTTTTGTCCTGATGGCAGCCAGCTGACAGAAGCTAACCGACGTCCGGCCGCTGAAAATGATAAATCGCCGTATTAACCGGCCCCGCCTCTGATATGATCAGGCCATAGCGACAGCCAATAAACTGGCCACCGCACTTCTCAGCAACTCTCCGACTGGCCAGGTTTTCCTCAGCCGCCAGAATTTCAATCACTCTTGTCTCCGGGTGTGAAAACCCCAGCGGTAACAGCTTTGCCACCGCGCGGCTGGCGATACCCTGACACTGGGCATCACTCCGAACCCAGTAGCCAATTGCGCTGGTGTCACCTGAATGACGGGCAAAGCGTATTCCTGCGCCTCCCAGCAGTTGGTCATGCTGATCAACGATCGCAAACTCTTCCGCTTCTTCTTTCATCCTTTGCCAGTGGGTAAAGCGGATCCAGCTTTCTGCTTCGTGAGGCTGATAATCGTGATGCGCCCAGACCATCCAGGGGATCAGGCTGTCCAGTGAGTCATTAACTGCAGCAGTAAATGCGGAAACGTCGCTAAGCTCAAAAGGTCGCAGATAAATGTTCTGTAGCGATGGGCGCATAACTCTCTCAGTATCAACAGAATAATTATTTCATTCTGCCTGTGGGGAGCAGAAACGCAACATACTCAGGTGTAAACATATAATTACAATAAGGTGAATCGTTATCCTGGGGGGGGTTATTTATCACCATGAATTTAAACATTATTTATTTAATAATCCAGACTGTATTTGATCTGTGGTAATAAATGTGTACATATAATATTGCGCTATGTATTGTCTGTGATACAGTAATTGCATTCCTCAATGAGGAGCCTTAATCAGCTAATACGAGCCAAAGGATCGCCATCATGCAAAAAGACGCGCTGAACAATGTGCATATCGCCGGTGAACAGGTACTTATCACGCCTGAAGAGCTGAAAGCGAAGTTTCCACTGACTACTGAACAGCAGGATCAGGTCGCGGCGTCCCGCCAGACTATTTCTGACATTATTGCCGGCCGTGACCCGCGTCTGCTGGTGGTATGCGGACCCTGCTCAATTCACGATACCGAAGTGGCGCTCGAATATGCTCGTCGTCTGCAAACCCTTTCTGAAGAGCTGAAAGATCAGCTTTATATCGTGATGCGCGTCTATTTTGAAAAGCCTCGTACGACTGTCGGCTGGAAAGGGCTGATTAATGATCCTTACATGGATAACTCTTTTGATATGGAAGCGGGTCTGCACATTGCGCGCCAGCTGCTGGTGAATCTGGTTGAAATGGGGCTGCCGCTGGCGACTGAAGCACTGGATCCCAATAGTCCGCAATACCTGGGCGACCTGTTCAGCTGGTCTGCCATTGGCGCACGGACGACAGAATCTCAGACGCACCGTGAAATGGCCTCGGGCCTGTCGATGCCGGTAGGTTTTAAAAACGGCACCGATGGGAGTCTGGGAACGGCAATCAACGCCATGCGTGCTGCCGCAATGCCGCACCGTTTTGTCGGCATCAATCAGGCTGGTCAGGTCTGCCTGCTGCAGACGCAGGGCAATCCGGATGGTCACGTGATTCTGCGTGGTGGCAAAGCGCCGAACTACGGTCCTGAAGATGTCGCGCAGTGTGAAAAAGAGATGCTCAAAGCGGGACTGCGTCCAGCCTTAATGATAGATTGCAGCCATGGCAATTCGAATAAAGACTACAGCCGTCAGCCTGGCGTAGCGGAATCCGCTATTGCGCAGATCAAAGACGGTAACCGTTCAATCATTGGTCTGATGCTGGAAAGCCATATCAATGAGGGTAATCAGTCTTCTGAACAGCCACGCAGCGAAATGAAGTATGGCGTTTCCGTTACCGATGCCTGCATCAACTGGGAAGTGACCGAAACGTTGCTGCGTGAGATGCATCAGGATCTGCAGGGAGTGCTGGCGGCGCGTCTGTCACAAGAGGTGTAAGAGCAATGGTGGCTGAACTGACCGCGTTACGCGATCAAATTGACAGTGTTGATAAAGCGCTGCTGGATCTGCTGGCTAAACGGCTGGAGCTGGTAGCGGAAGTAGGGGAGGTCAAGAGCCGTTACGGCCTGCCTATCTATGTGCCTGAACGGGAAGCGTCTATGCTGGCTTCCCGTCGCAAAGAAGCTGAAGCCCTGGGCGTGCCGCCGGATCTGATTGAGGATGTGCTGCGTCGCGTGATGCGCGAATCCTATACCAGCGAAAATGACAAAGGGTTTAAAACCCTCTGTCCTGAACTGCGCCCGGTGGTAATCGTCGGTGGCAAGGGCCAGATGGGCCGACTGTTTGAAAAAATGCTCAGCCTGTCAGGCTACACGGTAAAAACGCTGGATAAAGAGGACTGGCCACAGGCCGGGGCACTGCTTAGCGATGCCGGCATGGTAATCATCAGTGTGCCGATTCATCTGACCGAGCAGGTCATTGCTCAGCTGCCTCCACTGCCTGAAGATTGTATTCTGGTCGATCTGGCGTCAGTGAAAAACCGCCCTCTGCAGGCGATGCTGGCCGCTCATAACGGTCCGGTGCTAGGTCTGCATCCGATGTTTGGCCCGGACAGCGGCAGCCTGGCAAAACAGGTGGTGGTCTGGTGTGATGGAAGAGAGCCGGAAGCCTACCAGTGGTTCCTGGAGCAGATTCAGGTCTGGGGTGCGCGTCTGCATCGTATCAGCGCGGTTGAGCATGACCAGAACATGGCGTTCATTCAGGCGCTGCGCCACTTTGCGACCTTTGCCTATGGTCTGCATTTAGCTGAAGAGAACGTCAATCTCGATCAGCTCTTAGCGCTCTCGTCGCCGATTTACCGGCTGGAACTGGCGATGGTGGGACGTCTGTTCGCGCAGGATCCGCAGCTCTATGCGGATATTATCATGTCATCAGAGAGTAATCTGGCGCTGATCAAACGCTATTATCAGCGGTTTGGTGAGGCGATTGCGCTGCTGGAGCAGGGCGACAAGCAGGCGTTTATTGCCAGCTTTAACCGGGTAGAACAGTGGTTTGGCGATCACGCGAAACGCTTCCTGGTGGAAAGTCGCAGTCTGCTGCGTTCGGCCAATGACAGCCGCCCATAAATGAAGAAGGCATCCAACAGGATGCCTTTTTTCTTTTCTGTTTATTCGCCGGGGGCGACTGGCACCACATTCTCGCTGGGATAGCAGCCCAGTACTTTCAGAGAACGGGTCATGGTTTGCAATTCCTGAAGCGCCTGCTGCATTCGCTCTGATTGCAGGTTGCCCTGCACATCAATGTAAAACATCTCTTCCCACGGATTGCCATTAATCGGGCGGGACTCCAGCTTGCTCATAATCAGATTGTGCTGACGCAGAACCAGCAGCGCATCAACCAGCGCACCCGCCTGCTGGCCGGTTGCCATAATCAGCGTGGTTTTCGCCGGAACCTGGTCCGATACCTCAATTGGTTTGCGGGCCAGTACGATGAAGCGGGTATGGTTCTGCTGCTGATTTGCCAGATTACGTTCCAGCACCTGCAGCTGATAGAGCTCGCCACCAGCTTCACTGCCCAGCGCCGCCACCTTAGGTGAGTTGAGCGCTGCCACTTTCTCCATCGCTGCTGCGGTACTCTCGGTATATTCGATTTTCCAGTGCGGGAAGCGGTTAATGAACTGGCTGCACTGCTGGAAGGGCTGAGGATGGCTGTAAACGGTCTCTATCTGCTGCAGATCTGTGAGGCCATTTACCAGTACACAATGGTCGATAGGTAGTGTCAGCTCACCCACGATAGAGAGGCTGGTCTGTTGCAGCAGATCGTAGACGTCGTTAATAGAGCCCGAACTGGTATTCTCAATCGGCATCACTGCATAATCGGCCACGCCATTTTCGACCTGCTTGATGATGTCGTGAAACTTCAGGCAGCCACACTCCACCATGCTGTCGAAATGACGCGACGCATAGTTGCGTGCGGCAAGGTGCGAGTAAGAGCCTTTCGGACCAAGGAAAGCGATGCGGGCGGCATGCGCATGGGGATGATTGAGGTTTTTCTGCAGCAGTGCCTGCTGAGTCAGTACTGAATCTTCGATGACCAGCTGGAACAGGCGGGTGATGTAGTGCGCATCCAGTTTGTGCGCTTTACCTAGCACAATCAGATTCTCTAGCAGCGCGCGTTCGCGCTCCACATCGCGAATCGGGCGATGCGTTGCCAGTTTCGCTTGCGCGACTTCCACTGCCAGCAGGCGACGCTCGGCCAGCAGCGTCAGAAGTTTTTTATCCACCGCGCTGATCTTATCGCGTAGCGCCAGCAATGGATTGTCGGGATTCATAGGGCTCACCTGTATGCTATCCAATAAAAAAGCCTCCCGGTTGGGAGGCTTCGTTGTTCGTCTTCGCTTTCATTTTCACACGACGAATGGCCTCCCGTTCAGGGGAAGGTAAAAAAGAAAGCGAAGAAAAACAGATCAAGTTTCATGTGAATGTCCGCAAAGAGAGTGGCCTGAGAGTAACCGTACTGCTTAAAAGCTGTCAATAAAAAACGCGCCCGGAGGCGCGTTATGAAAATCAGGACTCTTCGTCGGCGGGGATAATATCTTTTACGCTGGCACTGGCGCGGCGCGCTTCAGACTTATGCTGAACTTTATTCAGCTGACGTTCGAGCTTCGCAATCAAATCGTTGATCGCGGTATACATATCATCATGCTTGGCGCTGGCCACCAGAGTCCCGTTAGGTGTGTTAATAGTGGCGTCAGCCACGAATTCTTTAGGCTCTTTGGACAGGACAATATGCGGATTAATCAGGTCAGTTTGCCATTTTTCGAGCTTGGCGAGACGGTCTTCAACATGGCTTCGGATTGCCGGAGTGATCTCCATTTGTTTACTGGTAATGTTCAGAATCATCGTTCCTACCTCTCTGTCATTTCCGTCTTGGTCTTTTCAGCATAGCGTGAAAAAGCGTTGAATGTGAGATTTCGATCACGAAAAAATGTCACTTTTTGTCAGTCACGACATTCTGTGAGAAAGGCTGAGAAACTGGCTGAAATGGCTTGAAGCGAAACGATTAACACGGCATGCTTGATGAGTTAGCTCGCTGGCAGCAGATCCACTTATGACTGTTCTTTGAGCAAAAAAAGCAGCCATCACAGGCTGCTTTTTTTATGGCTGAAAAGCTATCGGGCTATCAGCTGTTGTTCGCTGCAATGATTTTCGCCACTTTGTCTGCTTCAGCGTTCAGCTGCAGATTGCGGTAAGCATTTTCCATCAGCGGCAGCGCATCGTGTGTTGCCTGAGTATCCGGATAATCGCGCATCATACCTTCGACACGGTTAACAACCGCGACATATGCCTCGCGCTTAGTATAGAATTGCGCCACTGACAGTTCATATTTCGCCAGGCGGTCTTTCAGATAGACCAGACGTTTCTGAGCATCAGCCGCATACTGGCTGTTCGGGTAACTGCGCAGCAGCTGGGAGAAGTCGCGGAAGGCATCACGAGCGTGCGTCGGATCGCGGTCAGAACGATCGATACCAAAGAAGCCCTGCAGTGCTGAGTCATCCAGCGCCATATCCGTCAGACCTTTCATATAGATGACATAGTCAATGTTCGGATGTGTGGGGTTAAGACGCATAAAGCGGGCAATGGCAGCCTGTGCCAGGGGCAGATCGGCATTTTTATAGTACGCGTAGATTAAATCCAGCTGCACCTGCTGCGAATAAGGACCGAACGGATAACGATTATCCAGCGCTTCCAGTTGCTTAATCGCAGCTTTAAAGTTACCGTCCTGCAGCTTTTGCTGCGCTGTAGCATAGATTTCAGAAGGCGGGCTGTCCGGTACCGCGTCATTTGAGCCGGAACAACCAACAAGTGCCAGGCTCAGTGTGGCAGCAGCCACCAGATGTTTCATACGCGTCATGACGAAGTGATTATCCTCAAATGTTATGGCGGAAGCTGTCCGTATAGCTCCCGGTAATGACCAGGTACGATAGCACATTATATTAAACGGCATCGCCGTGAAAACCCAACGTTAACGAAGAAGCTGTATATGGCACAACAAGTTCAACTCACCGCAACGGTATCCGAATCACAACTCGGACAACGCTTAGATCAGACTTTGGCGGAATTGTTCCCTGATTATTCACGTTCCCGCATAAAAGAGTGGATCCTTGACCGTCGCGTGACGGTAAACGGCGTCATGGTCGATACACCCAAAGAAAAAGTGCTGGGCGGCGAGCGGGTCGCGATTGACGCTGAGATTGAAGAGGCACAGCGATGGGAACCGCAAAATCTTCCACTCGATATCGTTTATGAAGATGAAGACATTATCGTCATCAACAAACCACGCGACTTTGTGGTTCACCCTGGCGCCGGTAACCCGGATGGTACGGTACTCAACGCCTTACTTCATCACTATCCAGCGATTATGGATGTACCACGCGCAGGCATCGTACACCGCCTGGATAAAGACACTACCGGTTTAATGGTGGTGGCGAAAACTGTACCGGCTCAGACGCATCTGGTGGATTCGCTGCAACGTCGCGAAATCACCCGTGAATATGAAGCGGTCGCGATTGGTAATATGACGGCGGGCGGCACGGTTGAGCAGCCTATCAGCCGTCACTCAACCAAACGCACCCATATGGCAGTTCACCCGATGGGTAAGCCAGCGGTGACGCATTACCGCATCATGGAGCACTTCCGCGCCCATACCCGTCTTCGCCTGCGTCTGGAAACCGGTCGTACACACCAGATCCGTGTGCATATGTCTCACATCAGCCATCCGCTGGTGGGCGATCCGCTTTATGGTGGCCGTCCGCGTCCGCCAAAAGGCGCATCAGAGGCATTTATCACTACGCTGCGCGGTTTTGATCGTCAGGCTCTGCATGCCACCATGCTACGTCTGTATCACCCTATCAGCGGGATTGAAATGGAATTCCATGCGGCGCTTCCGCAGGATATGGTTGATCTGATCGCGGCGTTAAAAGCAGACACCGAAGAATTTAAAGACCAGATGAACTGGTGATGAATCTGATTACGCCTCAATGGCCTGCTCCGTCACGCGTTCGGGCCTGCTCGACGCAGCGACAGGGTGGCATCAGTACATTGCCCTGGGATGCACTGAATCTCGGCGGGCACGTGGGGGATAATCCGGATACGGTAACGCGTAACCGGCAGTTACTGATGGCAGAGGCGGGCTTGCCTGCGATGCCGCAGTGGCTGGATCAGGTTCATGGCACTGACGTTGTGCGCCTGGCTGAAGGAGCAAGTACGCCATTACGTGCCGATGCCTGTATCACCGATCAGCCTGGCGTCGTCTGCGCCATCATGACCGCTGACTGCCTCCCGGTCCTGTTCTGTTCGCAGGATGGGACGGAAGTGGCGGCGGCACATGCAGGCTGGCGCGGACTTTGTGCGGGTGTACTGGAAAATACGCTGGCGCAGTTTCGTTCGCCATCGGATCAGATCCATGCCTGGCTGGGTCCGGCAATCGGGCCGGATGCATTTGAAGTTGGTGCAGAAGTACGTGAGGCCTTTATGGCTCAGGATCCTCGCGCAGTGCAGGCTTTCCGCCCTTCAGGCGGCAAATTTTACGCTGATATCTGGCTGCTGGCGCGTATGCGACTCCAGGCCGCGGGCGTGAAATCAATCAGTGCCGACAGCCGTTGTACCTTCACCCAGCGCGACGATTTCTTTTCCTTCCGTCGCGATGGGATCACCGGGCGTATGGCAACTTTGATCTGGCTGTTATAACCTTACGCCATAAGACGGTCCAGTTAGTGTATTTTTTACTCAAATCTCAGGTCATTAACCTTGAAAATTTGAGGGATGACCTCATTTAATCTCCAGTAGCATTTTGACCTGTAATGGGAGGAATTATGCGTCTGGATCGTCTTACTAACAAATTTCAGCTGGCTCTCGCCGACGCGCAGTCCCTGGCTCTGGGACACGACAACCAATTTATTGAACCTCTGCACCTGATGAGCGCATTGCTCAAACAGGAAGGCGGATCGGTTTCACCTTTACTGACTTCTGCGGGTGTCAACGTTACCCCCTTACGCGCTCAGGTTGAGCAGGCCATCGATCGCCTGCCACAAGTTGAAGGCAGCGAAGGGGATGTACAACCCTCATCTGACCTCGTGCGGGTATTAAACCTGTGCGACAAGCTGGCGCAGAAGCGCAATGATAACTTCATTTCATCCGAATTATTTGTTCTGGCCGCCCTTGAATCACGTGGTTCACTGGCCGATTTGCTTAAAGCAGCGGGCGCAACGCGCGAAAAAATCACCAGTGCGATTGAACAGATGCGGGGAGGAGACAACGTGAACGATCAGGGGGCTGAAGATCAGCGCCAGGCATTAAAAAAATACACCATTGACCTGACCGAGCGTGCCGAGAAGGGCAAACTCGATCCGGTGATTGGTCGTGATGAAGAGATTCGTCGTACTATCCAGGTTCTGCAGCGCCGAACCAAAAATAACCCGATGCTGATTGGTGAGCCTGGCGTGGGTAAAACCGCGATTGTTGAAGGGCTGGCGCAGCGCATCATTAACGGTGAAGTTCCTGAAGGCCTGAAAGGCCGCCGGGTACTGGCGCTGGATATGGGGGCGCTGGTGGCCGGGGCGAAATATCGCGGTGAATTCGAAGAGCGTCTGAAAGGGGTGCTGAGTGACCTGTCGAAACAGGAAGGCAACGTCATCCTGTTTATCGACGAGCTTCATACCATGGTGGGCGCCGGTAAAGCGGACGGTGCGATGGATGCTGGTAATATGCTTAAGCCAGCGCTGGCGCGTGGTGAACTGCACTGCGTAGGTGCCACCACACTTGATGAGTACCGCCAGTACATTGAAAAAGATGCTGCCCTGGAGCGTCGTTTCCAGAAAGTCTTTGTGGCTGAGCCGAGTGTAGAAGACACCATCGCCATTCTGCGTGGCCTGAAAGAGCGGTATGAACTGCATCACCATGTGCAGATTACTGACCCGGCTATTGTCGCAGCGGCAACGCTTTCTCATCGTTACATTGCTGACCGCCAGCTGCCGGACAAAGCGATTGACCTGATCGATGAGGCAGCATCCAGCATTCGTATGCAGATGGACTCGAAGCCGGAGTCACTGGATCGCCTTGAGCGCCGCATCATCCAGTTGAAGCTGGAGCAGCAGGCGCTGAAGAAAGAGGCGGATGATGCCAGTATCAAACGTCTGGAGATGCTGGAAACTGAGCTGAACCAGAAAGAGCGCGAATATGCCGAGCTGGAAGATGAGTGGAAGACTGAGAAAGCCTCGCTGTCCGGCACGCAGAATATTAAAGCTGAACTTGAGCAGGCGCGTCTGAACTTAGAGCAGGCTCGTCGTCAGGGCGATCTCGCTCAGATGTCAGAACTGCAGTACGGTAAAATTCCTGAACTGGAAAAACAGCTAGCCGCAGCGACTCAGGCGGAAGGAAAAACCATGAAGTTACTGCGCAACCGCGTAACCGATGTGGAGATTGCCGATGTGCTGGCGCGCTGGACCGGTATTCCGGTGGCGCGAATGATGGAAGGTGAGCGCGATAAGTTACTGCGCATGGAGCAGGATCTGCATGGCCGGGTTATCGGACAGGATGAAGCGGTTGAAGCGGTATCAAATGCGATTCGCCGTAGTCGTGCTGGCCTGTCAGATCCTAACCGGCCTATTGGTTCCTTCCTGTTCCTGGGACCGACCGGGGTTGGTAAAACCGAATTGTGTAAGTCGCTGGCTAACTTCCTGTTCGATAGTGACGATGCGATGGTGCGTATCGACATGTCCGAATTTATGGAAAAACATTCGGTGTCGCGGCTGGTGGGCGCACCTCCGGGCTATGTCGGCTATGAAGAGGGCGGTTATCTGACCGAAGCGGTGCGCCGTCGTCCTTATTCGGTAATCCTGCTGGATGAAGTCGAGAAGGCACATCCTGATGTATTCAACATTTTGCTGCAGGTGCTGGATGATGGACGTCTGACGGATGGGCAGGGGCGTACGGTCGACTTCCGTAACAGCGTGGTGATTATGACCTCTAACCTGGGATCGGATTTAATCCAGGAGCGGTTCGGTAACCTCAGCTATCCGGAAATGAAAGATATTGTGATGGGGGTGGTCGGACAGCATTTCCGTCCTGAATTCGTCAACCGTATTGATGAAGTGGTCGTCTTCCATCCACTGGCTGAAAAACACATCGCATCGATTGCGCAGATTCAGCTGCAACGGTTGTACAAGCGTCTGGATGAACGTGGCTATCAGCTGCACATCTCCGATGCGGCGATCAAACTGCTGGCTGAGAATGGATATGATCCGGTCTATGGTGCACGACCTCTCAAACGTGCGATACAGCAGCAGATTGAGAACCCGCTGGCTCAGCAGATCCTTGCCGGTTCGCTGGTGCCAGGCAAAACCATCGAAATGGATGTGGAAAACGACGTCATAACTGCACATCAGTAATGATGCGAGTTGAAAAACGGGCCGCAGGCCCGTTTTTTTGTCCTTTTGCGGGGTTTTTGCTTAATTACTATCCCTTTTGAGTGTAAATCGAACGGTCAGTAAAAAAGTCTCAATTTGCACTTGCGCTATCTGAACCGTTCCCTATAATGCGCCTCCATCGACACGGCACACCGGCAAGGGGAAACGGGTTGAAGGTTCAGGAGACTGCGCCGCCGGAGAAAAACTTCTTAGAAAGAGGTTGACTCTGCAGGAGGAAAGCGTAACATACGCCACCTCGCGACAGGACGCTAACGCACTGTTCGCACTGCTCTTTAACAATTTATCAGACAATCTGTGTGGGCACTCGCAGGATTGATATCAGCGTCTCCGGACGCACAAAAATATCAAAGCC